>NZ_JBHIRY010000011.1:0-139996 GCF_042138635.1 Paenibacillus medicaginis | reverse complement strand
AATAAAAATACCCGGCTACATCAGTAAAATCAATGCTTCCGGGTAATTAGACGATTAGATGTGCTGCAAAACTAGGGAGTTGGAGATGTCTACATCTGCAATTGTAGAGGGCTCTATATGGTGTTATAATGTCATCAGAACAACATTTGCTGGATACAATAAGAATAGCCGCGATGGTGGATACATCACGGCTATTCCAGACAAAGGCCGGTGGGCAACCACGGCGAGATTTTCATAACTACTGACGAAAAACCACCGGATGGCTGCTAACCTATTCCCGGTGGTTTTTCTCGTCACGCCGTTGTTTCCAGATTTCTCGCTACAATCTTTTTTTCGGAAACCTCTTCCCAATCAATAGTTTTTGTGCGAATATGAAAAGCATATTACATAGAAACTGAGGTAATTATGAGTGCGATTAAGCTTTGAAGATATCGGCCTCACTAATCTGGAACAAGTTAGAATTCGTATTGAAACGGTCCTTTCGAAGACTTTTCTTGAATATGGGTATCAAGTGTTCGAGGTAAGAATAAAGGCTAAACCGAAAAGACCAAACCCTGAAATTGAAGCCTTTTGGGCCGGTTATGAAGTCAATTTTAAAATTATTGAACCGGAAAAATTTGAGGCAAATAGAGATAACTCCATTTGGTTGGCTGCGAAGGCGATTGCGGTAAGCGACACAAAGAAAAACATAACTATTGATTTCGGCAGACACGAATATACAGGTAGCATTCAAATGGTTGATAACATCAAGGGATTTGAAGGGTTTCTTGTCCCTATTTACACGCCCACGTTGATTGTACTGGAAAAACTACGCGCTATTTGTCAACAGATGGATGATTATTTAATTCGTATAGGCAAAGATACTGAGTTTGGGAAACCAAGACCTAGGGATTTTTACGATATCTATACCATACTAGAAAGCGCATCTGTTGAGGTTAATTTTAAGGACCCCGAGACCCTTGGCCACCTAAGAGCATGTTTTCATGCTAAGCGTGTCCCTGTCAGCTTACTTACTAAAGTTTGGGAAACGCGAAAATTTCACCAGCAAGATGAACCTAGACTAAGGGATAGTATTCTAAATAGAGATGAGTACCGAGGCTTTAATTTTTATTTCGACTACGTCTTGAACCTCTTAGAGCAGAACGACCTACTTTCCTTCGAGGAACTGGCGTAAAACTTACCTTTAAGCAACAACCATTTTTTATTCAAAACAGAGAACGGTTGTTTTTTTTAATTTTCAAAATATTTAGGGTAATACAATCGCCAACGTTCAGAGTACTCACGGTCAGGAATACTATAAGTCAAATAAAAATCATTTTTCATGGGGAAAGACTCCATAATCCTCAATGCGATTTCATTAAAACCTGCACATTCCAAATAAAACCCGATTGTCTGATGGTATGGATATATGTAATTCAGCTTTTGCAGATACATCCTCAATTTATTAGCTGAAATTTGACCCTTTGCTCGTTTGTAGATACTTACAACTTCATATACCCCACCAGCATAATCCGGACGGACTGCAATATCAATTAAGGTTCGCTCTAAATCAGTCACAGCTACCCCATTAATCTCTTTGACACCTAAACGATTCGTATATCGACCATTTAATACATAAATACGCTGTCCTTCAACCTCAAAGAAACTTCTTGTCTTCCGCATCGGCTTAGAGAACGCTTTATCAATATTTTCTTGAATCAGTTCTTCATGTGGAACATCAGACCCGGCTTTTTTAGTTTGTTCTTTATTAACATATATTGATTTCACAATTTCGTTTGTTAAATCATGAAAAGATACTGCTGAGTAATGACTTAAATATAAGTTGGAGTGAAGAGACAAGGCGAATTCCGTGGGGGTTACTTGCTTATTTTTAAAAACATAACGACTGTTTCCAAACACATTAACTTCTCTCAAAATTTTCTTTTGATGAACAAGGAAATCCAAGAGGTCATGAGCAGTAGTCGTTTTAGGCAATCTCCATTCATTTCCATTTTTCAACAGAGTACCGTTAATCTCTTCGAAATTTAGAATCTTTTTACCGTGTCCTTTTAAAGCGGCGATTATATCATTCTGGTATAATTCCATAATTTGAAAACGGTTTGGACGGCCCATAAAAAGCTCCTTAAATTCAATTATCAAACGATATCATCGGGTGTATACACCCGATGATACCATGAAATTATTGATAAGTCAATTTAGCGCGTTTTTTTTAGGTTATGTATATTATAGATGGGGTGTATACACCCCATCTTAAATCAAAAAAAAAAAAAAAATCAAGCTCCTCTAAATCTAAATTTACAAATCAATAGATTTTATATATCGATCCGCATAGATAGCCATCGCATTACGCATGAACACGGCCAGCCCTTCTCCAAAGCGATCAATATTGTGCCGGAAACGGTCATCCTCCACATACATTTCGCCCAACCCTTTAAAGGCTTCAGGAGTATAGTTACCAAACCGGGTGATAAAGCTATGCCACTCCCCGATGGCCTTCTGCGCCTCGACAGTGTCAGGAGCCCCGCCTCTAAGCTGGGCAAGCCTGCGGTAAACTGATATCGGCCATCTCCGCCGTCTCTTTTACTCTTGTCGGCATTTTCGCCACCTCCTTTCACAAACCACTATAAGGGCTCACGGAACGTGAGAGTCAATACCGGAAATATTTAACCCCCTTACATCGAATGGAATCGGTCACGGCCCGTTTATGTTTGACGGGCTCCGGTTGAAGGCATTCTGACAAGAATGCGGCCTAAGCAATGGGATTAACTCTTCGTGGCTGGTACAATGGAGGCAACTACCTACCCAAGAAAGGTTTGTGCTAAAATATGCTCCGTTTTAATATGATCAGAACGGGATTTCTACTCGGTATCTCGCTCATTCTGGCTGCCATTATTTATTTCTTTGCCGCCAACTGGGGCGGTTTGGACCGGATCGCCAAAATTCTGCTTTCCGCCGGATTGCTTGTGCTCTTTTACGGCATGTCCGCCGCTCTGGCGCGTGTCCGGAGGCCATTTGTACAGCGTGCCTTTCTCTCCAATGCGTTTCTGCTGGCAGGCTGCATCGCCTTCGGTGCTTCCGTTGCGCTGCTCGGGCAGCTGTATAACTGGCATGTCGACAGCTATTGGCTGTATCTCGTCTGGTCCGTGCCCGCCGTGTTATTCGCCTGTATTACACGGTATAGTCCGTTCTATGTGATCGCCTATATGCTGCTGCATCTGGCTTTATGGTTTTATTTTTTTCCGGCAGCCTTGTCCTACTCATACAGTGATCGGGCTGTGATGTGCATTGGACTGCTGTTTGCGGCAATCAATCTGGTAGTGCTCCTGCTGACGTACACCGGATGTCTGTTATCCGCACCGCTAAAATACATAAGCTTTATCGTATTTCATCTTTCGCTGCTCGTGCTCACATGCGTATTTGGACACGGCCTGGAGGATACACTGGTGAATCTCATTTGGGCGGCTGCGATTTTAGCCGGGTTTTATATCTTTATCCGGGTCATGCTGAATAAAACCATTCTGACGCTCAATGCGCTTGCTGCCTCCACCTTCGTTGTAGCCAGATTCCTGGAGCTTGCCTTCAGCTATTTTTCGATTCTCTTTTATGTATGGGGTCTTGTCTTTGTAGCGCTGCTCCTGACGGCTAATGTCCTATTCTTTCGTTATTTGAAACAGTTGGGTAATCGGACAGCATATAAGCCCGGGGAGAGCAGCACGGAGTCCTCCAAAGATGAGAAGGCCGGGCCGGGCGGCGAGATGGTGAGCAAAGCCGTGAGCAGATTGATTCAAATCATTGGTGTCCTGATCGGAAGCATTTCGCTGACCGGGCTTGTGTTACTGGCATCGGGCGAGACCGCTCCGGAAATGACATTGTACGGCTTGTCATTAGTATTCACTCTTCCGATGATTGCTTTCTCCCGGATACATCCGGTGATCCGCTATACACTGCTGTTCATTGGTTATGTGGCAGGGATCATTTCCATCCTGTTAATGGACCGGTGGGGATTGACAGCCCTGCTGTGTCTGGTGGTTGCCGCAGGCTGGATGCGGACGGAAGGACGTGTGCAGATATTCTGGTCCCATGGCCTGCTTAACCTGAGTCTCGGCCTGCTATTCGCGCGGCTTCTAGACACGCCAGGACAGCAGTTGTGGGTTACTCTATTGATTCTCACCGTGCTGAACGGGCTCCTGTATGCCGCCGCTCCGCGAATCCGGAAGGATTCCCGGATGATCCGGGAATACGCTCTCTTCTATACCCTGCTTTTCCTGCTGTGGATAACGCTTTTCGAGGATATGACCGTTTACGTGCACGCTCTGGCCAGCATCCTGTATTTTGTTTTGGTCACCTGGTGTGTCTTTTATTTTATTCGCACACATCAGACATGGAAGGCCGTGATCAGCCTCGTCTACTGGTTCGCCTTCATTGCTTTTCAATATTATGATCTGCTGTGGAAGCTGCTTCATAAATCAGTGACCCTGGCGCTGATCGGGCTCATGATACTGGCGATCACGTACCTCGCCGCCCGCCGCGGGCGGCTGCAGGAACCGGAGTCCAGAATCACCCTTATCCGATCCGCTCCCCTGCTGACAGCTCTGGTCATTGTATTCCAGTTCTGTTTTATCGGCCTGCAAGCCGCGAGCAGCGAAACGTTGCTGCGGGACGGCTCCTCTGTAAAGCTGGAGCTGGCCCCGGTCGATCCCCGCTCCCTGCTGCAGGGAGACTATGTGGTACTGAATTACGCGATTTCAACTCCGCCGGAAGCAGCAGAGCGGAAGGACCTCTCCAGCCGCAGCAAGGTCAGAGTGGTGCTGGCGCCTGACCGTGATGGCGTTCGCCGGTTTAGCCGCTTCTACGACGGAGAACCGTTGGCTGCCGGAGAGATCGTGATTAACGGTCGGCTTAACGGATACGGCTCCATCTACTACGGGATTGAAAATTATTTTATACCCGAAGGCACCGGCCTTGAGGTCGAGCGGAACGCCCGCTATGCCTATGTGCGCATCAGCCGCAAAGGCGATGCTCTGCTGGAGCAGCTGGGCAGTGAATAGAACAGGCCTTCCCTTGTTCCGCGTTTATCAGCCTCTTAATTAAGCAACCCCTTGCGCAGAAGTTCGACGATGGAGGAAGCCTTCTCCAAGTGTTCATCCGAGTTGCGTATGATAAGATCACACTGGGACAGCTCCTCAATCTCACGCTCGAAATCCGCCATCCGGCGCTCTACCTCTTCCGCAGCCGTTCCTCTTTCCATCAGCCGCCGCCCGCACTCCTCCTTGCTGACAGACACGCCCACCAGCAGCGTCTGCTCAGGGAACATGGACTTGATCGCTGCGGCTCCCTGCGCTTCCATGACCGTCGACATGGGCATCCCCCCCTCGATAATGTCCCGGATGGACTGTAGGGAGGTTCCGTAATAGTTTCCTTTATATTCATTTATTTCGATCATCAGCCCGCTGCGGAACATTTCCTCAAGCCGCTCTCTTGATGCAAAATGATAATCACGCCCGTTCACTTCACCCGGCCGAGGCCTTCTGGATGTCCAGGTCACGACCCGGGGCAGCCCGAGCAGGGATTGAAGTGTGCTTTTACCTGAAGCGCTTGGGCCTTGAAATACAATAAGAGAAAAAGACATGGGTTCCTCCAGTATCGGTTGAATTCATTCAAGTATAGCCTCAAAAAACCCGAAGTGGAAATCGCAGCTTGCTGTTTTCACTGCAAACATGAATGGACGTCCCATAAGGTCTATTGACCCGGGACGTCCTTTTCGATGCTGGGAGGTGTTTTTCTTTTATAAACTCTTTCCGGCCTTCCGACCGTACCATAGGATATATCCGCGGTCATCTCACCTTTGGTCACAAAATACTCCAGATAGCGGCGGGCCGTCGTCCGGCTGAAGCCTGCTTTTCTGCCCAGTTCCTCGGCAGTGATCACCTCCGGGCATTCCCGGATGAACGCCTCAATCTTCTCCCGTGTCAGCTTGTCGATGCCTTTCGGAAGATAAGGCTCTTTGTCCCTGTTCCTGTCTCTCAAACCCCACAGCAGCCGATCGATTCCCTCCTGGTCAATCTCCTGGCCCGGTCCGCTCATGGTCTGCAGCTGGCGATGGTAGGCCTCATAGGCTTTCAGCTTCTCCTGGAAACGCTCAAACACAACCGGTTTAATCATAAAATCATAAACGCCACGCCGGATCGCTTCCCTGACCGTGTCGAAATCCCGCACCGCCGTGATGATGATGACATCCGTCAACGGATAGTGCGTCTGAATATACCGGAACAAATCAAGCCCATCCATCCGGGGAAAATGCAAATCCAACAAAACCAGGTCTGGCTCCAGTATTTCCAAATGCTCATAAGCCTGTTGTTCATCTGTCGCAATGCCGACAACTTCAAAACCTCCTGTCTTCTCGACAAAACGGCGGTTGATCCCGGCAATTCGCAAATCGCCTTCGATGATTAATACCCGAATCACGGGCCCTCCCCCTTTCGAGCGGAAATCGGGATGTCCTGAACTTTATGAACAAAATGCACAATAAGGTCTTTTTTTAACTTATGCTCATATGCTTTCCAGCGATCATGAGGAGTGGTAGTATAAGCATACGAAATATAGTAAGCGTTTACAAAAAAATGAATGCTACACTATTGCTCAAGGGGCCCCATGGGTCATTCAACATGTTTCCGTGAGAAGTCCCCTTCCTCTGCGCCTATACTTCCGAAGCGAGTTTTGTTCGAAGCTTATTCAGGAAGCAGCGCTCACAAAACTTTGAGTAGGGGATGAATCTCGGTTAGGCGAAGCCTAAATGCACTTGTCTATTGTATAAGACTCGTGCTTTCTAGTCGAGTATTTGTGTGGTATGATGGGAATATACGTTCTCGTCAAGGCGGTAACCCTTCGCCCCGATGTAAAAAAAAGAAACTGTGGAAAGAATATTTCTGGTTGTAAAGTTACGGTCTGATTACCGTGGCGGCGCCCCTCTGGAAGTATGGAAAACCTATATTGAGCATCCAGGGAAGGAGGTGAAAGCGGAGTGATTCGCTGTGTCAAAACCGCATTCCGAACTTCCAAAGCCGATCTGGACCGACTGTTTGCGTGCAACCGGATTTCAGCCGAAGTCTGGAATGAGTGTCTGTCCATCGCCAAGAACTATTTCCTGCAACACGATGGAAAATGGATTGGACAAACCAAACTTCAAGCCGCTTTAAAAAATCGATTCCCCCTTCACTCCCAGTCTGTACAGGCGGTTTGTCATAAATATTTGTTTGCCCGAGAGAGCGCAAGGCAAGCGAAAAGGCAGGGCCTGAAGACCAAATACCCCTACAAAAACAAAATGTATTTCAACACGAAATGGGTAGACCAATCGTTCAAAATCGAGGGCAACACCATCCAGTTAAGCTTAGGCATCCAGAACGGAAAGCGCCAGCAACCGATTCAGATCGTCGTGGCTGACTTGCCTGATGCCGAGATCAAAGAAATCGAACTGGTGTACGACCGAAAACTGATGGTTTCCCTGACTTACGAGGATGGGAAAGTGGCCAAAGTCAACGAGGGCAGCGAGGTTGCAGGTGTGGATTTGGGAGAGATTCACTCGATCACAGCAACGACCACCGCAAACCAGTCGATCCTCATCACGGGAAGAAAAGCTAGAAGCATTCATCGGCTTCGCAACAAGAAACTGGCCGAGATCCAGAAGCGGATGAGCAAATGCCAGAAAGGCAGTCGGCAATGGAAAAAGTACAAGAAAGCCAAAATGTACATCCTCGGCAAAAGCGAGCGTCAACTCCAGGATGTCATTCATAAAACAACCTGGCAATTTGTGCAGTGGTGTACGGAAAATGACGTCAAGGAAGTCGTGATTGGCAAGATGGAAGGCGTACAACGCCATACGAAAAAGAAGAAAAGAAAAACCGTCACGCAAAAGTTATCCAATTGGAGCTTCGGAAAGATTCGGAAACAACTCGAATACAAGCTTGAAGCCCATGGAACAAGCGTGAAACAGGTGGATGAAAGCTACACAAGTCAACAATGTCCTTGTTGCGGTAGAAGGAAAAAGACTTCTACAAGAAACTATACCTGTTCCTGCGGCTATGAAGAACATCGGGACGTTCATGGAAGCAAAGGAATATTATCCAAATATCTGCATGGAGACATCCGATATTTGGGTGAAACGGAATCGATCAAGTATCTACGGATCGCTTAGATGAGTGAGAAGTAGTAGACGGTGAGTTCCCACCCACTTGCAGAAGTGTTGCTTACTGAACCACCCCGTTAGATTTCCGCTGCTGGCAGCGAAAGCAAATAGCCAACCTATTTGTTTGCAGAAAGTAACGGTGTGGCTGGTAAGAAACCCCTACTTCTAAGTCAAGCGTAAGTAGGGGAGGTTCATTCAGCATTTTACCAGCATTCAAATCGGGTGTCGACCCGAAAACCGTTAAATTTCTTTCTTATTATAATGTATAGAAGCGATATGCCAATTCAAATCACATGAACCGGAGGAGACTGCCATGGGCAATACCAGACTTGGGGGAAAAAGCGTCATACTCAGACTCGAGATTCAAACGGACACGATTAATTTCGGCCAGGTGGCCTCTGTTATCTTCGCCGCCGGCGGAGATATTGTGGCCATTGATGTGATTTCGACGAGCCGGGATATGACTGTACGCGACATCACCATTACCGTAACAGATAGTGTGGATATCAGCATCATTACGGAAGCGGTTAAAAATATGGAAGGTGTGCGTCTGGTTAACATTTCGGACCGTACTTTCCTGCTGCATCTCGGCGGTAAAATCGAGACTCAGCCCAAAACCCCGATCCAGAACCGGGACGATCTGTCACGAGTATATACGCCGGATGTGGCACGCGTCTGCATGGCGATTCATGAGGAGCCGGACAAGGCCTACTCTCTGACGGTCAAAAGAAACACGGTCGCCGTCGTGTCAGACGGCAGCGCGGTACTGGGGCTCGGCAATATCGGCCCGTATGCCGCCATGCCCGTGATGGAAGGCAAGTCCATGCTGTTCAAGCAGTTTGCCGGGGTCGATTCCTTCCCCATCTGCCTGAATACGCAGGATACCGAGGAAATTATCGCTACGGTTAAAGCCATTGCTCCCGCCTTCGGCGGCATTAATCTGGAGGATATTTCCTCTCCACGCTGCTTTGAAATTGAAGAACGGCTGCGCCAGGAGTTGGATATTCCTGTCTTCCATGACGATCAGCACGGCACCGCTGTAGTTCTCTATGCCGCCCTGATCAATGCCCTGAAAATCGTCGGCAAATCCATCGACAGCATCAAAGTGGTGGTCTGCGGCATTGGCGCCGCTGGCATTGCGTGCAGCAGAATCCTCCTGTCGGCAGGAGTCAAAAATATCATCGGCGTCGACCGGATGGGAGCTATTGCCTCCGGCATCCAGTACGACAACCGTATGCTGCAATGGTATGCGGAGCATACGAATCCGGACCGCGTGCAGGGGACGCTGCAGGAGGTCATCCACGGAGCTGATGTGTTCATCGGGGTGTCGGCGGGCGGCATCCTTAGCCGTGAAGATGTCGGACATATGGCGGACCAGCCGATTGTATTCGCTATGGCCAACCCGGTGCCGGAAGTCCGGCCGGAGGAGATCGAGGATATCGCCGCCGTCATCGCCACCGGGCGTTCCGATTATCCGAACCAGATCAACAATGTACTCTGCTTTCCAGGGATCTTCCGCGGAGCGCTGGACTGCCGGGCCTCAGAAATCAACGAAGAAATGAAGCTCGCAGCCTCGGAAGCTATCGCATCCGCCATTTCGGATGAGGAATTGAACCCGCTTTATATTATTCCGAGCGTCTTCAACCAGCACGTGGTCAAAGCCATCCGCGACAAGGTCGTACAGGCCGCTATCCGCACCGGCGTTGCCCGTAGAATTCCACGCGAATACAGGTAGCCCGCGGGTCTTGGAAACCAAAGCCGCGATGCTGGAGGTGCTCGCAACACTTGTCAGAAAAACTACCGGTTTCAGGAGCCAACCTAATCCCGGTGGTTTTTCTTGTCTCGCGCGGCTTTACCAGCGGCGTTCTAGCCCCAAAGCAGCTGTCAGGCAGGGCACAAGCGCCTTCAGCGGGTTGCCAATTTCACAGCTGCACTCCTGCCCAACTGCCTCAGCCGCTTCCGTCATGGACAGCTGAGCCGCAAAGATCATACGCTGCTCTCCGGCTTCAATCAGGTCCTTCATATAACCGGACACTCTCTTCAGATACGCTTCCTTCTTCCCTGCCATAATAAGTCCGAAGCTTCCTTCGATCACCTGTACTTCCACTTGTGGTGTTTTACCCGCCGCCTCTGCGAAATCATGCAGTCTTTTCATCGTGCCTTCCACCGTCCCGGGGTTCGTAAACAGCAAAATTTGCGGCTGCTCCGGTCCGCACAGAACATCCAGAAAAGGCTCGTCGATCATGATCACCGGTACAGACCACTTTTCGCTGCTCTCTTCCAGCAGTGCAGCGTACTGTGTGCATGTCACCAGCACGGCATCTGCCCCGCAATCAATCATCCATTCCAGTTGCCTCGTTGTCCGTTCCAAAGCCTTAACGCGGCTGAAAGGTTGCTCGGACGACATATAACGAATGAGTCCGGGGTCCGTATAATGCACCAGCTCCAGTTCAAAGGCAGCGAGGGCCTGTTCTATAAATTCAACATTAGAGTAGTGAGCATGCAAACAAGCCAGCCTTTTCATAACGGCACCTGCTTTCTTAATATTCCAGCAAAATATCCGCTGGTATTCAGCTTAGGCGAAAAAAGCCTGTCCCACAAGAGGGACAGGCTTTAATTATGGATTGAAGTCCTGCCGCGTACACGTCCTGCTGCATAACTCTAGGCAGGCTTAATACTCTGTATTACCGGACTGGCTTGTTTTGCCGGATGCAAAACCTTTGAACAGTGTCGGCACATCTGAATATCTCGTGTTGGTTATTTTCGCCGTGCTTTTACTGCTGTCTGTTCTGAAAATGGAGTCCTTGACATTGGAAATGTCGGAGTTGTCCAACGTAAAGTTCACCTGATAGGACGAACCCCCGTTCTGACGAGCCAGCTTGCCGATATCATTGGCCTTGAAGTTTTTGATATTGATGGTTCCTTCCGCATTCGCCTGGAACACTTTGTCGTAGGCTTTATAAGCCCCTCCTCCAGTAATATTAACTGTCCCTTTGGCTTTAAGCGTCAGTGCGTCTTCGCCTACATCCTGCCAGGTTACGTTTGTAATGGTAGCGTTTCCGTAGCAGTGTACACCATCTGCCCCCGGAGCACCGATAATTACGTTTTTAAGCGTGGCTCCATTCTCCAGGCGGAAAATTGGCTTCTGGCCTTCATCCTGGCTGCCATCTCCAAGTGTATCCGGATTAGCCACAAAGGTTTGGCCTTTTCCATCATAGGTTTCTCCGGCCTTCACGAGAATCGTTTGCGAAACCACCTCGGGTGCGGCCTGTACCTTGCTGCTTACGGCACCGAACGAAGTGATCAATAATGCGGATAACAAAAGAGCTGTCAAACCTTTTTTCATATTTACAGCATCCTTTCTATACCTTGGGATTTATGATAAGACCCGCACCATTCCTCATGCTGCTGCCATAAAAGAGATGTGCACCTCTCTTTTGTATACGCTTCCAAATGTAGATGATGAAATGGAAATAGACTCATCACATTGGTATATTTTTCAATTATAATCATTTCTGCAATTCCTTCAATCCTACCTATTGACTAGACGAAAAAAAGAGTCCATTCAGCCCATAATCTCCCGAAACACCAGTTCTATAGTCCTGTTTATTTCCAAAAAAGTTCCCCGGAAGGCGTTGATCCCCGTCACAAGAAAAAGAGCCATAAGGACTGTTTATTCTGCTTCCTTATGACTCTTGCCCATTAGGCTGTATTTTTGCGGATCTGTTTGCTGCGCAGTTGGCCGCAGGCTGCATCAATATCCGTCCCATGCTCCATACGCACAGTACAGTTGATGCCCTGCTTTTTCAGCGTATCATAGAAGACGAGAATTGACTCCTGCTCGCTGCGCTGATATTGGCTGTGTTCATCCACCGGGTTATACGGAATCAGGTTCACGCTGGCAAGCCGCTGTTTGTCCTGCAGCAGTGCTGCAAGCTCCTGCGCGTGTTCCTGCTGGTCATTGACATCCCGGAGCAGGATATATTCAAACATGATTCTCCGCTTGGTCTTCTTCAAATAGTAATCGACAGCTTCCATCAGCTGTTCTATCGGATACGCACGGTTGATCTTCATAATCCGGGTACGCAGGTCATTATTCGCGGCATGAAGCGAAATCGCCAGATTGACCGGCAAGCCGCTGTCGGCAAATTCCTTGATCTTGTCCGGCAGCCCGCTCGTCGATACCGTAATACGGCGCACGCCAATGGCAAGGCCCTTATGATCCTTGATGATGTTAACAAAATCAAGCAGATTGTCGTAATTATCAAACGGCTCCCCGATGCCCATCACCACGACATGAGTCACCTTCTCCCCCTGCTGCTTTCCGTCCAAGTGAAGCTGAACCTTCATAATCTGTTCTACGATCTCGCCGCTCGTCAGATCCCGGCTCTTCTTGATCAGACCGCTCGCGCAGAAGCTGCAGCCGATATTGCAGCCGACCTGAGTCGTGACACAGACCGACAGGCCGTATTTCTGGCGCATCAGCACTGTTTCAATAAGGTTCCCGTCCGCCAGCCGGAGCAGGAACTTGATGGTTCCGTCCGCCGATTCCTGTCTGACATGCTCTTCAAGTGTCCGGATGACGAAGTGCTCTTCGAGCAGTTGAATGCAGGAAGGGTGAAGCTCCGCCATATCGGAAAATTTCGCAACCCGCTGGCGGTACAGATATTCCCACACCTGGGAAGCGCGGTGTTTCTTATGACCTCTTTCCCCCAGCCATGCTGTCAGCTGCTCTATCGTCAATCCATAAATGGATGGTTTATTCATTCGTTACCCTCTTTTCAATCTATATCGTGAAAAATGTTTCCACGTGAAACATTTTGTCGGATCTTGCAGGCTTGAGCGATCCAAAGCCTAATTCTTATTTTCCCAAAATTTCAGGGCTTAAACAAGAGGAACCGACAGGGATTTTTACGGAAGCACGCGGGACCATCTCAAGCTTGGCCGACTCGGCTATGTAAAGCCGCCACTACGTTAGGCTATGGCTGGCAGGGCTGTTGTACGGAGGTTAACGTGCGAAGCGGCGTTCTTGGAGCACAGCTCGATCGGGCGAGGGAATTGGCCTCTTAGAAGAGTGCCTTTTTTTCTTTTTTTGTGATATGTTGATTTCAGCAAAATCTGTCCAACAACAGCACGTTAGAACAGGAAGACTCCGGTCTGTCAGTGATATGATCAAGGCAAGGAAGGTGAAGAGGTTGGAATGGTTGACACGCATGAAGGATGCTCTGGATTACATCGAGGACCATATGGAGGAACCAATATCGGTCAGCGATATTGCCAAGGTCGCCTGCTCCTCTACGTTTCATTTTCAGCGGATGTTCCATATGCTTACCGGGATGACGGTTGCGGAATATATCCGGAAGCGCAGGCTGACATTGGCCGCACAGGAGCTGGCGATCTCCTCCACGAAGGTGCTGGATACGGCGCTCAAATACGGCTATGATTCACCCGAGTCCTTCGCCAAGGCATTCCGAAAAATTCATGGGATTACACCTTCGCAAGCGCGTGATCCCGGCGTGCAGCTAAAGGCCTTTCCGCGCATTTCCTTCCATTTATCCTTGAGAGGAGATCAAGACATGGATTACCGCATTGTGGAAAAAGCAGGCTTTACCGTTGTGGGCAAGTCGATACCGGTGTCAACAAAGGACGGAGAGAACTTTAAGGCGATTCCCGCCTTCTGGGGACAGAGCAATACAGACGGAACCTCGGATGCATTGCTGGAGCTGGGGTCAGGCAGTGATATGCTGGGGATTTGCACAGAGTTTCAGCATGATCAGGACCAGTTCACTTATATGATCGCTGTGGAAAGCAGTAATGAAGCCCCTGCGTCCAGCGGCTTCACTACGTATAAGGTGCCTGCTGCCACTTGGGCTGTATTCCCTGTGACTGGTGCTATGCCTGATGCCATGGAGAACATATGGAAAAGGATTTTCCAGGAGTGGTTCCCTGCTACAGGCTATGAGCATGCCGATGCACCGGAGCTTGAGGTATATCCGCCCGGCGACCCGGCGGCGGAAGACTATCATTCGGAAGTATGGATTCCCGTTATGAAGAAATAAAAACGTCTACCGACGTGTCTAAGCTTCAACACCGAAATCGGAGCTTGATTGGACCAGCCAGCGTGCGTGATTGTCTAAACGGACTGTAGAGACGTTATTTCGTTGAAATCAACCGTTTGCTGCATGCGAGCGGACTCCACAGCCTTTATTGGGCATTTAAACGCATGAATTAGACCATTTCCAGGTAAATAAGATCACTCCAGTCCGCCTAAACAAGGAAATCCCTCATTTTGAGGCAAATAAGGACGCTCCAGTCCGATCGTGAAAAAGGACGGGGAGCCTTCCATTCCAACAGCAGTCGTTAGGCACCGTTTTTTTAGATTGACTCTATTAAAACAATAAAAATCCGACGAGGGAGCACCCCTCACCGGATTTTTATCCTACACACTAAGAAAGGATTGTTAATTTCGAAAAACTTTAGGCGTCGTAGCTAGGAAAATACTCATGCCTTTTCACCAAATTTTTCCTGCACAGTTATTTGGTAGGTCGGCGTATCCTACATCTCTTAACAGACCTCATAGAAGTGTGGCAATGCCTGTTCTACCCCACCAACCATCCTTAGCCTATACTCACAGTCGCAGCCTCCTCCGCTCCATGCAAGCTTAGCTTCATCCCCAGGGCAATAGCTAGTTTAAATACTGTATCTAATCGGGGAATAGATCCACCATTTTCAATTCGCGCAATGGATTCCTGATGAAGCCCTACTTTATCGGCTAACTCCTTTTGTGTCCATCCAAGTTCAATTCGTCTTTGATGAATAGCGTTCACAAGTTGGGCAACCGCTTCAAGCTCATTCATCCGTATTGGATCTATGGACTTTAACTCCTTCTTCTTATCATTCCAGTTTTTCATCATCATTCACTCCTTCCGTTTCTCAGCAGCCAACTGTCCATTCGTTTTTTAGCAATCGCAATTTCCTTTGGAGGTGTCTTTTGCGTTGTTTTGGCGAAGTGATGTAGGAGAACAAAGTGATTTCCATTCCATCCAAAAAAGAGAATACGATTATGACCTGGGCGTAGCTCCCATATGTCACCTGAAATCCTCTTAGTAAACCTCTCCCCAGCTCGTGTTCCTCTATCCTCTAATCGATCCAAGCAGTAGACGATCTGTTCCAATTGAACTCTTGCATTCTTATTATTGAGCGCGGCAGCATCAAGCTCATCCATGAAGTTCTCAACTGGCTTGTTACCGTTTTCGTCCTCATAAAATAATATATTATACAAAACTGCCTCCATTTTTATAAGTGTACTCCCTTATCAATCTAATTATAACATATAGATCATAAATAATGTTAAGTTCCCTAACTAAGGAATTGCGACGAAATAACATTCCTGAAAATAGAAAGAATGAACTGGAAACACCCCCATCGGTATTCTGGCTGGCACGCCAGCAAAATGGTTTTGCTTGCCTTTAACCATGAACTTGCAGGATGCCGTCAAAACCATTCTGGGCTGGAGCCAGCCAGACGGGGAGGAAACGCCTTCTATTGAAGGAGAAACCGTATACCGTTCATATCCCCTCCGGGGAATAAAAGCAAAAAAAGACCAGACTGTTCCGGGCTGCTGGTCAAAATATTTGATGTTTGGCTTACTTGTATTTTTGCATGTTTTTGGATACTCTCATGGTAGGGGTATCTCTTGAAGCAATCGCCCCAATTATGATTTATGGAATGGATGGTGTGTCATGCCTGATCGGGGACTCGAACCAAGGCAAAAATCAGCCATAATTGATTATTTGAGTGAGCGTTTCAATGCTCATTCTGTGATATTATTCGGATCGGCTGCCAGGCAAGAAATGCGCCAAGACAGCGATGTGGATATTGCTTTTATATCCGAAATCCCTGCCCCTTCCGCTTATGAATTATTTATGGCTTCATCAGAATTGGCCGATCTTGTCAAACGTGAAGTAGACCTGATTTATTTTCCTCAAGCCACCCCTGTTTTTAAGGTCCAAATCATTGGAACAGGCGAGGTACTGCATGATTCGAAGCCTTATGCACGTCAGATGGCATTTATGCGGGCTTTGAAGGAATATGTCCTGCTTAACGACGAGCGAAAAGAAATCATGGAGAACTACCGGAGAGGGTGAAAAAATGAATCACGATATCGTGGCTAACAAATCGGAAACCATAATCCGATGTGTGAGACGAATCAAGGAAGAATACGATCGAAATCGTACAAGCGATTATAGAGAAACACATGGATGATTTCGCTTTCTTTGTGACAAAAATCAGGGATTGGGGTTCATAAATACTCCACCTGATTCATCCCATTCCGGAAGCGAGATGATATCATGAGCCAAAAGATAGTTTTAGCTGGCGGTACAGGCTTCATCGGACGTTATCTGGAAGCACAATTCAAGCAGCATGGATATACAGTCGACATTATTTCCAGACAACCCGGACATATCCCATGGACGGATCACGCCCGCATCATTTCCGCCTTGGAACATGCCGAGCTGCTCGTGAATCTGGCAGGAAAGTCGGTAAACTGCCGCTATAACAGCGTCAATAAAGCAGAGATTTTACGCTCCCGTACCGAAACCACCCGCATTCTCGGCGAGGCTCTGCTGGCATGCGGCAATCCCCCTCCGCTGTGGATCAATTCCAGCACCGCAACGATCTACAGACATGCGGAGGATCGTCCCATGACAGAGCAGGATGGAGAGATAGGCACAGGCTTCTCCGTCGACGTGGCACGGGAATGGGAGAAAGCCTTCTTCTCCTTCAAACTGCCCCGGACCCGCCAGACTGCGTTAAGAATTGCCATCGTGCTGGGCAAGGGCGGCGTCATGGGCCCTTACAAAAATCTGGTACGCTTCGGCCTCGGCGGACCCCAGGGGTCCGGGCAGCAAAAGTTCAGCTGGATTCACGTAGACGATCTATTCGGCATCATCCGTTTTTTGCAGAGCAGGCCTGATCTGGATGGCATTTTTAATGCATCCTCGCCCTATCCTGTCCCAAACCGTGAGCTGATGCGGCAGCTGCGGGAAACGATGCATCAACGCATAGGACTTCCTTCTCCCCGCTGGATGCTTGAGCTTGGCGCAATTCTGATCCGCACCGAAACGGAACTCATTCTGAAAAGCCGCTGGGTCCTGCCCGCAAGACTGCTGAACGAGGAGTATACGTTCCGCTTCAAGCGGCTTGACAGCGCGCTTCAGGATATACTGGGCTGACAACAAAAACCATCTACCTGCTGTCTATGCGGTAGATGGCCTTTTTTTCCGTTCCGTTACATTTTAATCTCCAGCAGCTCGTACTTCAGAACGCCGACCGGAGCATCCACACTGATGATGTCACCGACTTTTTTGCCAATAAGCTCTTTACCGAGCGGACTTTCATACGAAATGGAGTTTTCCTCCACATTCGCCTCTGCCGGCCCCACGACCCGATACTCGATCTTCTCGTTGAATTCAATATCGTTGAGCACCACAACAGAGCCCACGCTGACCTTTTCCAGGTTTATTTGATTGGCGTCCACCACGCGGGCCGTCTTCAGCATCCGTTCCAGCTGCAAAATCCGGGTCTCCATAAAAGCCTGGTCTTCCTTGGCGGAATGATATTCGCTATTCTCCTTCAGATCTCCGTAACTGATGGCAACCTTCAGCCTTTCGGCGAGCTCTCTCCTTTTGGTGCCCTTGAGCTCACGAAGCTCCTCTTCCAGCTTCGCCAGGCCTTCCTTCGTTAAAATCGTTTCCTCATTGCTCATTCGTTACACCCCCTTGCGCTCTTACCTTCTATTTTACCCGATTCCCTTTCGTGTTTCTATTCGTTATATGGAAAAGATGAACGTTTACGAAGGTTCCGAGCAGCATGTACAACATTCTGAGCCATCTCCTATGCACCCATCTGCGCGATATTTAACCAAGAAAAGCGCCCGCCAATGCTCCGGCAATGACCACGGCCCAGGGCGGTAGCTTCCAGAAAATCAGCATGACGAAGAGGATGGCTGCTATTGCAAAATCCAGTGTTCCCCGGATGGCGCTCGTCCATATCGGATCATAGAGCGCAGCGAGCAATATCCCGACCACGGCGGCATTTACTCCCGTCAGCGCTCCCTGGGCCCGGGGAAGACTGCGGATGAGCGTCCAGAAAGGCAGGGCGCCGCCAACGAGCAAAAAAGCAGGCAAAAATATAGCCAGTGTGGCGACCAATGCTCCCTGCCAGCCGTCCGCGACAGTGCCGATATATGCGGCGAACGTAAACAGCGGGCCGGGAACGGCCTGGGCAACTCCATAACCGGCCAGAAACTGCTCCCCGCTGACCCAGCCGGACGGTACAGTTTCCCTTTCCAGCAGCGGCAATACGACATGTCCACCGCCAAACACCAGCGACCCTGCTCTGTAAAGGCTGTCGAACAAAGCAAGCCGGAAAGACGGAAATGTCTCCCGAAGCAGCGGCAGCAGGAACAGCAGCGCCGCAAATATAAGAAGACAGGCTGCGCCAGCCTTGCGACTGATAGGCGTTTGCACCTCTGCAATGGCCGTCGCGTTCGTACTGCGGTACAGAACTAAACCTGCGATTCCGGCGGCAAACACAACAATCAGCTGGCTTAAAGCCGTTGGCCACAGCAGAACTATTACGGCGGCCAGAATGGCAACCGTCGCCCTGCTGCGGTCAGGTGCCAGCTTCTGCCCCATCCCCCATACAGCCTGAGCGACAATCGCCACCGCCACCAGTTTCAATCCGTGGATCCAGTCGGCATTCAGGGTATCCGTTCCCTGTATCAGGTAAGCGAACAGCGCCATGACTACAGCCGAAGGCAGGGTGAAACCGATCCAGGCGGCGAGCGCCCCGATCCAGCCCCCCCGGAGCAAGCCGATGCCTATCCCCACCTGACTGCTTGCAGGGCCGGGCAAAAATTGACACAGCGCGACCAGATCGGCGTAGCTTTGTTCATCCATCCATTTTCGGCGGCGGACATACTCGTTATAAAAATAGCCCAAGTGGGCGACAGGACCTCCGAAGGAGGTCAGACCCAGCTTGGCGGACACACCCAGAATCTCCAGCCATGACTTTATATTGTTCATCTCTTTAGTCGTCACTCCAACTCATTCTTTTCTGCTCAGTAGTGAACCTCGCTGTTCTATTATCGCTGCTTTTTGTTTATAATGTTGTCGGTTTCCATCATCACAATATCAATTCTGTTTCACAATTGTCCGAATTTGATTGCTCTCTCCCTTTGACGGCAGTCCACAATCGCCTTCTCTGGCCCACGCGGTACCGATACTACTTTACAGCACAGCAAAAAGGCCGCCAATAAGGCGACCATACCTTTAAACTAATCCCGGCTGCGCAGCTTGGCCAGCAGACGGATAATCTCCACATATAGCCATACGAGCGTGACCATCAGGCCGAAGGCCCCGTACCACTCCATATATTTCGGAGCCCCTTGCTGCGCTCCGCTTTCGATAAAATCAAAGTCCAGTACAAAATTCAATGCCGCAATAATGACGATGACCACGGAAATTCCGATGCCGATCAGACTGTTATCATGCAGGTAAGGAACCGATATTCCAAACAAACCAAGGATAAAGCTCAGCAGATAAACGATAGCAATCCCTGCCGTAGCAGCAAATACGCCGAGCTTGAAATTCTCCGTCGCCCGGATCATGCGTGTTTTGTACGCGATCAGGAGAGCGATGAATACACTGATGGTGATCAGGGCCGCCTGCATGGTAATGCCATAATAGAGCGTTTCGTAGGTTGCGGAGAGCGCCCCCAGGAATATTCCCTCAGCCACCGCATAGACCGGAACCAGGTACTGTGCGGCCGAAGGCTTAAAGCTGATGACTAGTGCCAAAATAAAGCCCGCCACAGCGCCGCCGATGGCCAAACCTCCGACGTTATAACCGTTGAAGTACATCGTCCAGGATACAATAGCCGCCGCTATAAGCAGGGCAAGCGTCATAAACGCCTTGTTTACCGTACCGCCAATCGTCATCGGGTCATGTGCAAAGTCATGGCGGTCAAAAGTGTTATCATTCAAAGTCGGATTGCCACTGCGTCCAATCAAGATAATCCCCCTACAAAGTCATTTTTTTTCAACTTTATCATAGACTAAACCATTGCCAAAGTAAAAACCTGGTAATTCAAGGCATGTACATTTGCTCTCTAAAGATATATCCAAAGGTTTCGCATCCGTAATATGACTTAAGTTGCTCTTTTTCGAGTACATTTGCTTAAACACGTAACTCCGGCCCAAAATTTAAGCCGCCGGTATGATTCAAACTTGCAAGCTGTTCTCCGATAATAACTAAATATGTGGATACGGTTTATACTCATTCCACCATACCTATACACTTTACAGGAGGGAAATCATGAACTGGTATGTATCGGTTTTAAAAAATTACGTGGGCTTTCAGGGAAGGGCGAGAAGAGAAGAATACTGGATGTTCGCTCTTGTTAATGCTGGAATTATCCTGATACTTTCCGTGCTGCAATCCTTGATCGGCCTTGGTCAGATTTTGACCACGATTTATGGCCTGGCCGTTATGCTGCCACACTTGGCCGTGGGCGCCCGCAGACTGCATGACACCGGAAGAAGCGGCTGGTGGCTCCTGCTCATTCTGATTCCTCTCGTTGGGTCCATTATTCTCATCGTGTTTTTTGTTCAAGACAGCCGATTTGGGGACAATCAATACGGACCTAACCCAAAACACGGAGCTAGTCCAAATCTGAAATTCTAAACAGAGACCGCAGAGCTGTAATCTAAAATAAAGGGCCCTCCCAGAGTCATCTTCGGATGACTTATGGGAAGGCCCTTGTTTTGATGATCTATTCTTTATCCATGATCAGCTCAACCGGAAAATGTACCCCGGTCGATGCAAACTTCACATCTTTCTTGGTCGCATATTGATACTCCTCTTTTCGCAGCACGGATAACTTTCCGTTGTCCTCCAGGATCGCATACTTTATTTCGTCAATGTTGAAGATGTCCTTTTCCCGCAGGGCCTGATTGAGCGAATCGAGGGTATATCGCACTTTCTTCATATTATCTTCAAGAATTTTCCCTTCCTCAATCAGAACCGTAGGCGATCCCGAAATCCAGTTTCTCCATTTCCGGCTCTTCAGCGCCAGGACGGATAACAGCAATGATGCCAGGGTAAACACAATTAAAGCAAGTATAAAATGCCTCCAGTTAATGGACTCGTTAAAAGACATGTTGGCGGCAACGGCACCCACGGTTATACTTGTTACAAAATCGAGAAAGGTCATATTTGAAATCGTCTGTTTGCCCAAAATCTTCGCGATGAACAAAAGCAACACAAGAGCAGCAGCGGTTCTTATCAAAATTTCCAGATATGCGTTCATGCTACGAACACCTCCTTGTATTACAATTTCCAAATTAATGAAGGTGTATCCACAGCCGCTTGATCCCGCTAAGGAGCTGATCTATATGTTTAGTGAACAGGAAAAGGAAGCATTGTACAAAGTCATTTATACACGGAGGGATATCCGGACGTTCTTGGACAAGCCTGTTCCAGAGGACTTGATCCACAAAATTTTGCAGGCTGCGCATCATGGTCCGTCGGTAGGCTTCATGCAGCCGTGGAATTTTATTCTGGTGACCGGCGAAGATACCAAGGCACGCTTGGCCTGGGCGGCTGATAAAGAAAGGAGAGCGCTGGCCATTCATTATGAAGACCAGAAGCAGGAGCAGTTTCTTAACCTGAAGGTGGAAGGAATTATGCAGGCGCCGCTTACGATCTGTGTGACATGTGATCCCACACGCGGCGGCTCTCATGTGCTGGGCCGGAACTCCATACCCGAAACCGACGTGATGTCCACGGCATGCGCTATCCAGAATATGTGGCTGGCGGCTTGTGCGGAGGGTCTGGCGCTCGGCTGGGTTAGCTTTTACAAGAAAAACGATGTACGGGACATCTTAAACATTCCGCCCCATATCGACCCGGTCGCCCTGCTGTCTGTCGGTTATACGGAGCATTATCCATCCAGACCGATACTGGAGACCGCCAATTGGGAAAAGAGGAGAACATTGCAGGATCTGATCTATCACGAGCATTGGAGAAGCGCAAATGCAACATAATATTCATGTACGCCGACCTCATTTTACGGTAAAATAGTTCGGTAGAATTCTGGAATCGGCAGAAGGATATGCTAACTTAAGCAGGCTGAACCTGCATTTACTGGAGGCTTAAAAAGTTTAGAACATGCACAACGAATCGCAATCCAGCATCAAAATTGTAACAGCCGATCCAAGCGCCATCGGTCTGTTCGGACTGGCCATCGTTACGCTCGTCGCTTCCTCCCAGAAGCTCGGCTTAACGGATGGACTAAGTCTCGTCATCCCATGGGCGCTCTTTCTTGGCGCTTGCGCCCAGCTCTTCGCCTGTATCCATGACGCGAAGCATAACAATACCTTTGGCATGACCGCCTTCGGGGCATACGCATTTTTCTGGTTTGCTACTGCAGGAAGCTGGCTGATCAAGCTGGGGGTATTCGGGCCGGAGCTGGCATCCAGCGCGGACGGCAAGCAGCTCGGATTTGCTTTTGCCGGTTATCTTGTCTTCACGCTGTTCATGACCATCGGAGCGATGGAAACACACAAGGTGTTATTCTTTATTTTCGTATTAATCGACCTGCTGTTCCTGGGTCTGACGCTGGATGCCTTCGGGGTCGTTCCCGAAGTATTCCATACACTGGCAGCTTATTCCGAATTAGGAATCGCACTGCTTTCGCTTTATGGAGCGGGTGCAGCCGTGTTGAATACGCATTTTGGCCGGGTGTTCCTGCCGGTTGGCCGCCCCTTTGGCATCTTTAAGCCGCGTTCATAATAGAAACATTCCGAGCCGTTCAATTGCGCCGATCCGCGATTGAGCGGCTTTTTCCCCCTTGACTCTCAAGTATACTTTAGACTTTATAATCGAACCGAAAGGAGGATTGGCATGTACACCATTGGACAACTGTCGCAAAAAACAAACATTCCTATCAGCACATTACGTTATTATGATGAGCTCGGAATCCTGAAGCCTGCTCAGGTGGCCGATTCGGGTTACCGGTACTATTCGAATGAGGAATTAAGGATACTGCATCATATCACAGCCTTGAAAGAGCTGGGCTTCACACTCTCCGCCATCAAGGAGCTGCTGGCTGCCGAGAAGAGCGATAAAGAATTCAGATGGAAAGCTTACCTGGAATTTGAGCTTGAAGCCATCGCCAAACAGAAGGACAGGCTTGATGAATTGGAAAAGCTGCTGCAGACGACCAAATATGCGTTGGAGATGAAAGGAGAGATCGAGCCGGAGGATATCTTTTTATTCATTCAGGCTATGCGGACACCAGCGGGCATTCGGGAATCATTCCTTGCCAAGCATTTCACAGAGCGAGAAAGCCGAATTATTCGTAACCTTCCGAACTTGAACTCGGACGACCCACGCTCCATGCAATGGGCCAAATTGGTGCGTGCAGCCAAGGATCATCTTCATGAGCCGCCTTCATCTGAAATGTCGCAGAAGCTTGCCAGGCAGTTCGTAGAGATTTCTATGGATTGGTTCGAGCAGGACGAGCAATTGATCGAGAAGTATTGGGCACTCATTCGTCCAGAACAGGATGAACAGGCGAAAGTATTCGGTATGGACCGGGAGGTCATGGATTATATCGACAGCATTGTGGATTGGTATCTTGCGAACGTACAGAAGGAGAGTATGCATGAAAAAGGAAAAACAGATTAGCTCAACAAGAGCTTGGAGTTATGTCATTGCAGGTGGCCTGCTTGAAATTGTATGGGCAAGCGGCTTTAAATACGAGAGCATCCCGAGCATTGTTGTTCTCGCATCCCTCATTGCCAGCTTCGAGCTGATCATTACGGCCGCTAAGGTTCTGCCAGTAGGTACGGTGTATGCCGTCTTTGCAGGTATGGGGACACTTGGCACGACACTGGTGGAGATCGTTTTATCCGGCAAGGCCGTCAGTCCGCTGAAGATCGGATTCATTTTGCTGCTGCTCGTCTGTATTATCGGCCTGAAACTGACGGCTAAAGGAGGCAAAGCCTGATGGATTGGCTGCTGCTTATCGGAGCAGGACTGCTGGAGGTCATAGGTGTGATCGGGATCCAGCGTGTTGCCCATAAAAATAACTGGACCAATAACCTCATTCTGATCGCCGGTTTTATACTCAGCTTCATGCTGCTTTCCAACGCCATGGCGACCATCCCATTGGCTACGGCTTATGCCGTGTGGACCGGTATTGGCACCGTGGGTGCTGCAATTGTTGGCATGTTCTTTTTCCATGAGTCGAAAAGCTGGCTCCGGCTCCTGTGCATACTTGGCATCATTGTATCTGTTGTCGGCTTAAAGTACTTCGGTTAATAGTCTATAGCTTTAAAATAGCGATAGATCTTTTCCAGCTTTTCCTTGTGTTTTCCTTTCGGATTCTCCATACCGCACAAAAAAAGCTATGCCCCCAATCATAGTGGGAGGGGCATAGCTTCTTTTTCAAACTTTTTTGTTTTCTCTATAATCAACTTCGCCAGGTTTTACTTGATCCCGTTCTCAGCTTCCCATTGCGCTATTTCTTCCCGCACCCGTGGTGCTACCTCGGTTCCCAGCAGCTCAATCGCACGCATTACATCCTCATGGGGCATAGTGCCGAGCGGAACATGCAGCATGAAGCGGGTAATGCCTACGTTCTTGCGCAGATCAATGATCTTGCGGGCAACGGTGTCCGGATCCCCTACGTACAGCGCCCCTTCGGGGCTGCGTGCGGCATCATAGGTGGCTCTGGTATATGGGCCCCAGCCCCGCTCTTTCCCAAGCTGGCTCATGACCGCCTGGGTAGGCGGGAAAAATTTCTCCACAGCCGTCTCCAGATCATCCGCAATAAATCCGTGTGAGTGCGACGCCACCGGCAGCAGGGAGGCGTCATGTCCGGCATGGGCGGCTGCTTTCTTATACAGCTCCACGAGCGGCTCGAACTGAACCGGTCTGCCGCCGATGATCGCCAGCACGAGCGGCAGACCGAGCAGGCCGGCGCGGATGACGGATTCCGTATTGCCCCCACTGCCGATCCACACCGGCAGTGGATTCTGTACCGGGCGCGGATACACACCCAAATTGTTGATGGCTGGACGATGCCCGCCTTTCCAGGTCACCTTCTCGGACTCCCGCAATTTCAGGAGCAGCTCCAGCTTCTCGTCGAACAGCTCGTCATAATCATTCAGATCATAGCCAAAAAGTGGGAACGATTCGATAAAGGAGCCGCGACCTGCCATAATCTCCGCCCGTCCGTTGGAGATGCCGTCCAGTGTGGCGAAATCCTGAAACACTCGCACCGGATCGGCGGAAGACAGCACTGTAACCGCGCTGGTCAATCTTATGCGTGTCGTCTGTGACGCAGCCGCAGCCAGCACCACGGCAGGTGAGGATGCCGCATAGTCCTGACGGTGATGCTCACCCACCCCATATACATCCAGCCCCACTTTATCCGCAAGGACTATTTCTTCAACCACCTCACGAATGCGCTGCGCATGACTTATAAGCTCACCGGTTGCAACATCTGGCGTTGTTTCTACAAATGTGCTAATCCCTATTTCCACTGAACTGTCCCTCCTGGTTCATATCCTTTTTTAGCAAAAGCTTGCCGAAAGATAACATTAAATCGAATATCTTTATATTGAACCATTTTCCGCAACTTTGCAAGTCCTTCTGTTTGTGATCCAACGAAAAGAAGAGTGCCCAACAAGGCACTCTTTAATTTCAACTATTCAATTTGTCAAATCCCTGCTGCATTGTGGAGATGACATCATCACACCATTGATCAAACTCCGGGTCTTCCTTCTGGAATTCGGGATGGGCCAGGATGTACTGAACTGTCCGCTTGATCCCCTGATCGAGACGGGTGGTGGCAGCAAAGCCGGGAACGAGCCTTTTTAGCTTCGAATTATCAAAAACAACGGAATTCGCCTTGTCCCCCAGCAAAGAGCCTCTGAGATCCTGCTTGCTGCAAGCAGCCAGGAATACGGATGGAACATGCACTGCGTTCAGCTTGACACCGAGCGCATCAGCAATGATTTCATAAATCTGATTCCAGGTCACCGTCTCGTCCGAAGTAATATGAACGGTTTCCCCGATCGCATGAATATTACCTAACAGTCCAATAAAACCCTTGGCAAAATCGCTGTTATGCGTCATCGTCCACAACGAAGTTCCATCGCCGTGAACAATAACGGGTTTATTCTCCAGCATGCGTTTGGCCACCTGCCAGGAGCCATTGCTTCCATGAACCCCAAGCGGGATGGAACGTTCGTCGTAGGTATGGCTTGGTCTTACAATCGTTACCGGAAAGCCGTGATCACGATACTGATTCATTAAATACTCTTCGCAGGCAATCTTGTTTCTGGAATACTGCCAGTATGGATTGGACAAAGGCGTTCCTTCCGTGATTCGGTAATCGGACAAAGGCTTTTGATACGCAGAAGCCGAGCTGATAAATATAAACTGTTTTGTTTTTCCCCGAAACAGGCGGTAATCACGTTCTACATGGGCGGGCTCAAAACCGATAAAATCAACCACTACATCAAAATTCAGGCTTTCAATCAGCAGGGCTACGTAGTATTCATCATTAATATCCGCCTGAAGGATATGCGCCCCCTTCGGCAGCAGCTCATTCCGGCTACCCCGATTCAGCAAATATAGCTCGACCCCTTGCTTCAATAGCTGCCTGGTGATCGCTGAGCTGATCGTTCCCGTCCCTCCGATAAACAGCGCTCTCACAACTGCACCTCCCAGAATGAATGAAATGAGCCAGATGAAAACTTATATGCTTAATCTTTTTTTACCATACCACGTGTACCCGGCAATCACAATTTTTTCAAAAAGCGGCTTAACTCCTTCTTTGGGGTCCGAAGCGTCGTTCCTCCAAATTTACGGTGTCCACTGATCGTGCACGATTCCTACAAGCGCATGATCCGGTCCGATCTTCTCGAAGACCAGACGCAGACTGCGCCAATCCATCCCGTCCGCTCCGGGATCGGTACCCCTAATATAGTAGTCCACAAAATCATATTGATCGGCAGGATATACCTCGTTCAGGTTGTTGATCGTCGTGCCCTCTCCAAGCACCTTGTTGACCGAAATCTCAGCGTCCTCCAAAAAGTCCACATCGTAGACAAACTGCTTATGATACTCCGCATACGGCATCTTGATCAACTCTCCGGAACCTGCAAACGTGCGCCATACACGCTCCGTAGGGTCTTTCATCAAACCCTCAAGCTCATCCCGCTTGAATACAAGGTCTGTTTTGGTATCGACATAAGCATAGGGCGAGAAACGGACCCCTTTCTCGGCATGGGCCCATGCCGCAATCTGGCTCATATCCCCATTTTTAAGCGATCTCATTACTGTCGTTGCCGCTTCCGTTACAGTCGGAGGCTGCCCCTCCAGGTCATCCAGCGGCTGATTTTGTGACGGCTCCTGCGGCTCTTGCACCTGCTCCTGAGGTTGCTCCTCCGCCTGCTCCTGGGGTTGCTCCTGCGCCTGTTCCTGAGGTGGTTTCTGTTTCTGTGGCTCCGTAGCGGCTTCGGGCGATCCGCTGCAGGCGGCCAGCAGAAGAACAACGGTCAGTACGGCCATCCAGCTTATGTTTTTAATCATCATTAACTCTCTCCTTCGCGGTCGGTCTTCCTTAACAGACGGATTATACCACAAAAAGGTTCCGCTTCCATTTCAGATCCTTGCAAATGATGTGATATCAATAGATGTACTCTCCGATGCGAACATGAACCTGAAGAGTTGAACGCTCTCCACCTAAAGCCATACGCTTTTGAGGAGAGGGCTTCTCGCCTTCATTGACAAAAAAGGGCAGTCCTCAAGTCATTTTGACCTGGGGACTGCCTTTTTAAAGAATGTCGAGACCGCCCACCTGTGGCATGGACATCACTCTTTATCCTGTTTATTGGCGACGATGGCGCAGAAGCAGCATGATAAAAAATGGAGCGCCTATTGCCGCTGTGAATACGCCTGCCGGAATATCCAGCGGCTGAAACAGCGTTCGTCCCGCGGTGTCAGCCAGCAGCAGCAGCAAAGCTCCAACCAGTGCAGCAGCCGGCAGCAATCCGCCATACGAAGGACCGACAAGCCTGCGTGCGATATGGGGCCCGAGCAGGCCAATGAATCCGACGGCTCCAACAAGCGCAACCGCTGACCCGGCCAGCGCCACAGTAATAAGAAGCAGTCCAAGGCGCTGCCGCTGCACAGCTGCGCCCACGCCAGCCGCCACATGCTCTCCCAGCTCATGCACGTTCAGATGCCGTGCCCCTGTCATCGCCAGCGGTATGAACAGCAAGGTCCACGGCAACAGAGTCAGCACCTGCTCCCATGAAGCTCCGTACACGCTGCCGGCCAGCCAAATATACGCCTTGCTGGCGGTAGTGATCGAGCTGAAGGACAGCATGAACATGGTCAATGAGCTTGCCCCGGCCGAAATACCGATGCCGATCAGTACGAGACGGATCGGCGATACCCCGTTCTTCCAGGCAAGGGCATAGATCATGCCTGATACAAGAGCCGCGCCGGACATGGCGGCGACCGGCAGCCAGCGAATGCTGAGATCGCCACCCGAAAAGGCAATAAAAGCAACAGCGGCGACGGATGCGCCACCAGTCATCCCCAGCACATCCGGTGAGGCGAGCGGATTGCGGATTACTCCCTGAAGCACAGCCCCGGCGACACTCAGTCCTGCTCCCGCCAATATAGCCAGTACAAGCCGTGGCAGGCGCAGCGTACCGATGACGAAAGCAGAATCGCCCTTATAGCCAACAAGCGTACGCAGCACCTGCAGCGGCGATTCCCATTTGCTGCCCAGGCAGGCTCCCAGCACGAATGCAGTCAGCAGGAGGAGCGTCAAGGCGAGCAGCGTCAGGGCCGTCCGCTTGTCTGCAAGTATGGACACCCTCTCCCGGCTGCTGCGAATCGGAATGAGACGGCTCATCCTGCTGCCTCCTTCCCGCGAAACCCGGTACGGGCGATGTAGATGAAGAACGGCATGCCGATCAGCCCGGTTACGACACCAAGCGGAAGTTCTCCTGGCTGTACCGGAAAACGGGCGACAATATCAGCGGCGAGCAGCAGGATTGCCCCAAGCACGGCACTGTAAGGAATGATCCAGCGATAATCGGTTCCGGCCAGATAGCGGGCAAAATGCGGCATGACCAGGCCAACGAAGCCAATCGCTCCAGCCGCCGCCACCGCACTGCCGGCGAGCAACACGACCGCTGCCGCGGCAACCGCCTTGACCAGCACAATGCGCTGTCCGAGGCCTTTCGCCACATCCTCGCCGGAGCTAAGTACAGTCAGCGGATAACCTAGCGCCAGCGCCGCAATACCACCGGTGATCATGTATGGCAGCAACTGCTGCAGTAGCGGCAGCTCTTTGCCGGCAACCGAACCCGCAAGCCAGAACAGTACATTTTGCAGACCTGATTCGTCCAGCGCAAGTACACCCTGGGTGATTGCACCGAATAATGCGCTCAGTGCAGAGCCGGCCAGCACGAGGCGAATTGGCGCCAGACCGCCGCCCCCCAGCGAACCGAGCGCATATACAAGCAGCGCTGCTGCTGCAGCGCCTGCAAAGGCCGCCCATACCAGCTGCGACAGCGAAGACAGCGGCAGGAGCGTGAGAGCCAGCACAACCGCAAGCACGGCGCCGGCATTGATGCCGAATAGCCCCGGCGAGGCAAGCGGGTTGCGTGTGAGCGCCTGCATTAGCGCCCCGGCGGCCGCCAGCGCTGCTCCGACTGCCAGTGCAAACGCAGCGCGCGGCACACGCGTAGTCATGATGATAACTTGCTCATTGTCGGCCGGGTTGTATTCGACGAGCGCCTCCAGCGTTTTGGACGGAGCGATTGACGTCGTTCCGAGTGCGATGCTGGCGATGAAGGCGACTGCCAGCAGCAGTAGTGCAGCCGCAAGGCCGAGCAGCTTGCTGCCGTTACGTTGCAAAAGTGGCTTCACGGTGATCCTCCCCTATATCATGTTGCAACAACTGGCGACAAAAGCGAAAAATGCAGAAGCGGCAAGCCGTATCGGCCGCCGCTATCCGCAGCAACAGCAGCGTTTCCGTAGAATACCGCTTAGCTTTTTCTGCTGCTTGCCGCTCATTAATCCAGTTCGTAAAACTCCTTAAGATCCTTAAGCATCTCTTCCGCCGCCAATGGACCTGAGCCGTTATTCCAGACAGCCGTATCGACCTGGTAGACACGGTTCGCCTTTACTGCCTTGAGATTCTTCCAGAGCGGGTGCTCTGTCCACTCCTTACGCAGGTCCAGTCGGCCATCATCCCGGTCTGTGCTCGTCTGATCGAAAATGATGTCAGCATCCATTTGCGGAATATTTTCCTTCGATACCAGCTTAACTCCCCAATCCTCACCCTTTTGTACCTCTGGACGCGCAATTCCGAGCTCGTCCAGCACAAGTGCCGAGAAGCCGCTGTAGACAATGCGGGCATGGTCAGCGCGGAAATCGACAATACTAACCTGCTGATTTAACTTGTCCCCCATCTTCTCCTTGAAATCGGCAACCTCGCTCTCCCAACGCTGCACAAACGCCTGCTCCTCAGTCTTCTTGTTCAGCGCATCGGCTGTCAGTGCCAGCGAGTCCTTCCAGATATGCACTTCCTCTGTCATGACCGTCGGTGCGATGGCGCTGAGCTGATTGTAGATTTCCTCGTGCCGGGTTTTGGAGGCGATAATCACATCTGGTTTAAGGGCGGCAATCTCCTCCAGATTGGGCTGATTCTCCGAGCCGAGATTCACGACACCGTCCATCCGGTCGCGGATGTAGTTATACCACGGCTTTTCAATCCACGCCTCGACAGCACCAACAGGCTTGACATCAAGCGCCAGCGCTGCATCTGTTGCCCCCTGGAACAAGGTGACGACCTTCTGCGGCTTGCCCTTGATGACAGTCTCGCCCATCGCATGCTGGATGGTTCGCTCTTCTCCCTCATTCGCTGCGGCAGAGGCTCCCTGTTCCGTCGAAGACGATCCTGCCTGCGCACTTGGCGACGATGAAGCTTCGCCGCTGCCGGAGTTTGCAGTATTCCCACCGCCCTGACCGCATCCGGCCAACACTGCCAGCACAAGCAGACAGGCGGTAAGCATAACTCCGGAGCGTCTCCGAAGTCTTTTGTGGAACAAGCTAAGCATGAATATGACACTCCCCTTTTTATATCTTAGCCTTAATTGATATTGATTCTCATTATTGCATGAAGCCATCCGCTTGAAAATGAACTTTTGCGTCACCCGTTCTGGACATTTCCGACAGCCATTCAGACAGGCTGAGGGGCAGACATCCCGGTTAACCCTAAATGCTCGCGCAGTGTATTCCCGCTGTACTCTGTACGATAAATGCCGCGATTTTGCAGTTCAGGAACAACCTTGCTCACAAAATCCTCAAGACCGGACGGGAGCAGCGGTGGCATCAGATTGAAACCATCGGCAGCACCTGCCTCCAGCCATCGCTGCATCGTATCCGCAATCTGAATAGGCGTACCCGCCACCGTGAAGTGCCCGCGGCCGCCTGCCGTGCGGATAATCAGCTCGCGGATCGACAGCTTTTCCTCGCGGGCAAGATTGACATAGAGCTGAAAGCGGGCCTGCTGGCCCTGCACCTGCTCTGGCGCGGGCAGCCGCTCATAAGGCAGCGGGCCATCCAGCGGACAATCGGACAGATCCGTCTGCAACAGCGCCGACAAATTGTACAGGCCGTAATCAGATACGCTCAGCTCATTCAGCTCCCGCTCCTTCTCCTTCGCCTCTGCTTCCGAATCGCCGATAAAGGGGATGAGCCCGGGCAAAATTTTCAATTGCTCCTCGTTGCGTCCCCACGCTTTCAGCCTGCCCTTCAGATCAGCATAAAAGGCAATCGCCGACTCTATGGAAGGCTGTGCCGTGAACACCAGCTCCGCCCACCGTGCAGCGAACGACCGGCCGTCCTCGGAGGAGCCTGCCTGTACAAGTACCGGCACCGCCTGCGGTGAGCGCGGCAGATTGAGCGGACCGGCCACCGATAGATGCTTGCCCTCGTAATCAGCGGCCTTGATCCGGCTCATATCAGCATAAAGACCAGCCTCCTGGTCGATCAACAGCGCGTCCTCCGCCCAGCCTGTCCACAGCCTGACCGCCGCCTCGACGAACTCATGCGCCCGCTCGTAGCGCAGCGAATGATCCAGGTGCCTCTCCCTGCCAAAGTTGCGGGCAGTCGCATCACCGGTCGAGGTCACAATATTCCAGGCCGCACGACCGCCGCTAATATGATCCAGCGAAGCAAACTTGCGCGCGATATGGTAGGGCTCATTGTAGGTGGTTGAGGCGGTCACGGTCAGTCCGATTTTCTCGGTTACCGCCGCCAGCGCCGCCTGCATCGTGAACGCTTCAAGCTGCGGGATGACCCGGTATTTCGTCATTTTATTCAATCGGTATTTCTCCGCAATAAAAATCGAATCCATCTTCGCCTGCTCAGCCAGCTGTGCCATCCGCTTATAGTAGCGAAAATCGGCTGCCAGCTGCGGACTGGCATCACGATGGCGCCAGCTTGCTTCATGATGCCCGGTGCTGAGCATGAACAAATTCAGGTGAAGCTGACGTCTCCCCCGCTCCGCTGCACTCATACTCCATCTCCTCCTTCTCCGATATGCCCGTATCCGAGCTTTTCACGGCTGCGTTGCTCCCGCTGCTGCTTCTCCAAGGCCTTCCGTCCCAATTCCTCCGCACGCAGCGGATCAATGGCGAACAGGCCGTCCTCGTCGCCGATGATCAAATCGCCTGGACGTACCGCCACGCCGCCGACGCTGATACAGGTGTTGACCTCCCCTTCCAGCTCCAGTGAACGGGTTGTCAGGGCACTGATGCCGCGAGAGAACACCGGGAAGCCCAGCTGTCTTAGCGCCGCTGCATCGGAGACGCAGCCGGATACAACCGCACCGGCCACCTGCTTGCCGATCGCCTTATAGGCCCGGAATTCCCCCCAGCAGGCACGCTCTTCGTCGCCTGACATGTCGATGACGAGCACATCGCCCGGCTGGGCCAATTCAAGCGCCTCGCGCAGAGCCGCAGAATCCATATGGGGGAGGCGCACCGTAAGCGCTGAGCCCAGCAAGCGGATCGGATGAAACAACGGCCGCAGCCCGCGAATATAACCGAAATCGGTCAAATGTCCGATTGTGGAGGGCTGTATGCCGCGATACAGCTCCAGCAGCTCCGGCGCAAGCGGCTTGGCATGAGGTTCAATGCGCAGCATATGGCACCTCCTCCAACCTGGCCGCACGCAGCGGATTGGGCATCTCGCCCTTTCCGTACGGCATGCTGCCTGGCACCTTGGCCGTTTGCGCGAGCAGCGGCCGTACTACCTGTTTCCATGGCCAGCTCTCATCTTTGAACAGGCAGCTTGAGATGACCGCCTTCTGCAATCCCGGCAGCGCCGCCCGCTTCAAGGCTGTCTGCAGCGCTTCCTTCAGCTCCGTCCACATCCGCTCCTCAGAGAGGCTGTAAGCGTTGGACAGACTGTCCATGATGGAGAACAGATTCACCTGAATGCCAAGCATCTGGAAAAAAGCCATCAGCTGCTGCGGCGAATCATGATACAGCGAATTCGGTACACCAGGGCGCAGCATATATTCGGGATCAGCCAGGCCCTCTGCATGCAGCCACGGCACATGGACGCGCAGGGCATCATGATCACGCAACAGAAGGCCGCATACTCGTCCTTCCTGGAGAACGAGGACTGCATTTTGTCCGTGCGCCTCTGGCACGAGACCGAAACGCAGCAGCCGCAGCGACAGCTCGCCGAACGTCTCCGCAATCTCGCGGAACAATTCAAGCGCCGCCTCCGCTGTATTTGGCAGACCCCGTAATTGCAGCCATTCAGCGAGCAGCAGTGCCTGACGGCTATCCGCAGCGAGCGCCGACATCGGCACGAGACACTTCCTGTTGTCGCTCATTAACTCTTCGGGATAAGTGCGGATCAGTGCAGAGAGGTGGCGCGGATCGTCCGCGAACAAGTCATTGTCCTGCGGCTTCAATGCCCACCAGCGCCCTTCCTCACATAAATACAGCCGCTCGTTCAGCACCGGATCAAGCTGCCTGGCCTGCCGCAGCAATCCTTCGGCCCGTACGCCGTTCATCATCTTGATGGCCGACAAATAGCGCAGGCCGCCGAGTGAACGGATGCCAAGCGGCAGCTTCACATGCCGCGACGGCTCGTCGTCGAGGCTCATCAGCGAGCGCACGGACGAAGTAGCGTAAAACGTTCCTGCCTCTATATCCAGCGGAACACAAACACCGCTGTCCAGCTCCGGACGCAGTCGCTGCGGCAGCATCGCCTCCATCTGCCATGGATGGACGGGGAGAACGATATGCGTGCCGTTCAGCCCCCGCTGCGTGAGCTCCTTTTCCAGCTCCTGCTGCTCCGCAGCCGACAACAGCAGCGATTGTGGCAGCACGTTCGCCGCGTCATCACCGCTCAGCAGCCGATCCCGCCGCACGGCCATCCAGCGCAGCCGGATCGGCTGCCCCGCCTCCGCCGTAAAGCGGCCGCATTCGTCGCGCTCCCAGCCGAGCTTCGCCTTGGCAACAGGATGAAACGGGCGATCCCTCCCTGCAGCATAGCGTTCCAGAGACAGCAGCGCACGATCAGGCGGCAGCGACAGCAGCGCGGAGTACGGATGACTCCGCTCCAGGGACCAGGCGATCTGTGCGACGGTCTGCTGCAGCATGTCGATGAACACCGCTGTGCCCTCGGGATGTATCCCCGCTGCTGCGGCATGACTGTCAGCAACAAGACGCATCAGCTCCGGCGGGGACAGCAGCCGCGCGCGCCCATCAGCAACATTTGCCGCTACAACGGCTTCCGGAGTACAGCGCCAGCGCTGTACGACCGAGCGGCGAAGTCCGAACATGACTGCGGTTCCATCACCATCCGGACGCCATAAACCGATCAGCGCTCCTGCCAATTCTGCATCTGCTCCAGCCTTATCGGTGGCTGCCGCTTCGCTGCACAGCAGACTCCAGGCCGCAGCGAACACATCGTCTGATTCAGCCAGCTCGGCACAGGCTGAAGGGGGCAGCATCTGCAATCCGTCCAGTAACTCCTCTGCCAGCAGCGCGTTTAACAGATCCTCCATCACACGTCGCTTTGCTTCCTGTTCAACCAGCTTATTTGGCATGAGCGCTCACTCCTTTCACTGCGCGAAACGCATAGAGCGGATTCGGCACCCACCGGGGATCAACCTGTGTGTCCGGCCACAGGCGGCGGCGGGCCAGCTGCTCAATGCGAATCGTCTCCGAGAACAGATCATACAACCCGTACTGTGCTGCGAATTCGGGATGGCGATGCTGATAATCATGGATGATACCTGCTACACGCTCCCAGAATGACTCCTCCGCTACCCCGAGGCGTTCGTGTAAAAACAGGGCAAGATCTCCGAGACAGACGAAAAAGAACGCACTGTGCAGAAAATCCCGCACGGCATGCGGATCATCTGTCTGCATATAGGAATGCCGATTCTGAGCCAGGTGGGCAGCAGGCTCGGGATGCAGCTCCGGACAGAGCTGCGGCTGTGGCAGCAGATGACGGCAAAACCGCACGCCATCATGAAAATCGCGCAGCACGATACGCACCGGACGGCCGTCGCGATGCAGCAGCAAAATATTTTGCGCATGTGACTCCAGCGCCACCCCATGGGCATACAGCAAATGAATCAGCGGCGTAACCGACGCCTGCAGGAGCTCTCCAAGCCATTCATCCACTCCGTAACGGGAAATCCATTTCTTAACCACTGCTGCCTGCTCGCCCTCGGGATGTGACAAGGCAGCAAACGGAAGTGCCTGCTCCCCATCCCGCAAGATCGCTCCCACGCCCCGTCTCATGATCGCTCCCAGCGCACCATAGGCACGTTCGCGCACTGAAGATGGCAGCTCCTGCGTATCCATTGCGATACCTGCATATTCATCAAGCAGCGCAAAATCCGGCTTGTCCGGCGTTTGATCGGAGGCCAGCAGGTCGTGCAGCCAGTCCGACACCAATGCAGCGTTCAGTACCGTATGCCGTGCCAGCATGCGTCGAGTGGATGTGTTGACAATACCGAGCGCAAGCTTCAGCGTCGCTTTGCGGCGGTCGCTGACATTTTCCAGACTGCGTATGGATTGCTGTGCCCGATAGACATCATCCGAACGCCCGAGCGGAAGCAGAATGCCATCGGCAATCTCCCCATGCAGCGCAGGTACGACCATATGCTCCCATTGCCACGGATGCACAGGCAGCAACAAGTAGTCTTCGGGACGATGGCCGTTATGCAAGATCACAGAGTGAAACCGCTCCAGAACAGCTTCGCCCAGCTCCTCCCTCAACCATTCGCTTTCTTCCAAACCACGCCGCAGCGACAGCTGCGCATGCGAACGGGCCACAGCCACCCATAACGGCCGTAGCAGCTCCCCAAATTCCGGGCCGTACAGACGATTGTCGGCGGAATCAAAACCGATGCGGGATTTGTAGCAGGGATGGTACGGATGGCCGTCCAGCTCTCCTTCCGCGTGATCACGCAGCCGCTGCGCTCCTTCGTGTGCCCGCCACGCCCGGGATTCCGTATCATGCAGAAGCGTACGGGACAGCTCCTCCTGCAAGCGAAGCAGCAGCTCTCCTTGCTGCTGTTGTCCGAGCACTTCATCCACAAAAAGCGCCAGTCGTGCGGGTGACGTCCTCCCGTCCGGCGCAATGCGCTGCAGCGATTCACGTTCCAGGCGGATACGCCCAAAGCTGAAGCTGCGGCGGCAGGAAAAGCGGTAAAGAACGGCTTCTCCGGTCGCCGATCGGCCAGCCAGCTCCGTGATTCGGGTCTCTCCTGCCTGCGGCAGTCCTTCATCCGGCAAAGCGATTTCTTCATACAGCACCGCTTCAAGTAATTGTCTCAGTACGCGCCGCTCTGCCGCCGCGTATTCATCGGAGCGGATGGCCAGGCTGCGCGTATCGATTTCATTCCAAGGTTTCATATTTTTTCTCACCTCGCGTGATTTCGTTTATACGTTGTTTCTTGTATTTCAGCCGTATTCACATTCGCAAGCATAGTGTGCCGATCCGCTGTCTTCATCCAGACCAGATTGACTGCGAGCAGTATGGCTGAGCCAACAAATATATAGTGCAGACCAAAGGCCGCGGCCAGCCAGCCCATGCCGATCGAGCCGAGCAGGCCGCCGGCCATTTGGGCACAGTTGAGATAGCTGAAGGCACGGCTTTCCATGCCTGTCGGAGCGCAACGACGTACAAGCACATTCAGGGACGGACCAAGTCCGCCAAGGCAGGCACCACTGCAAAAACGCAGGACGATCAGCTGCCACAGCTGCTGTACGAAGGTCTGCGGAATCATCAGCAGCACAGCTCCAAGCAGCGATCCGCTCAGCACGCGGCGCTGTCCGTGACGGTCGCCCAGTCGCCCCAGCTGCGGCGCGGCAAGCATATTCGCCACGCCCATCGCTGCTGCAGTGAAGCCGGCGAGCAATGCCACATTGTCGCTGTCAGGGGCTAGCATTTGCACGTATAACGGGATAAACGGCAAGGTGCCCACCATCGCCGCACGCTGCAAAAAGGCGGAGACGAGCAGCGCTGGCATGGCACGACGGGACATGATTTCCTGGAAATCACCCCTCAGTCCATTCATCTGCATCTCGGCCGGTCTCTCCTCCCGCTGCTCATGTACACCAAACAGCACAACCAGGGAAGCGGCAAAAATGCCAATGCCGATATACAGGAACACCGAAGCAAAGCCGAATTGATCGGCCAGCACACCACCGAGCAATGGGCCGCATATCGTCCCTCCGACCGAGCTGGAGTGCAGAAGACCAAGCGCATAGCCGCTTCTCTCCTGCGGCGAGTTCTTGGCGGTCAGTGCTATTGCAGCCGGACTGAAGCCGGAGAGCATACCGTTAAGCAAGCGGAGCAGCAGCAGTTCCAACGGATTGCTCACCACGCTCATGAGCGTAATGGTCAACGCCATGCCAAAGCCTGAACGCAGCAGCATCGGCTTCCGTCCGTAGCGGTCAGCCAGCCGCCCCCACAATGGGCCCAGGAAAAAGGCACTGAGCAGATTCGCACCGTAGATCGCTCCGGACCAGAGCATCACTTCTGCCTGCCCATGCACACCGAGCTCTTGCAAATACAGCGGCAGAAACGGCGTCACACAGCTGACGGAGGCCATCGCCAGAAACTGACCCACGCACAGTATGTACAAACTACGCTTCCAACCTTCCATCTCCGCCAGTCTTCCTTTCGTTGTCATTCCTTTTTTTGCACCATACGTGCTGCAGCACCACAAACCCGTCAGCCAAGCCAACAGTCACTTACATCACAGCTGCTTCCTTGTATACAAGCGATCCATAGCCATTCAGCGCCGCTCGCCCAGGATCGGATTCGGAATGGAGATATATAAAGGCGTATCTCCTTTGTTGGCCAGACAGCTGGAAAAATTAGCTTTCGCAGGCAGCGTTTCCCCGTTCAACAGTTCGTCTACATACGGGCGCAGCCGTTCGCTCGCACGTTCGCGCTCCTCAAGCAGCAGACTGCGGACTACAGCCCAGCCCTCGCGCTCTGATCGGCCTTGCCAGAGAGCCAGCGCATGAATGAGCGAGCCAAGGTGGTTGACGAAAAAATAATATTTAGTGCGATGCCACGCTTCGTCCGGGGCGTATAACAGCGGGCTGTCCTCCCCTATCGCCCTTCCGACCCACCCTGCCTTGCGGGCAAGCTCACGATCCACACTCATCCCTTCCAGATCACGGGTGTAAAAGCAGCTCGGCCAGCCGTCCTTAAGCGACAGGAGCGAATTTTGCGCATGTGCCTCAAAGCTGATGCCGAAGCGGTCCCAGACACGCAGCAGCGGCAGCATGGACAGCCGCAAATAGCGCTCCAGCCAGTGCTTTATGTCCGGTATGGCCAAGTCTCCCCCGGCCTGTGCGCTTGCTGTGATCACCTGAGCCAGCTTGGGTGTCTGTTCACCCGGCCAGCTCTCCAGAACAGAGGCCAGCACAAATGTCGCCGCTGGCTCGAAATCCATGGGTCTGAACAACACCGTAAAAGCCGGGTCGGTTCGTTCCTCACCGGGGGCTATTATGCCGGCATATCCCGTTTCCGGCAGCAATCCCGGCAGCTCCTTTGCCAGCTCTTCCCCCAGATTCGCGGTCAGCCGTGCGGCGTCTAGCGTACGTGCTGTCTGCTCCGGTGTATTAACACGAATCAGATTCGTAATACGCACCTCCAGTGGCAGCTTCCAGCCACAGCCGCTCTGCGGCTCCCATACGGTACGCACCGAAGAGGTAGGAAATACTCGCGGCCCGAGCGGGCCAAGCGGGATGATTTTCCCCTGCTGTATGGACGCACGAACCCAAGGCCGCTCCAGCAGGCGAAGCGCCTGCCATGGGTGCATGGGCAGCGGCCTGTACAGTGCTTCCGCCTCGGCGCCCAATCGATCCGACAATGCCTGCTGGAACGGTGCAAGTGCCTCCGGCGGAAAGGCGCGGCTCTGTTCGCCCGGCAGCCACTCCCCGCACAGCTCAGAAGCGTGAACAGCAAAATAATACAGGGCAAAGTCAACGCCGCGCTCCGGGCTGTAACGCTCCTGCTCCGGCTCGCTCATTCCTTCGGAGCTTTTCGGATAAGGGTGAAACGGATGCCCGGCAAATACGCTTTGCTCCGACGTAATATAATCCAGTCTGCGCACGTCCCTGCCAGCCTTCCCTGCTTCCATCCACCTCTCCAAATGTCCGCTTAACTGGGAGACGCTGCGGCGGATGCGCTGCAGCACCGCTGTCGTGTTCTGGTCAGCACCCAGATGGAAACGCAGCGCCAGCTCAGAGACAAGCACCCCGGCCAGTTCGTCGAATGTCAGCGGATGAACGGAGCCGTCACGCTCCAGCATCCAGCCTTCCGCATACAGATGCTGTCCTGTCAGCGAGGCGTAACGGATCATACCGCGAATTCGGTCACCATCCGCCAGTCGCAAGCTCAGCGGGAAGGCTTCGCCACGCTCCGCCGCTTCAGCAAGTTTGCGAGGATATTCTACCACATCTCCGTTTTCCCGCAGGAAAGCATTAAGTAATGAACGTACGGCCATGCTCTCGGATATCCTCATGTTCTCTGCCGAACTCTCCGTCCTACTGTACAGCGAACTATCCCTCGTACTCCTCACCGCATTCTTCGCCGTATTTGCCGATAACTCGTCTGTTTTTACCGGCAGCTCGTCCGCCAGCTTCTCCTCATACCTCCCGCCTTTCGTTGGCGAGGATGCTCCACGCCCCATTAGCATGGCAAAGCCTTGCGGGCTGCCCGCACCGATTCGCTGAACCGATCAGCGATATCGTCCAGTTGCTCCTCCGTAACGATGAGCGGCGGAAGAAAGCGCACAACGGCTGAATGCCGTCCGCCAACCTCCAGAATGAGTCCACGCCGCAGACATTCCTGCTGGATTTGCGCAGCTAACCGTGGAGCGGCAGGGATATGACCGAGATGGTCCGGCTCGCCGTACTCATCAACAATCTCAACCCCAATCATCAGCCCAAGTCCGCGCACATCCCCAATACAACGCTCCTGCTCCGCCAGCGCCCGCAGCCGTCCTTGCAGCCGCTCACCCAGCTTGCGAGCCCGCTCCGGCAGTTCCTGCTCCTTGATATAGCGCAGCGCTGCCAGTCCGGCAGCCATGGCCAGCTGATTGCCACGGAAGGTGCCGATATGCGCGCCCGGCCGCCAGACGTCGTAGCGCTCATGGTAGACAACGACGGAAAGTGGCAGGCTGCCTCCAATGGCCTTGGACAGAACGATGGCATCCGGCTCGATTCCGGCATGCTCGAAGGCGAACAGCTTGCCGGTACGGCCAAGCCCGGTCTGTACCTCATCCACAATCAGAGGAATGTCCCGCTCCCGGGTAATACGGCGCAGTCCGGCGAGCCAGGCCGCTGGAGCGGGTATTGAGCCACCTTCTCCCTGAACAGGCTCGACAATCATCGCCGCTGGCGGCACGATGCCACTTTCCGGATCACGCAGCACATTCTCGATATAACGAAGGCTCAGGCGCTGTGTCTCATCCCCTCCAACACCGAATGGGCAGCGGTAAGCGTATGGATACGGCAGAAAATGAACGTCCGGCATCAGTCCTGCGACATGCTCCTTCTGTCCAAGAGTACCGCTGATGCTCATCGTTGCATGGGTCGAGCCGTGATAGCCCCCGTGAAACGCCAGCACACTGCGCCTGCCGGTCGCCGTCTTCATCAGCTTGATCGAGGCCTCGACGGCGTCGCCTCCGGTAGGACCGCAAAACTGGATACGGGCATGACGGGCAAAAGACGGAGGCAGACTGGCAAATAGCTCATCTATAAAGCTCTCCTTAAGCGGAGTTGTGAGATCAAGCGTGTGCAGAGGATATTTCTGATCGAATACCTTCCTCATCGCCTCAATCACCACAGGATGATTATGCCCAAGCGCCAAGGTTCCGGCGCCGGCTAAGCAATCATAATAGACCTTTCCGTCCATATCCCTGATATGGACTCCCTCCGCTTCGGCGATAACGATCGGAAGACGTCTGGGATAGGAGCGGGCCGAAGATTCACGCTCCTGCTGGCTTTGTAAATAGCGGCTGTTAGCAGATGCTTCAGTTGCCGCTGTAGCTGGATGCATACGGGTTCACTCCTTTGGCACAATTTCATCAACCAATCAATAATGATAATCATTATCAACAAGTTAGGTAAATCATACCATTTCGCGTACCCGGCTGAATATTATCCTGACAGATTATATTAATACTTCTATCGGATAAATTCGCTTTAATCAAACGCACGACTGCCCCCTTGCAGCTTCTCAGCCAGCAAAAAGACGAAATCGCCTCCTGTCTGCTCGATACACAGGGTCTTTTTAATGTTTTGAATATGCTTCTTCACCGTATTCACACTGATATATAACTCCTCGGCAATTCTCCTGATACTGTAATGGCGGCACAACAGCTCGGCGATCTCAAGCTGCCTTCCGCTAAGCGCAGCTGACTTCGAATCCTCCTCTGACTGTGGGCTGCGCGGGCTTGCAATCACAGGGAAGGCCTCCTGATCATCAGCCGCTACATACTCCATCTTCACCTGAATGCAGTCGCGGATATTCATTTGCACAACCCAATTCATAATGATCCTGTGCAGCTCGGCCAGCTCCTCGCGTTCCCGTTCATTGCTCACGCTGGAGGCAACCGTTAAACTCAGTTTAGTAACAGGCATAGGTCCCTCACCGTCCGAATTGGAGTGTTTTGAAAAAAATCATAGATTATGAATATGAAAATTAGAGGTAAAGGGCGATAGCAGGGTCTCGGCAATTTCGTCAACGACCCTATTCATTGCCAGCGGGCCATAATAACCAGTCCAGAGTGCTGTATGACAATGACGGACCCGGCCGCTGCGAACCGCGCTCATGCTGCTCCATAAAGGGCTTTGCTGATATTGCCGGGTCTGCTCCCGATTCTTATTGTCGGTCAGGACGAACAGCCGGTCTGCCTGCAGCCCCGGCAGTGCCTCCAGCGGAATCAACGAACTGGTGCCTGGCTGCTTCACCGCGAGCGGTGGAGGTGCAAGACCAATATCTTCATAAAGCAGGCGGGCGGTCCGGTGTCTATCGGTATGCAGGCGTATGCTGCCGTCACGCGGCCGGATCAGCGCTACGGTCTGCTCACCGCCACCCTCAAGTCCGCGCCGCAGCCGATCCAGCTTGGCATTGAAGGTGTCAAGTGCCTCCAAAGCCTGCTGCTTTCGGCCAACCAACTCTCCAAATCTGAGCAGTGTCAACCGCCAATCTTCATAGCGGTCGAACATCACGGTCGGGGCTATAGCAAGCAGCTCTCCGTAGCAATGCTCCTGAAACGAAGTGCATACAACGAGGTCAGGCTGCAGCTCAGCCAGCGCCTGCAGATCGGGCTGCTCTTTCGTCCCTAGACGGACCATGCTTCCCATGGATTCCATTAGGGTGACCGGGAGCCCGTCGGTCTCGACACTGCAAGCAACGCTGCCTGCCGGGCAAATGCCAAGTGACAGCAATTGATCTGCATATTGGTAATCAAGCACAGCGATCCGCTGGGGCTCGCGCTCAAGCTCAAGTGTTCCGCGCATATGCGGAATACGAATCCTGCCATCTGCGTAAGCCAGTCCTCCGGTGCACATCAGTGTCAGGGACAACAGGTCCCGGAACGATTGCGTAGCGCTTCCCCTCTGATGATAACTATCGAATCTGGCGGGAACAATGACAGTTTGCGACACCGCACTTGGAGAAATGCGACAATTTGTGCATTTTACTTCTGAAGATAGGTTGCCTGCGGTCAGTATCTGCTTATAGCCCCTCGGTGACAGGCCGGTCTTTTTTTTGAACAAACGGCTGAAATAATAGCTATCGGGATACCCCACCTCCTCAGCGATCTGAGCGACAGGCCGGTTACCCTGCTCCAATAGCCGTTTGGCATGCTCCAAGCGAATTCCGATCAGATGCTCCATCGGGCTGTGCCCGAAGCGTGCCTTAAAGCCTCTTTGCAGCTGGCGCGGGCTTATGCGAAGCCGCTCGGCCAAGGAAGACAATGTGAGAGGCTCGCTATAAAAGGCTTCCATATGCCGGAGCGCAGCAGCGATCATATCCTGTTCCTCTGTCTGCTCCTCAGCTCCCTCCAGCCTTTCCAGTTCGGTCAACAGCAAATGAACGAAGGCGTACAGCCGCTGCTTCGTCTCCAGCCGTGTCAGCGGTTCTTCCTGCTGCCACAACCTGTCCATATCAGAAGCCATGCTCCTATACACAGCTGCTGCTCCGGGGGGGACTGCATAACAGGTGCGGAAGTGTTGGACGGCCGTCAGCGGTTCGGTCAGCCCACCTGGCAACGGGTGTGGAAGCGACGCTTTGAACAGAATCAGGAAGAATTCCAGACCATCCGAAGCCTGACTGATATACAGGCGTGTTCCCTTTTCGACATGAACGACCGGAGCCTCCTCTGCACTGCAGATCACACCGCCTGTCTCAATCCGTGCCATCCCTGACCCCGATACGAGAAAAAGCTCTGCTGGAGCACAATAATCAAATTCTTCCCCTGGCTGCAAGTACCCCCTGCGGATATCCACAATATCCACGGAAGCGCATGACCATAGCAGGATTTGATCGCGTATCGACATCCTTTTCCAACCCCCCAGACTTCCAGAATTTATATTTATTCTATTATAGATTCATTGATAATCATTATCAACAACTTGCTATGACCAACATTGTTTTCCGCAAAGTCATCCGCCCAACTATCAGACCGACGGTTCATACTCGCTCAGCTTGCCTTCGTAAATGAGCTGCAGCCGCTCGCTTTGCCGGAAATCGTCCGGCGTGACGAGCGCGGGCAGCTTGTTCCAGATGTTGATGCCGGACCGCTGCAAAATTTCCGCGACAAACTGCGAGCAAAAATAAGAGTTGCTGAATTCGACCGGCTCCTTCAAGGCGACACCGATCACACCCAGCAGGTTGTACATATATTTCTGACGGCTGCGGATAAAGAAGTGCAGGACCCGTCTCATTTTCTCGACCTCGCGCTCGGAGACCCGCAGCTCATAAATAACACATGTTGTGTTCGGGTACTTGCTGAACGTGCCTGTCTTGATATCCTCCTTCACAAATCCCCCGTTCAAAGGATTGCCGGGATGCTTTCTGCCGAAGCTGTACAGCTCGGAAAGCTCCCGATCAAAGGAAATCGAAGCATGATTGTAGGGTGCCTTCGTATAGGTTTGAATCACTCTCGTAAACAGCGTTCCAGTATTCGTAAGCAGTATAAAAACCGATCTCTCCGCTTCCATTTTACAAAATTACCCCTTATCAAGTTTGCAGTATTCCTTCATAATAGCATAGGGTCCCGGTAAATAAATCTCATTTTGTGATAAGTTGGTGATTGGCCGTGAACGGTTCATACTATACGCTAGCCCTTATATTTGCTGCCCTGCTCGCGATCCAGTTGATCTATTCTATTGTGAGCAAATTACAATCCGGCAAGGATTACACCGCCATCGGTTACCGGATCAAGACGTGGTGGGGCATGTTCTTTATATTCTGCCTGGCTACCCTCTTCAACTCGGTAGTGTCGCTGCTCTCGCTCATGGTGCTTGCCTTCTTCGCCCTGAAGGAGTACTTCTCCATGATCAAGACGAGAAAAGCCGACCGCCGGTTGTTTCTGTGGGCATACCTCTCCATTCCGGTGCAGTTCTACTGGATTTATATCGGATGGTACGGCATGTTTATCGTTTTTATCCCAATCTATGTGTTTTTGTTCCTTCCGCTCCCTCGCTTGATTAACAAAGGCACGGTCGGATTTCTGCGCAGCGTCAGCTCGACCCAGTGGGGACTCATGCTGATGGTGTTCGGGCTCAGCCATCTGGCCTATTTCCAGTTCGCGACGCCACAGTACGGTGCGGGGCTTGTGCTTTATCTGGTCGTGCTGACACAGCTAAACGATGTGGTACATTATCTGGCCTCCATTTACTTCGGCAGGCGGAAGGTGGTGCCGACAGCCAATCCGCATGTAACCTGGGAAGGCTTTGCGAGCGCATTTGTCGTTACAACCGCGGTTTCTTATCTGATCTATCCTTATCTGACGCCGCTGAATCCAATCTTCGCGCTCATTTTCGGCATGCTGATCAGTCTGAGCGGATTCTTCGGCAGCCTGACCGTGTCCGTGCTGAAGCGGGATCTGTTAATCGCCGATGACGATAAATTTGATGCTCTGAAGCAGAGCTACTTAAGCCGGGTCGACAGCCTGACCTATACCTCGCCGGTCTTTTTCCATGCACTCCGTTATTTCGTTGATTTTATGTAAAACAACCTGGATCCTTTTTAAGGACCCAGGTTGTTTTACATAAGCCGGCCTTTTAGATCTCATCCGGAATGTTGACCAGCACCTGATACTCGTTATCCGGCTGCAGGTCTTTCAGAATGCCATCGGTAACAAGGACATCATCGGCATACACCTCGATGGCGTCAAGTCCCGGCACCTTCTTCATGACGATGTGAAGCCTGGCGCCTCTGAAGTCCCGTTTGACCGAAGCCTCTTTCCACCCGGCAGGAAGCTGCGGTTTGATCTGCAGCCCTTCCTTGCAGCCCTGCAGCCCGAACAGCCCGTCGATCAGGCAGCGGTACACCCAGGGAACCGTTCCCGTGTTGAACAGATGGCTCGAACGGCCTGCAGTACGCGGGAACTGCCCGTAAGCTCCGCGATAATAGTTCGGTATAAATACAGGCAACTGGCCGCGCTGCACAATATCCTCCAGCTCCGGTCCGGGAATCATTTTGCGCAGCAGCCGGTAGGCATCTTCCTTCTCACCGACGGTATAAAGCGCGTAAATGTAGAATGCCGCCGCATGATTGTAGACCGCGCCGTTCTCGGCGGAGCCCGGATGCTTCTGCGTAACCCTGCCCACATCCTCCCGCATCGAGGTGAAGGACGGTGCCAGCTTTTCTACACCATACGGCGTCTCCAGCTGCTCCGTGACCGCCCGCATCAGCTTGCTTTGCTTCTCCTGGTCGGCGGCACCGCTCAGCATGGACCACCCTTGTGGATTGATGAAGATGCGGCCCTCCCGGTCGGTGCTGATCCCGAACTTGACGTTGTCATCGGTGATGCCGCGCGCGTACCACTCGCCATCCCACAGATATTGGTTGACGACCTCATTGGTCTTTTGCGCATCAGCCCGAAATTCCTTGGCCTTATCCGGATGTCCGCTGCTCTCGCATATCCCTGCCCATACGTTGAACGCATAGGCCGTCGCGATGGTCAGCCAGCCGGAAACCCCTTTGCCCTTGTAACCGACCATATTCATCGGATCACACCAGTCGCCCTGGTTGATATAATTCAATCCCCGTTCATCGCGGTCGTTCATCAGCCAGAACATGGCCTTGTTGATATGCTCGAATACGGATTCCGTTTCCTCGCTGTCGGCATAAGGCACCTTTTCTTCCAATATGGAGTAATCGTTCGTCTCATCCAGATAGGTGCTCAAGCAAATGGGCAGCCAGACACAATGGTCCGTATGCGGAACCTGATTAATGTACTTCAGCTCCGCATCCTTGTGCAGTATGATGCCGTCCGGCATGGCACCGTTTGCATTTTGCTGCCTTAATGCGATCAGGAAGGCCTCTCTGGCCGTCTGTGGCTTGATGTAGCTCATTCCCATATGGTCCTGCAGGAAATTGCGCGTCTGCGGATCGGTTGTGAGGCGGTTCGTTTGTCCGTGATAATACATTTGCCGTGGCAGCCAGTGATTGACGAAGTTATCCAGATCCGGGTCCGGCGTTGCAATCTCGATGCGGCCTCTGCCTTCCCGTATGTAGCGATCATATTCCCGTTCAGCGGCCGTAAAACCGTCTTCGCCATCAGCATTGGTATTCAGCAGGTAATTGCTGCGGATTTGGGCAACCTGCTCTTCATCCCTGGCTGGTCCGAAAATGAATCTGTAGGCCTCCTCTTCGCCTGGGGCCAGCTCTATTCGATACTGCAGGACGGCGGCCGGCGTTTCGTACCTTGCATCCCCCTTGGACAGAAGCTCCTGATCCCGGATTCCGCTTGGCATGGTAATGCCGCCCTCTCCTTCGAAGACCTCCTGGTTCACTTCCCAGGCCGCAGGCTTCCGCTCCGCGATCAAAAAGGTTTTGTCGCTGAATTCCTTGATTTTAGAATAATCCTGATATTTCTGATATGGCGTGATCGAAGTACATACAATGGCTTGCAAATCCTCGTGGTATTGACCGGACTGGTTCATCCATGACATATACCCTACGGTGAAATAAGGGTAGATACTTAATTTCCGCGGGGCTCCTGACAGGTTCTTCACCTTCACGCGCCACAGCTCCAGGGCGTCCTCCCGCGGCAGGCTCAAGCTCATTTCGACATGAATGCCCTTGCATTCCACCCTCCATACCATGCTGCTTTTCCCGATTGCAAAAGTGTATTGATCCGCCTGTTCGCGCACAGGCTCATAAGGGGCGGAGAAGACTTCGCCGCTTTCCTCATCCTTCACGTACAGAAAACGTCCGGGATGATGCGCATAATACGGCTGCTCAGGCTGCATGAACGTCTTCGCTTCCAGATTGGGGGCGTGAGAATACTTGGCAGGCTCAGGCTGCATGAACTGGGCCACGACGTATCCGCGGCAGTTCACATGGATCATCATCTTCTCATTCCACAGAAAGCCTGAAGCCTTGGGAAGGGCGGTAGGGGACAACAGCTCATAAAACTCTTGATCTTCCGATGGTCTGATCATTTTTTCATACCTCTTTTCCACAGGTTATACAACGATTCAGCAGATTGGAAGCAGTATGTGTCCGTTTGATTCTATCAATCTGCCATAAATTTTCCTGTCTATTATATCACTTTGAATGATTGCCCTGCAGCTTCCGGATCAATACGATTTGCCCAATATGATAAGCATTGTGGGTTGCCGTATTGCTGATCAATTCCCACCAGACTGCAGGCACCGGGAACCCCGCCACTGGCGCTTCAAGCCTTTCAACACTAAGCAGGTGTTGCCATTGCAGAAGCACATTAAGAAGTCTGTCTCTTAAATTGTGAAATGGGACATTCTCCGCTACGATAAAGCTTTTATTGTTGTCTTGCACCGCGACTGCCGCATCCATGCTCCCCTCCATGAATCTGGTCAGCCATATCTCGTTCCAATACAGCAGGTGCTGTGTGATCTCGGCGATGCTATGACAACCCGGAGCAGGCTTCCAATAGGCTTCCTCCTCCGAAACTCCTTCAACAGCCTGTAAGAAAGGCAAGTGCCAGCTTGGATCATTCGCATTGGCCAGAAGCTGATTCGCAAGAACTTCCTGCGCATGTACCAATTCATTTCCCCCTTTTCGTCACTCCCTCAATCATAACGCAGACGAACGAAAACCGGCGATCTTAATTTAAAAAAATTACCCTGATTTGAATCTCAGACCGCTAATGGATATGATAGCTTTAACATTGTTTTGGGGAGGCTTCGTTACGTGGCAGTCTTAATCAACGAGCAAATAAAAGCTTCCGAGGTGGTGCTCACCGGACTACATGGCGAGAATCTCGGTATCTTCTCCAGAGAAGAGGCGCTCTCCATGGCCCGCTCTCAAGGATTGGACCTTGTCTGCACCTCGCTCATGAGCAGTCCCCCGCCCTGCAGCCTGGTCGCCAAGGGCAAGGGAAAGGCGCTCTCACAGCAGAAGAAAGCGGCAGCAGGCAAAGCGGACAGTGGCAAGCCTGCGGGGAAGAACGCTAAAGAGAAGGTCAAGGAGCTGCGCTTCACCGCCCATATTGAGGAGCATGACTATGACACCAAGCTTCGTCAGGCGGACAAGCATCTGCGTTCCGGCAAGCCGGTGCAGCTGGTCGTAAGAGCAAGCGGGGCCAAAGAAGCCGCTGTCGCCAAGATGGTGCTGGAACGGCTGCTGGCTGATCTGAAAGAGACCGGAGTGAAGGAAACGGGCATCCAGACAAGCGGCAAAGGCTCGCAGGTAAAAGTAAATCCGCGCTGAACGGTCAAAGCCGCACCATGGCATCCATATCCATAGTGCGGCTTTTATAATCTATACCCGCTCCTGACGATGAAATAGGTTCATCCATCTGACAGCATTTTCAGAGGCTCTTTCCAGGTTGCGTTGACCCTGCGCCAATGCTTCCTCCAGGGAAGAAGCACCCTGCATAATCCCGAAAATTGCATCGATTTTCTCATACAGCACCTCAATATCTTCCCCGACTCTCCCTGCAAAGGCAACAACCGGCTTGTCATATTTCTTGGCTATGGTTGCCACCCCATATGGGGTTTTACCGTATCGCGTCTGGGAATCAAGACTGCCTTCCCCCGTCCATACCATATCAGCGCTTTTGATTTTCTCCTCCAGCCCGGTATATTCAATAACAATGTCAATTCCTTTCTTTAAAGAACCATTCAAGAACACCATCAATCCTGCACCCAGACCACCTGCAGCACCTGCTCCGGGCACGTCGGCGATGTCTTGATGGAGCTCTGCTTTAATGACATTTGCATAGTTTCTTAAATTTCTGTCCAGAATCCCGACCATCTCCGGCGTAGCACCCTTTTGCGGCCCAAACACGGCTGAAGCCCCCCACGGACCGCAAAGCGGATTGCTGACATCACAGGCGACCTCAACGCTAACCTCCTGCAGGCGCTGATCGAAATTCGTCAAATCAATACGGGCTAATCGTCCCAGCTCTCCCCCGCCGTATCCCAATTCTGAGCCGTTGCGGTCTAACAGCCTTCCTCCCAGTGCCTGAACTACCCCGGCCCCGCCATCATTCGTGACGCTGCCGCCGATCCCGATCAGCAGCTTTTTTACACCATGGTCCAGACAGGCCTTGATCAATTGCCCGGTGCCATAGGTGGTGGTGATCAGCGGATTCCTCTCCTCCGGGCGGACGAGGTGAATGCCGCTTGCACTGGCCATTTCAATGACCCCTGTGGCTCCGTCTCCGAATATTCCGTAAGAAGCCTCCACTTCCCTGCCCAGAGGCCCTGTGACACGCGCCGTATATTTCTTTCCGCCTGTCGCGTCGATCAGCGATTGCATCGTGCCTTCACCGCCATCCGCCATCGGAACCTGAATGCAGGCAATACGAGAATTCGCTTTCTTAATCCCTCTCTCCATCGCCTCACAGGCCTCTTTCGCCGTCATGCTCTCTTTAAACGAATCCGGAGCCAGCAAGATCACAAAATCCTTTTTCATCCCCATCTCCCTTTCCGTCATCTATGATTGATAACGCTTTCTTATCCAATCATAGTACAAACGTGGCTGTTTTTATATATGTGAAAATGAAAAATCCATAGCTAAACAATGTCTGCTTTTAAATAATCTCTGAAATTGCTATCCTATAAATAAAACTTGTCTATTCGGCCAAAATAAAAAAATTGAGGTGAATTTAAAATGAGCAGTATCGGTAGAAATGAGCTTTGCCCTTGCGGGAGCGGGAAAAAATACAAAAAATGCTGTCTGGAGAAGGACCGAGCTTTGGAGCAAACGCATCAGGCTGCCCCTCCTGCCACTATGAAGGATGAGGATATCGGCAGAGAGCTCGCTTCTTTTGCCAAGTCACCCGCCAAGCTGCGTGAATTCATAGGCCAGTTTGATTGGCCGAAGCAGGCACAGCGGCAATTGGCGGAAGAACTGGCTCTGGAGCTGTATGCAGAGTATAAACCAAGTTCTGCAAATACGCGCGAGACACTCGCCGGAACCATTGTGATGTGGCACAGCTTTTGCGAGGATACGAATCCTGGCTTCCGTAAACCGGGCGGTTATAAAGCGGCTTTAGAATTCTTTTTTCTGATCGATGCCCTGGAGGATTTTCCAAACCAAAGCGAGCTGGCCATTAAGCATGGCATTTCTGCCTCCACACTGACCAACTGCTTGAACAAGCTGGAGGATCATTTTGAAGAAAAAGGTATCCAGGCATTGAATGAACTCGAAGACGACCCATTCCTGCCATCTCCCGCTTTTTCGAATCTGGAGCATGAAGCAAAGATAGCCGAGATAACCAGTCTGCTGAAGGCCCAAAATTTTGATAGCATTGAGGATGTCCAAGCCTTTTTATCCGCTCAACTCAGCAATCCATCTGCTCAGCAGGCCTTCTCACCTGCGATAAATACGGATAAAGTCCTGGAGCTCCTGGTTGCCGCCGATAACGAGTCATCACCCGCCAAACGCAAGAAGCTGCTGGAGCAGGCGATTCAAATGGATCCTGAGCATCCCGATACACTCATTATGTTGTCAGAGGATGCGCCAACCATTGGCGAGTCCATGAAACTGGCCCAATCTGCCATGGAATCAGCAGCCAAGAGATTGGGAGAGGCTTTCTTCAAGGAAAATCGCGGACATTTCTGGGGACTCATTGAAACCCGGCCGTTCATGCGTGCCAAAGCCGCCTATGCCCATTTATTATCATTGTCCGGCAGACTGGGCACGGCTTGCGAGCATTATGAACAACTCCTTGAATTGAATCCGAGTGACAATCAGGGAAACCGCTACGATCTGCTTATGCATTATTTGCAACTGGAACGATTGAACGAAGCTGACCGGCTGCTCAAATCTTACGGGGATGAGGCTACCTGTTTTATATTGTATGACAAGCTGATCCTGGAATACCTGAGAAACGGTGTGACAGAACATCTTACTTTCTTATATCGATTGGCACGAAAAGAAAACAAGCATGTTCCCGCCTACCTTCTCGGGCAAAAAAGACTTCCTTCAACTATACCGACCTCTTATTCGCTGGGCAGTACGGAGGAAGCGGTCACCTACGCCTTTTCACACGCACGAATTTGGGATCAACTGCTCGGTTTAAAAGATTGGATGGCAAAGACAAGATAAAACTTCCCCCAATTCACGAGGTCTCTATGGAGTAACGGGCTCTAACGAAAGGTCCGTTACTTCATGGACTGGTGATTGGAGCTTAGGATTCGAAATATTTTTGTTTAACATAGTAATATGCCGGCTTTTCACCCTTCTGATCTATAAGTGACATTTCAATCAGTTCTTTTATCATTTTTCTGATCGTTGCTTCCGACTTGGAAAAAATTCCGGCCAGTTCCTTAATGGTAAGACCACTGCTTGAGTCAAAGAAATGATTTTGCGCTAATACGAACATCATGTCTGTATAAGTTTTATCCATGTTCTCAAAAATAGGATCTTGATTTAACTTTTCATAAGCCATTCTTAACAGTTCGCTCTTTTCTTTTAATTCAGCAGTCATTTCAATTAGGGCCTCTAAGATAATTGCTAAAAACGTTTCAATAAAATAATTCAGCTCACCTCTGCTTTTTATACTATTTGAAATTTCAAAAGCCTCTAAATATTTATTTCTATATTTATTACATCCTCTTGACAAAGAAAGTGTAGAAATGCTCCCTAATGCTTCAGTTAAATACATATTGCTTATAAAGCGTGAAGTCCTTCCATTTCCATCATAAAACGGGTGTATATACCCAAAATAGTAGTGGCCAATTGCAACCTTAATTAAAGAAGGCACATCATCGTTTTCATTCATAAAAAGAAGCAATTTCTCTACAGCATTCATGATGGCTGTTTCTGGTGTAATGCCATGATGAATGACTTTTCCCGTCCCCGACTTTTTTAGCACATACGTTGATTCTCTTCTGAAAACCTCCCCATCCGGTAATTCTCGCCAATCTAACTCCCCTTCTGTGATATGATCATAAATTTCTCTAACATCTTGCGGCTTTTTAGGAAAATGAACATCATCAGTAATGAGCGTCAAATAGGATTTGATCATGCTCTCAAATCTTTTTTTTGATTTTTTATTTAACTGTACCTCTTTAGTGCTTCGGGCAATTTCCTCTCGGGTGCTTTTTACTCCTTCTAATTCATTTGTATTGAATAACTCTTCGACTAAACATTCATTAATAAACTGATTTTGGGCAGCCTTGGGAAGAGCATCAAATTTTCTCTGGAATTCCGCAGAAATCAAATGAATCTTACTTACTGTTTTGATCATCTCATTTGAGGGTATGTAAAACAATTCATATACATTGGGCTGGCTCATTGGCTTAATATTTAACCCCAAATGAAAAGCCGAATCGTAATTAAATCTCTGGTCATATATTTTATTGAAGTCACTACTTGTTTTCTCATGGAATATTTTAAACATATATCTCACTCTGAACACCCCCATTTCTTATATAAGAATAATTTTTACACATGCTCCTATAAGTGTCCAGATCTATTTGCAAAAAAGTTCTTGTTTTTTGAATTAAGATACCTCGCAAGAGCATCTGCCATTGCCATTCTTTTTTACCTTGACTCTTTTATTACAGTATGGACAGACTTTTTTTGCAAATACCCGCGCGGTTGTATTGGTCTGCGTACCCCCGACCCGTAAAACACAAAAAAACACCAGAGGATAAACCCTAATGGATCAATCCTCTGGTGTACTGCTCCCGGCTCTTGGCGGTGCGCAGTCGTCCTGTCTGAAAGCGGTCTTATTACGCCGCGCCAAACAGCTTCATAAAGCCCATAATGATAATGCCGACTACACCGAAATCCGTATCGCCAAAGGTGGTGCCGCTGAAGCCTACGCTGGACATGAATACCAGCATGATCGCAGGCAGGAAGCTAATCAGTAGGCCATTCGCAAATGCGCCAAGCATCGCTCCGCGCCGTCCTCCGGTCGCGTTGCCGAATACGCCAGCAGTAGCGCCGGTGAAGAAGTGTGGCACCAGCCCCGGGATGATAACCTTCAGGCCGACGAGCGGTAAGATGAACATGGATAGCAGTCCGGCCAGGAAGCTGAAGATAAAACCGATAATAACCGCATTAGGCGCAAACGGGAATACCGTCGGGCAGTCGAGCGCTGGCTTGGTGTTAGGCGCAAGCTTCTCTGCAATGCCTTTGAACGCCGGCACGATCTCGGCAATCAGCATCCGCACACCTGCCAGAATAATGTAGACCCCGGCGGCGAAGGTAATGGCCTGCATCAGTGAAAATACGATAAAGTTGGAGCCGCCGGACAGCTCGGATTCGATATATTCACGTCCGGCAAACAAGGCGACCACCACGAAGAACAGCGTCATCGTCAAGGAAACCGCTACCGAAGTATCACGCAGGAAGCCCAGCTGCTGCGGTACTTTGATCTGCTCGGTCGTCTTTTCCTTATTGCCCAACCATTTACCGATGGTAGCGGCAGTAAAATAACCGACCGAACCGAAGTGACCGACCGCAAAGTCATCGCTGCCGGTAATCTGGCGCACATAGGGCTGCAGCAGCGCCGGGAACAGAACCATGCAGAGACCGAGAATGATGGAGCCGACCACAACCAGCGGGAATCCGTTCATACCGCCGATGGTCAGCGCTACTGCGATCAGACAGGCCATGAACAAGGTATGATGGCCTGTCAGAAAAATATATTTCAGCGGTGTGAACCGGGCCAGGATAATGTTAACGATCATGCCGAAGACCATAATCAGGGCTGTCATAGCGCCGAAATCGCTTTGGGCGGCGGCGACAATTGCCTCATTCGTAGGCACAATGCCTTCCACCTGGAACGCATGGTTGAACATCTGGCTGAATATATCCAGCGAACCCGTTAACACCGTCGCCCCGGCACTAATAATCACAAACCCCATAATGGTCTTCAGGGTGCCGGACACGACCGTGGCGGCAGGCTTACGCTGGAGCAGCAGTCCTGCCAGGGCGAACAGTCCGACCAGAATGGCCGGCGTGCCCAGGATGTCGTTCATAATTAAGTTCATCATGTTGGCTGGACCTTCTTTCGGTACGGATTAGGATAAATGAGGCTCAAGCTTTGTCTTGATTTCCGGAATGCTCATCATGTTTTCCAGCGATATCACCGTACGGCTGCCGTCGTTCAGTTGGGCCATAATGTCGGCTGCGCCGATGAAGATATCCGCCTGCTCCGTTTTGGCAGAAGACAGATCAGTATGATCCACATCTGCCGTTTTGTCCATCTCGCCAAGCGCTTTTTTGATATTCATCTCCATAATGAAGCTGCTGCCCAATCCGTTGCCACATACGACCATAATTTTCATTGTTGTTGTTCCTCCTTGGAATATTGTTGGATATAGTTCAAGACCACCGATTTGTCGGTGCTGTTCAAGATGTCCTCGATATTGGCAGGCTCGCCCAGCAACTGTGTCAACTGTACGAGCGCTTTCAAATGTGAGGAACGGTCGGCCGCTGCCAGGATAATCACCAGTCTGACCGGCTTGCCCGGGCCGAATTCCACCGCCTCATCCAGCCGCATGAAGCTCATCGACAGCGAGCGTACCCCCTGATCGGGACGTGCATGGGGAATCGCCACGCCTGGCGTAATTACCACATACGGACCATTTTCTTCAATGGATCGAATCATGGCCTCGATATAGCGGGGTTCAATCGTGCCCATCTCCAGCAAGGGCCGTGAAGCCAGCCGGATCGCCTCTTTCCAGTCGGAGGCCCGGGTTTGAAAAACAATATTCTGTTCTGTGATTAATTCTTCCAGCACTGGTTTCTCCGCCCCCTCCAAGGAATGCTTGTTTGTTTTGTGCGCATGCGCATAAATATGCTGCTGGAGTGCCTTTTCCAGCTCCTCCTCATTGGAGATGACCGCATATTGTGCGATGATTTTCATTAAAGACGATGTGTCCATCTTCTCCACCGTATAACCGTACAGCTCGTTCATCACCTGCTGGCGCAGCTTCTGCTTATCCTGCAACTCAAGAATCGGCGGCACCACAAACAGCGTCTTGTCTGTGCGCAGGTGAACGGTGGAGAAGACCATGTCATATTCCAGAATGCATTCGGCCGCATCACGGACGGATAACGCATCCAGAAAAAGAATGTCCGGGAACAGCTCACGCAGCGTATAAATCAGAATGTTGCTCATCCCGATCCCGTTAGCGCAGACGACGACCGCCCGCTTGCGGTCATCCAGCAGCGTGCCCTGCCTGCGCAGCCAGCCGCCGAAGTGAACCGTGAAATAAGCGGCCTCGCTCTCCGGCACCGGATGCCCGAGCACCGTCTCCAAGGGCTGCAAAGCCTTCCGGGTCAGTTGGTACAGATCCGGATACACCTTGCGGATGCGTGCGGCCATCGTGTTCACGACGTGAATGCCGTACAGCATCCGGTAATAAGCCGGGCGGAAATGGATGTACAACTGCCGGTAAAAGCTTTCCCGGTCATGCAGGCTGACACAAGCCCAGCGCTCAAATTCGTCCGTAACCTCTGTCATCAGGCGCCGAATCTCATCGTCTTCCTGCAGTGGCGAAATATCCCGCGTCCGGTTCATGCCCAGCAGATGCAGGGTGGCGTACAGGCACTCGGTCCGGTTCCACTTGCTGCGGAAGGCGTGGCTGGAGGTCATGCGCTCCACCAGCTTGTATTCGTTAGAAGCGGTCAGCTCTCCCCAGCTCCTGTTCTCCTCCAGCACGTCCCCTTTCCCGATCAACTGGTCTGTACACAGCATCAGGTAGGTCAGCTCCTGCAGCCGCTCATCCGCAAAGGTCATGCCAAGCTGCCGCTCGGTCTGCTCCAATTGCTGCTGAATAGCGGCAATCTGCTCCTCCCGGTTGGGCCAAAGGCAACGAATCATCAGTTCCCGGCTGGCACTGTGCAGGATGTCCGGCACCCACTCTTCGACCAGTTGCCTTTTCGCCCGGCTGCTTCCTTTGAAGGAATAACCGTCTTTCTTCGAATATTGCACCTGCAGCTTACGCTCCTGCATGTTACGCTTGAGCCGCTGCAGATCTTTGAGTACCGTATTGCGGGAGACTAAGGCAATGGACTGAAAATGAAACACTGATAAAGGCTCTTCTCCGAGCAGAATCATCAGGCCGAACATCTTCTCCCGGTCCACCTCGGAAAAGGTATACGAACGCCGGGTCAGCTTCTCCGGCAGATCCTCCTCCCGAATGCGATCTGTTAAAAAATAACCCGCCTGCCGCTCATACCCAATGGGCTGGTATCCATGATGTAACAGCCAATCGTTGACTTTACCGATGCTGTACTGCAGTTGTCTTCTGCTGAGCCCCGTCCGTTCCTGAAGCTCATCCATCTTGAGAGAGGGCGACTGCTGCAGGAGCTGCAGCACGTCAGCGCTTCGTTCGTCCAGGTTCATCTTGATGCCTCCCTTGCTTTAACGATACAACAGACGACGCAAAATCCCCACTGTTTTTGAGTCCGATTATTGTTTTCATATTTGCACACAATTATATACTTCAAAATTTTAGGAATCGCTTGCGGGATGGAACTTCTGGTCTTAGTGAGGGATTGAATATCATTTCTGGATTTAGTGGTTCTGTTGCTTATAGCGCTAGAGGTGGAAGAATTCGTTATTATGTGTTGGAGATAGTACCGGATTCAGGTGTAGATGGCTCTGATTTTTGCTGACTGCTGCAGCCTACGATCAAACTAAACAACAATGCCGACGAAGCTAATAGCAGTGCATGTTTCTTAATGATAATCCTCTCGCTTCCATAATTTTTACCTTAATTATACATAACTTATTCCTCTTGTGATTAGTCATGCGAGCAGGTTGCTGAGATCTACAAGGCACACTGGGGTGTCGAATTTTTTTTCGATGGATCAAGCAAAACCTCAATGTGCCTGTTTTGTTTGGCACAACGCAGAACCCAGTATCTGGTTAATCAACAGGCGTGCAAAAAACTGCATTAAAGCCAAAGCTTTTATGCAGTAATTCACTACCACACTTTAAATGTAAACCGATAGATTTCACTCGAGTCCAGTGTGCTTCCACCGACAAATAGACTGTCTTCCAGCCAGGTCAATTTGTAGAAGCTTTGAATGTTACGATAAATGATCGTATCCGACTGAAGTATATCATTTCTCAGGTAGGCGACATGTAGCTCGTTCTTGCTTCGCTGTTCATCCAGCATCTGCATGTAGGCAAGTCGTGATCTACTCTCATCCCATTCAAAGCCAAGAAAGTCACCTTTCTTTAACATCTTATACTCCTTATTGCTGGAGTCATACAGGAAAATCCCACTAGTTCCATTTACTCTGCCGTTCAGCATAATGTCTCCATTATTTAGTAGGGAGTATTGCAGGATTTCTTCGGCACGGACAATTAACTCATCATTCTTATCGTCTTGCAGTGAGTAACGGTAGATACCTTCATTGTTTTGCCCAAGAGCAAAGACCATAAATATATGGTTCCGATCCTTACTGATTGTCATACTGTCAGGATTAGTCACCACTCCATTTTCGGATACGTTAGCCACGAATCGGGACAAACGAGAAGGGAACTCTTTATATGTAAATAACTCTCGTTCCTTACCGGACGACAAATCGACTTCTTTATAACCAGTATCGTCAAAACCGACATAGACATTCTCATTTAGAAATATGCGCTTGTACGCCTGATTCTGACCCAGCTTTTGACTTACTCCATTCTTCCAGTCATAGGTGAAAGTCTCGGGATTTTTGCTACCTTGCTTGTATCGAGTGTATATGATTTTCGTGCGATCATAGGTAAAATCAACTCTGTAGTCCGTATTGGTCACGATGTCCTGTACAGCATTGTCATCCATACGCAACAAGGAAAGTCCAATTCCCTGATAAGAAGGGTATCTCCTGTTAAGTAATATGGTATTGGAATCTGCGACCCAGAACCCGTACATTGGATATATATTACTCTGTTTCGTCGCGCTTTCAATGAGAAATGAAGAGTTCGACGGAGGCATGAGAGGCTGGCTTACAAGACTTTCTGGCAGGATCGTGAGCCTAGACTTGGAATTCATCTCTGTGAATAGACCACTGATAGCATATAGCCCAGACACAAAGAACATTAACAACCCTGTAAGGATGAACGCGTCTCTATTCCCCTGCAACCATTTGCGAATGTGCCTCATGTGCGATGCACCGGCAGGACAATTTGTAATTCACTTCCCTTGTTCAATGTGCTCGCCATCTTAACCATTCCTCCATGCTGTTCAATTGTATTCTTGACGATGGATAATCCTAGTCCTGCACTTCCCTTTTCCTCCCGATTCACATCGTTATCACGATAGAACGGCTCGAAAATACGCTCCAACGCCTCCTCTCGAATGCCCTCCCCCTCATCACGAATGGTAATGACAATCTCATTGCCTTGCTTGAAAGCATGGACTTGAATAAGCGAATTCACGTACCCATACTTAATGGAATTATCCAATACATTAATGAATACTTCCTTTAACTTGTTCCTGTCACCTTGCATGAACAAGGGGTTCTCCATCTGAACATTTACGGATATATTGTATTTGGCCGCTTTCAGGGACATTTCATCACAGGTTTCCTGCAAGACATCTATTATGTTCATATGCTCAAACCGAAAAACCTGCCCTGGTGAAGCAGCGACGGATACATCCAAAATATCTACTACCATCGTATTAAGACGCTTGGTTTCATTAATAATAAAATTTATTCCCTTTTCATAAAAAGCGTAATCTGTAAAACCGTTATCTCGCAAAATCTGGGCATATCCAAAAATCGTCGTCAGCGGGGTCTTTAATTCATGAGTCACATTATCGAAGAAAATCTTGCTGCGCTCCTGAACTTGCTTCACTTCGTCTCGCTCACGCTCGATCACTTCGATCTGTTCTTTGATTCGCAGAATCATGCTTGAGAAACTCATTGCCAATTCCCCAATTTCGTCATGCGAGCTCATCCGGATGTCGGAATTGAGCTTCCCCTCCGATACGTACTTGGCGTGCTGCGTCAAGACCCGTATCGGCTTCGTCATTTTCCGAGAGATCACGATCGCCCCAACAAAGACACACACGAAAATAACAATGGCAAAGGTAGTAATCGTGTTCTGAAACTGCATGCGCTGCATGAATAGGTCAGCATAATCCTTTTCAAAACGGATGATACCAATGACCTTATTCTCTCTTATCAACGGTGCAGACAGGCTTGCCTCAATATGTCCCTTATTAATGCTTGTACTATAAGCAATTTGAGAGTTGGCTGCTGCCTTTACGTCTTCCTGAAAAATAGTAGCCGGCACCTCATTTCCCTGAGCATGTCTGAAGGAAGATCCATCTGCACGGTAGAGATCGACCTCTCCTCCGATAGCCAGACCGATTTGCTTTTCGATCTCATTTACCTCCGCCGCAAGAGTTGCTTCATCCATCCGCTTGTTCAGTAGAAGGAAATATTGGCTGATCGCAATGTCTATATTTTTTTTGTAATTCACCATATCGTTGTCAATCTCGCTATACATATTATCTACACTGACCTTATTGGAAGCTACTAATAAAGCGGCAAAGCCGATGAATATGATGACAGAAAACAACACAACCATCTTGAACTGAATAGTCCATTTCATGTCTGCACCGACGCATCAAGCTTGTAACCTATACCAAAGACCGTTACGATCATAGACCTTGACGAATGGAGTTGATCCAGCTTCTTACGAATACGCTGCACGTGGATGTCTACAGTACGGCTATCCCCCGCGAATTCGAAGCCCCACACTTTATCCAGTAGCTCTGATCGAGAGAATACTTCCCGATTATGATCCACCAGGAACAATAGAAGATCATACTCCTTGTTAGTTAACAGTACATGAGCTCCATCCTTCCACACTTCACGTTCCTTCCGATATATTTCAATACGATGGTCCAGTCGAATGACTTCACGAGCAGGCTGTTCCATTGGCTCCACTAGTAACTCAATACGCCTGAAGATAGCCCGAATACGAGCGACGACTTCACGAATATTGAAAGGCTTTGTAATGTAATCATCCGCACCAATTTCCATGCCTAATACCTTATCGAGCATATCTGATTTGGCGGTAATCATGATCACTGGTGTTCGGGTCGTGGCAGACAGATGCCTGCATATATCAAATCCACTCATGTCCGGCAGCATGACGTCCAACAACACGAGATCAGCACACTCTCTCTCCAAGAGCATGAGTCCTGCTCGTCCGTTCGGTGCCTCCAGAATGTCGAATCCTTCCTTTCGCAGCGAATACGACAAAATGTTACGAATGCCCTCTTCATCCTCAATAATTAATATCCTTTTGGGTCTCATGCGTCTTACGATCTCCCATCTTCTTTAATATCTGCTCAATTTTATGATTCGTTCATCCCTCTATTTTGTGGGATTCGTCCATGCTTGACTAGCCTTATTTCTGAAAAGTTACAATTTGGAAACACGATGATCAGGCAAATTACCAAGTTTCTGAACTGCGTCTGCCCTACGAAAAAAGGGACAAGAGCCTTAGCTTTTGTCCCTATGGTTCAAGTCACAAATTACCTTTTGACACTTCCGACATCATTCGCACAATTTCTATTCCATAGGTTGGACTGCCTGCCCATGCACCTCCTAATGACTCAACCGTAGTTGCTTTCCCCATTAAATGTGGAAAATGTCTTGGATCTACTGTGTCCGTTCTCGGATAGCCGTTAACACCTGCATACAATGCCAAATGATCAATCTGCGCTCGAACGCCTTCCTCCCAACTGGAGAAGCGTTTATGCGCTCCTTGGTCAATATCCGAGCCACCAGTTTGTGTCTTTAGACCAGCGGGATTCATGAACGTTTCGTCCAATACGCCTCCAAAATTACCATATCCCGTCTCTTTGGCAGACTGGGTGTATACAACGAGCGGGTCTACTCCCACTATTGGAGCCTCACTCCAAACAATATCAGCCAGGTCAATAAATACAGCGCTTGCTCCCTTGGACGCTGCCCACGCCTTGGCCTGTTGGACAGTTGCTCTTGGAGCTGACAATATAGGAGTTACACTCGATAGATTCCCTTTAGGATTGTTGTCAGTATTGTCGTTAACTGATATGGTAACTGCATTATTAGCGGAGTCCCATCGAATGTCCATTCCCACTAGTTCACCCAAAAATCTTAAAGGTACATAGGTATAATCTTGAAATACCACAGCGCTTGTATCCATTTCTAGCTTTGCACCATTAACAACAGCAACTCGATCGCCGATATTGAGCGCTATATTTACTTGATCTTTGGAAAGGCGAACCGTTTTGTTGTTTCCATATTGCTCCCAATCCACACGAAAATTCAAGGTTTCTGCTATGAATCTTAGGGGTACCTGCACCCTGTTGTTAGCGTCTATATACGGTTTCGCATCCGGGAAGCGAACCTTCATATCATTCATCATCAGATAAACTTCACGCTCGACAATAGGACTTACACCACTAGAGCCGGATGAACCACCTGGGGGATTCTTCTCAATGCTCAAGTACATCGCATTTGCCCAGCCTGTCCTACCGTCTGATAGCTTGACACGGTACCAGTCTGCTTTTTTTGCTACAAGGGTTACTTGCGAGCCTTGATTAAGTTGAGTTATCACCGCATATTGCAATCCACTTCCATTTCTAATATTAAGATGATCAACTGCTACTGTTGCCATTGTTGGCTCCATTGTTGGCTCCATTGGTGTTCCATTCGTCGTCTCCGACTCTATTTGATTATGATCCGTTGGATTAGATGGTGTATCGATTTTCACATCTATCCCATTAAGCTGGGACATCGTAACAAATCTGTAGTTTTGAGATTTATAGTAGTCAATAATCTGCGGAAGCGCCTTAACCGTATTCTCCCGCTTTCCTCCACCCGAATGCATGAGCACCGTAATCTTGTTGCTGGAATTGGATTTTATCGGCTTGAGAATCTCGGCAACCGAGTGTCCCGTCCAGTCCCGGGTATCCACGTCCCAGAGAGCCTGAACATATCCTGCTGCCTGAATCTCTTTCTTCACTTGCCCTGAAGTTGCACCATACGGCGGCCGCATTAGTGTTGGTGTAACTCCACTAAACTCACGAATTGCCTTGTCTGTGTTTGATAACTCTTGATGCATCTCCTCTGTACTAATCTTGGTCAAGCGTGGATGACTCCAAGAATGATTACCCACCTCATGTCCTTCTCTCACCATTCGTTGCATCGTGTCGGGATACTGCTTGATCTGCTGCCCTACTACAAAGAACGTACCCTTGACATTGTATTCTTTCAGGACATCCAACACTGCATCCGTATATGTTCTGTCTGGTCCATCATCGAACGTTAAGGCTACCATTTTCATAGGTGCGTTTACTTCACTATTATTCATTTTCAAATCTTTTGGCTTGTTTGAAGCAGAGGATGAGGATGCCTGCGCATGGGATTTACCAATCCCAAACATGAGAAATGGTACAACCGCCAGCAGTATCATGGCGAAAACAACGCGTTTCACTACATCTTGTTCTTGTTTCATTATTAACTCTACCTACTTTCAGTCTCATTCCATGAGTATAGGTAGAATTATAGGCAGTGATTATTTCATAATGTAGTGAACTTGTATCCAAATTGTAACTTATAGCAAAATATTAGAGCTAACTGAATCTCATAAAAAAAGAGCATCCTCGCAGCTAGCGCGATGGATCGCTCTTTTTTAGTTTCCCCAACTATTCGTAACGTAGTGCATCGATGGGCTTGAGCTTGGATGCCTTGAGTGCCGGATATACCCCAAAGACTACTCCGACCAGCACAAAGCTAGTAAAGGAATAGATAACCGGCTGATAAGAGAACTCGATCGGCATGCGCGCGAACTTCTGCAGCAGCTCGGCTGCGCCAATTCCACCAAAGATTAGCTTATGCGGCTGGTTGATGTTTCATGGAGATGCTCCTTGTGCGCGCTGCTCTCCCTACAACCCGAGTAGAAATACTCGACAAAGGGGGAGCGGTGTATTCACATACATCGAACTTTGTATCTGAATGGGCAGGGGAACTCTGAAAGAGGATGCAAAGGAGAGAGAACTCCAAAGCCTCGAAACAGCAGGAAATGGCTGTTGAATTCAGAGGGCAGCAGCCCGTAGTAGTGAGGACAGGCCGCCGACAGTTACTATGCCTAGCGATAGGCGAAGGAGGATACAAACGGCCCGAGCGAAGGGGCATAGTCATGGCGAAGTTTTTTTTTCTGGAGACGAAGCATACAACCGTTAGGGAAGCCGATGCGCAAACCTGACTAATCCCAAAACAATTCCCTCGAAGGAGGTGATTGCTTTGGCCCAACCATCTAACTTATCTGGACCAAGGATTCTATCGACAGAGCAGGATTTGCGAGATTTACTGGACTCTCTGTATGAAACGACGCAAGCGGCTTTGAAAGAGGGAATCAAACCCTGCTTCAAAGGATTGCTGGAGTACATGAAGGCAGAGGTCACCATTCTCACCGCTATTCATAATATCAAAAGCAACAAAGGCAGCGAAACACCTGGTAGTGATGGAGAAACGATGCGGGAGCATATATTGGAAAAGGACTACGCGGGAATCATCGCCCGCGTACAGGCCGGACTGACTCACTATGTTCCTCTCCCCATACGCCGAAAGTATATCCCAAAACCGGAAAAAATGGAAAAGCGCCCATTGGGCATTCCTACCATTATCGACCGGATTATACAGGAGTGTATTCGTATGATACTGGAACCGATCATGGAAGCCCAGTTTTTCAAACACTCCTATGGGTTTCGCCCCATGCGGGATGCGCCTATGGCACTGGAACGAACCAAGCGCGTAGTCCATCAAACCGGATACCACTGGATTGTGGAAGGCGACATCGCCAAGTTATTTGATACCGTTCATCATGCGAAATTGGGAAGGTTCTTATATGGAATGGGCGTGCGTGACCAACGGGTATTGATGATCATCAAAGCGATGGTCAAGACCGGAATCGTGAACGAAACGCCAGTCAATCTGCTGGGGACCCAGCAGGGCGGCATTCTATCCCCTCTGCTGGCCAATGTCTATCTTCACCAGATGGACTACTGGGTAACCCGCGAATGGGAGAACAAGAAAACCCGAACGATCTTCTCTCAAAGCGCAAGTCGAACGACAGTGTTAAAGAAATCCAGCCGATTGAAACCGGCCTATCTGGTGCGTTATGCCGATGATTGGGTGCTCATTGTGCCGTCGAAGCAACAAGCGGAGAAATGGAAACAGCGTATTGCCAAGCAGATCCAATCCGTCCTACATCTTACCCTATCCGAAGAGAAAACAATCATTACGAATGTCCGGGAAAAACCGATTCATTTCCTAGGCTGCGAGTTTAAAGTCGTCAAAGGAAAATCCCGAACCGGCTACATCACCCGATCCCGCCCGGATCGAACCCGATTACAAGCCAAAATAAAGGAACTCCACCGCAAAGTAAACCATTTGAAACGATGTGGTAGCAAAGAACAACTGATGCGGGAAATCTACACGTTCAATGCGGTGATTCGGGGAATTATCCAGTACTACCAAGGAACGACTTGGGTGAATATTGCGTTACGAAAGTACGCACATAACCTGAGAACCAAGGCCATGCGGATACTGGAAAAGTACGGAGGAATCTGGCTACCTGCCCATCAAACCAAGAATCTACCTTCGGTACACGCCGATTACACGGAGAAAGTGCCGGCGATCCTGGTCAAAGACATGTATATCGGCGTAACGTCCCTATCCTTTTGTAGATGGAAGAAAACGGACCTGAAGCGCCCGAAAGAAACTCCACACACGGCAGAAGGCAGGGCGATCTATCGGGAAGAAGAGCAAGAAGCCACGACTGGCACGAGCAGATGATATGCTGGTCGGACATCTGGAGAGATGGGTCCAACACGAAGGAGCGAAAGAAATAGACAACTTCGAGTACGCCCTAAATCGAGCCTATGCGTATAATCGAGACAAGCAGAAATGCAGGGTCTGTGGGGGAGCCATCCATAGCGATGAAATGTCATTTCATCGCGTCAATCCTTACTTGCCTCTGGAGAAAGTCAATCGGGTCAATAATCTCGCCTCGGTTCACGAACGGTGCCACAGGATGATTCATGATGAACAGGACTACTCTACATTAGGGAAGAAACATTGGCGTAAGATTCTGAAATTCAGAGAAAAGTTGTAGCGCTTCGTACCAGCGTCATGATGGAATGCCGTATGATTTGAAAAAATCATGTACGGTGTGAAAGAAGGGAAAAGGGGAGCTGACCGAGTAACGTCGAAGTCTACCCTTACCTATTCTTATTCTAATCAAAAATAAGAATGTGATGTATTTTTCACTTAGCGCTTTAGCGTTACGAGCTTCTCTATTCTGTGGGAAATATTCAAGCTTGAATGGGCTAGAAGTTACAACCTAGATACACGCTTGCCCAATAACGAAACATATGGATATTGCATCCATCTACGAAAAGTTACACTCTCGAAACATATATACGGAGGTATGAAACATCTCTCTTTTACTATGGTTATGAACCACCAATAGACTGAAGAAAGGAGACGCCGTGTTCTAATTGTTTACTATTAACATTTTCGGAGGCATTGCACATGAGAATCATTAGTAAAGTTACACTTGTCTTACTTATTATCATGCTATTGAGTCCCCAAACATTATTTGCAGAAGCCAACTCGAAGTTCATGAAGGACTCCGATGTAAATCGAGAGCTTCGGGGGGCATGGATAAGCACCGTGTACAATATTGACTGGCCTTCCAAACCTGGGCTTTCCATAGCCAAACAACAGAAGGAATATGTAGCGATGCTGGACAAGCTTAAAAGCATGGGGATTAACACCGTATTCGTTCAAGTCAGGGCCGCATCTGACGCTATTTATCCTTCCAAGACCGTTCCTTGGGCACGTTCATTGACGGGAACTGAAGGCAAAGATCCTGGATATGATCCACTTGATTACATGATCAAGGAAACACATAAAAGAGGTATGGAGTTCCATGCGTGGTTTAATCCTTTTCGTGCAAGCACTGCTTCTAGCTTAGACTCACTCAGTATCAATCACCCTGCGAGACAACATCCACAATGGGTCATAAAACATGACAACAAGTTAATCTACGATCCGGGCAATCCCGAAGTACGTCAGCACATCATTAAAGCGATCATGGAAGTCGTAAAGAATTACGATATTGACGGAGTTCATTTGGATGATTACTTTTATCCCTATGGCAATAATACATTTAAGGATCAGCAGTCGTTCGCTGCATATCGGGGAACTACCGAAGATAAGGCAAGTTGGAGAAGGAATAATGTCAACGAATTCGTCAGACAACTCAGCCAGTCTATTAGAGCAGAGAACAAAAATATTGAATTTGGAATTAGCCCTTTTGGTATCTGGCGAAACCAGTCAAAAGATTCTACAGGATCAGCTACAAATGGCAACAGTGCTTATGACAGTCAGTATGCTGATGCTAGGACCTGGATAAAAAAAGGATGGATTGATTATGTTGCTCCCCAACTTTACTGGAGCATCGGTTATAAGCCTGCAAATTACGAGGTTCTCGTGGCCTGGTGGTCTAAAGAAGTTAAAGGAAGCAAAGTTAAATTGTACGTCGGACATGGTCCTTATAGACTTAATAGCAATAAGACGGATTGGGCATCCAGTGATGCAATTATCCGGCAACTTCAACTCAATCAGAACTATCCAGAGGTTGAGGGAAGCATTTTTTTCAGTGCCAAAACATTAACACAGAACAAATTAAATATCGGTAATGAATTAACCGAATTTTACAAAAAATCCAACTAACCAAACCAAATGAAGAGTGTGAAAAGCCGATTAATTATTAACGAGATTATGGTTTTTTCAACTTACACTGGTGGTTGGTCCAAGCTATTTATATATACTTGCGTTTTCAATGGTTCAGATTACAGACAAACTCCTTTGTTTCGAATAAAACCTAGGAGTTTGTCTCGTTTTTTAGCGAGGCTAAGTAAAAATATACTTATTCTGTACTTCGAGCCACCTGAGTTCCTTAGCCAGTTGGTCAGTTCATTTGAAATTTCGCGCACAGCTAAACAAGCATCCTTTTCATAGACACCTTTCTTAGTTCCCGCAAAATCGTCCAATGCATGCCATGCTCTTCTTTCTGCTCTGCAAAATCTGTTTCAAAGCTTTCACATACCATATATTGTTGACATCTTCATCCGTAAGCTCTTTAAGCTGTTCTTTGGATTCAAGTTTTCCCCACCAACTCTGATAGCCATATACGGTGGTACAAAACTTCAGAAATTATGGCATATTAGTAAATAATACCATAATTTATTGGACAGAACGGTCTATCGGATCTATGTGAATTAATACTCTGAAAGGGGAATTGAGATGTTTAAAAAAATAGTTTTCTTGGGAGTGTCTTGTCTACTCTCTTTATCACTCAGCCTGCCAGTTTTTGCTCAAAGCGTTCCCGAAGATATTGAAAGTGCTATCACACAAGACCTCAAGAAAAGCGAAAAACAGATCAGTGAAATCCAGTTTTGCATCAATATGAAGTATACGATTTCGAAGATTTTATTAACAAAATCAAAACTGCCCAAGCAAAAAGAATGCAGGAAGCTGCTCAACTCGATACGAATGAGCCTGTATCTGGCGGGGGGACCGGGATAACTTCAGATGCTCCTTCTTCGGGCAATACTTTGATTTTTCTCATAAGTATCTTTGCTGTCATTGTGGCAGGCACGGTTAGCTTTATTTTTATCAGAAGCAGAAAAAAACATTCTTAGTCGACTAAGAAGCTTAATATCTCAACTTTCGCAGAGCCCAAATTCACTTAGCCCTTTGTAGCTGCTGCCGTGCTTAACATTCAAGCCGCGTCGATCATGGCAAGGGAGTGTGAACCCGCTGCTCAGGGGCTTTGCACGATTATCCCGTTGGATCAGGTACAGAAAAACAGAAAACCGGGAACCGAAATTATACTTTAGGCACGTGGCTGAACCAGTTGGCGCTCGATCAGTCGACAATAGGTAATCGCCCGAATTACCACACACATGTACAGCAACTTCTGCCACATCGTTTCTTCCCCTAGGCCTCCAACCCTCAACGCCTGCATCTGACCAAAAGGGATAATCGTGCAAAGCTGCATCGAGGGGCACTAGACATCAGGCACCAGGCAACGGACACTAATCGCCACACACCACACCCTATAGACACCCATCTCACTCTGGCTACTAGACTCTGGGTGAGTCGAATCCCCTTCTTGCAAGAAAGTTAAGTTAATATGAAAAAAGGAGCAGTTGCCATAGAGCACACTGTTCCTTTTTTATTGCTGCTTGTCTGCAACGGATTTGGGTGAAGGTGGCGATTGGTGAGCATAATCCGCTTACCGGTTGTCAAACAGGATATCTGCGGTGAGCTGGATGTGCGCTCTGAAGATCTCGACGGCACGCTCGCTGTCGCGGTTAAGAACGGCATCTGTTAATGCCTTATGCTCGGCGCGTCCATCGCGCGTTGGCTGCTGCTGGTTGGACCAATGCCGATAAAATTCGCTCAAATCCCAAAGACGTCCGCAAATATCCAGGAGGACCGGATTGGGACATGCGGCGATCAATTCGTAATGAAATTGACGGTGGATGTCGGACCACTCTTCGCGAACGGCAAAGTTTTGATCCACTTCCTCGTACTCGGCCGTTTGCGATAATTTGTGGTGAATGGCGATGACGTTGGACTCCCATGTGAGATCACCGTGGATGATGGACAGGCGTAATGCTGCGGATTCATTGATCAGCCGCGCCTCTATGATGTTATTCAGCTCTTCTTCCGACGCCGTCTTCACTGAAAATCCGTGATTCGGGGTTTGCAAGGCAAGGCCTTGGGTCGCCAACCGGGTCAGCGCTTCGCGAACGACGGCAACGGAGACATCAAAACCTTTGGCTAATTCCGATACGGTTAATGGAGTGCCTGGTTCATATTGCCCGGCCAGAATATCGGACTGCAGCTTCTTTCTGACATTTTCGCTTAAAGTGGACGAACCGTTTCTTTTGGCCATGGAGCCGACACCATCCTTCATACACATCAAGATTATACATGTCTAAATAGTTTACGCTTGAATCTATAAAAAAACAATGGGTATATTCGATAATATATATATTAAACGATTTGTATTTACAAAATCGATTATCAAGTATATAATCGAGTCGTACTTATCACAAGGAGGTTATTTACAATGAACAATAATCCATTTGCCAAGTTACCGGAAGTCTCAGCCTTTCAGGTAGCCAGTAACGACATTACGGAGGGGCTGGCTCTGCCGCCTCAGCAATACTCAGAGATGTCAGGCGTGGAAGGTGCCCGAGATCTTTCGCCCCATTTAAAATGGTCAGGCGCGCCCGCAGGAACAAAGAGCTTCGCCATCACCGCATATGACCCGGATGCCCCGACCGGATCGGGCCTCTGGCACTGGGCTGTCATCAACATCCCGGCCAGCGTCACCGAACTACCGAGCGGCGCAGGTGACGGGCAAGGCAGCGGCTTACCGCAAGGTGCCCTGCAACTGCCAAACGATTTGCGGCTCAAACAATTTATCGGTGCGGCACCTCCAGCGGGACACGGTCCGCATCGGTATTATTTTGTCATTCATGCGCTGGATGTCGAGCAGATCGGCGTTGACCCTGACGCCACGCCAGCTCTCTTAGGATTTACCATGCTGGGCCATACGCTGGGGAGAGCTGTTCTCGTGGCAACAGGGGAAACCAAGTAACCTAAGCCGTTTGCAGTGATAGAGTCGGGGCAGGAAATGTTCAGTGCTCCAAGCGGAACAGCGCCAAGTACGGAGGAAGTTATGAAACTAAACGATCCACTTCAACAAAGCGTATGCCCCATGTGCCAGCAGCCTGTTAAAATTTTGAAGCATACGATCATTTGCGGCTGTGGGAGCAAGATAAAAAACAAAATCAAAGTCAAATAACTCGAACTTGAACCGCCTCGTTCTCTGCAAGTGGACGGGGCAGTCTTTCTTTCAAATATTGATACAGTCTCTGGCCCGCCAATTGGAAAGGATACGCCGCTTCCTTGCACAGCATCCCCATTGTCATGTGGATGAGACTCCCGCCAACCCTCTTGAACGTTATTCCCTTCGTTCCCGGCTCCACCATAATTTTAGGAACCAGGGCCACCCCTAACCCGTCCTCCACATAAAACTTCAACGCCGTCATGCTCCCGATCTCCATGGTGTCGAGCAACACGTTTCCCTTTTCCTGCAGCGTCATCTCCAGCTTTCTCCGATATGGGCAAGTCGCGGATGTAATTAGCAACCGATACCCTTGAAAATCCTCCGGTACAATTACCTCTTTATCAGCAAGCGGGTGTCCCTCAGGCATTAATGCCACAAACTCCTCATGAAATAAGGGCTCATAAAACAACCCCGATCCCAGCTCCGGTGCCGTACAAAGCGCAAAATCAATTTCTCCTTTAAGGATTCGCTCGCTAAGGGTCGGGGTATTCGAAATGTCCACGGAAATCCGGATGTTCGGATGCAGCGACATGAACTTCCCCAAAAGCGCAGGCAAACGGTAGCTGGCCGTTGGCTCCGTTACCCCCAGCCGAATATGCCCCGATTCCCCCGATTTCAGATCCGATAGGCTGATCTCAAGGTGCTCCATATTTTTTATGATTTGCATGCTCTCGTCGTAAAGCAGCCTGCCTGCTTCCGTCAGGGCGATTTCTTTGCCGCGTTCTATAAGCTGAACGCCCAGCCCGGATTCGAGCTTCTGCATTTGCATAGTGACCGTAGATTGGGCATAGTTCATTTCCTGCGCAGCGCGAATAAAGCTTCCATGCTTCACGATCATCTGAAAGGTTTTTAATGATTTGAGATCCATAAGCCATTCTACCTCCGATAATTCACTGAAATTGAACTTCTCGTTCAAATAATTCAATTATACAAATTCAAAGCAGTGGATTAAAATGAAGCCAATTGAAAATAATCGAAGGAGTGAGGCAAATGGAACTTAAAAACAAAGTGGCCCTGGTTACAGGCGGCGGAACGGGGATTGGCAGAGCAACCAGCCTTGAACTGGCTAAACGGGGGGCAGCAGTTATCGTAAACTATTCACGCTCCCAATCCGATGCGGATGAAACCGTGCGCTGCATTAACAGCAAGGGTGGGCAGGCCATTGCTATTCAAGCGGATGTATCCAAAGACGAGCAAGTACGATCTATGGCGCAAGCGGCTGTCCGGCATTTCGGCACGATTGACCTGCTCGTGAATAATGCCAGTGTTACCAGACATCTTGCGATGGATGATTTGGAGTCCGCAACAGAGGAAGTATGGAACGAACTATTTGATGTGAATGTGAAGGGTATGTTTTACTGCGCACGGGCTGCAGCCCCTTTTATGAAAAAGGATAAAAAAGGCGCCATCGTCAATCTTGGCAGCATCGCCGGACAGACCGGGGTGGGCTCCTCACTCCCCTACGCTGTATCCAAAGCAGCCGTTCACGGCCTTACCAAATCGTTGGCACGGGCGCTTGCTCCCGACATCAGGGTGAACTGCATCGCACCCGGAGCCGTGGCAACAAGATGGTGGAAAGGCCGGGAAACGCAGATGAACCGCCTCGCTCCCCATCTCCCCTTGCAGCGCATCTCGACACCTGAGGACATTGCCGCCATGATCTGCACCGCCCTGGAGCAGGAAGCCATGACCGGTCAGATCATCACCGTGGATAGCGGCCAGACGTTGTGACCGCTACATACGTCTCCACTTCGTCTTTGGTCGATTTATATTAACTTGAAATTTTCTGGTACAGGTTAATGCTGTTGAATCTTTCCTTCGGCGGAGCTGCTGGTTCACTGGACGCTCCCTCTGTACATTTCCGGTCTGGCAGTAAGCCTTCCTCCATCTTGGCATCTATAAAATCGAGTACCATTTGCAGGTCCTGCATCTGTTTTTGCACCCGTTCCCGGTGGCTCATCATCAAATCGTACAGCTCCGGAAGCTCATCCATTGTGGCGTCAGGGGGCATATCCAAATAAGGCTTCATTTCCTCCAATGGCATGCCTGTTTTCTTCAAGCAGTTGATGAGCTGCAGCTTGTACAAATCCTCCTGACTGTATATCCGGCGTCCGTTGTCCATTCGCTGCACGCGCGGCAGCAGGCCGATCTTTTCGTAGTATCGAAGGGTATCCTCTGACAATCCGGTCAACTGTGAAGCATTTTTGATGGTAACCATATCAAGCCCCTCCTATCTGCTCATGTATGTATTATAAAACCTGGAGTCAACTCCAAGTCAACGGAAAATACCGGATAAAATAGTTTGGCTCAACCTGCTTGACCTGGAGCCGACTCCAATATATATACTAGCCCCATCAACCGGTTTTACACCGTATCATAATGGGAGGAATTCATAATGAGTGAACATAAATCAACCAAAGTTGCATTGATTACAGGAGCAGGGGCCGGAATCGGCCTGCAGCTGACACGCCGCCTGTTGGGTGAGGGCTGGGAGGTCGCGGCTCTCATCCGGTCCGGATTTGCCGAAGAAGACAGTATGATCCGTGAAGCCATCAGCAAAGGCAAGCTGCGAGTATATAAAGCAGAACTTACAGATTTCAGCCAGCTGCGGCGGGTGCTTAACGAGGTCAATAGCAAAGAAGATCATATCGACATTCTCTTCAACAATGCCGGGGGAAGCCTGCCCGAGCTGCGCTTCTCTCCACAAGGACGGGAGATGCATTATGAACTGCAAACGGTCGTGCCGTATATCGTATTCATGGAGCTGAAAGAGCTGCTGCAAAAAGGGGCCTTAAAAACGGTGGTGAACACCTCCTCTGTAGCTCTCCGTCACGCCAAACGCTTCAATCCTGATGAATTGCCGCGCCCGGCAGAATTTAAAAAGCTGACCGGTCCCTATGCCACGACCAAGCTGGCTCTGTCCCTTTGGACCCGGGAGCTCGCCGCGCCGATGGCAGCAGAAGGGTTTCGTCTGATCAGTGTAGACCCTGGCTCCAATAACACATTGAGACCGACGAAGAACTCCGGCCTCCCGCCGGCTGTGAAGCTGTTGATGCGGTTATTCTTCTCCCATCCTAGCCAAGGGGCCAACCTGTTGTGGGATGCGGCGTTCAAGAGAAGCGGCCACCCGTCGGGCTCGTTTGTGGTGAAAGGACGGGCAGCGGATCTGCCATACGCAGAGACCGGCCCCAAAATTCTAAGCATGATGCAAATGATTTATGAGCAGGAATTTATAACTGTTCGAAATTGAGAAAGAACTGCTTTCCATTTGACAAATCACTATTTTTTTCATATCATTGACCCATCAATAATTGATGGGTCTATTAATCATCTAGGGTCAGGAGGGAAGCCGTTGACCAATTCAGTGGAAAATTCCATGATTGATAGTCTTCAGAACCTGTATATCCAGGTGAATGCCAAATTCGGACACTGTACCGGTGTCAGCCCGTCAAGATTCCGGCTGCTTCAGCAGCTTTATTATAACGACGAAATCAGTCAGACGGGCCTGCAAAAGGAATTGCAGATTGACAGTGCCGCGGTGACCAGGCATTTGAAGCAACTTGAAGCGGACCGCATTGTAGAACGGCGCATGAATCCGAATGACAACCGTGTCACCTTGGTTCGACTCACGGAGCATGGGCGGCAGGAAATTTTGGCTTACCGGGAGGAAAAGGTTCGCTTCATGACTCAGCTCCTCCAGGGCTTCAGCAAGGAAGAGCAGGAACTATTTTCAGGCATGATCCAACGCATGCAGACCAATATCCAGGACTACAAGGGAGAGAAATGACAAATGAGCAGCACGTTAAAAAACAATGATTTTCAAGATATCTTTGGAGGACGGCGCTCCATCAAGGTATACGACCCAACCGTCAAAATCAGCCGTGAAGAGATGACGGAAATCCTTACAGAAGCCACCCGCGCTCCGTCCTCTGTCAATATGCAGCCATGGCGTTTCCTGGTAATCGAAAGCCCGGAAGCCAAAGCGGCACTTGCTCCGCTGGCCCGTTTTAATCAAAGACAGGTAGAAACCTCCGCCGCAGTCATTGCATTATTCGGTGATTTGAACAGCATTGAGAATTTAAAGGAAATTTACAGCAAAGCGGTGGAGCTTGGCTATATGCCGCAGGAGGTCAAAGAGAAACAGTTACCGATAGTATCCGCTTACTACGGCAACATACCGTCAGAAGTAAATCGGGACACTGTTCTGATTGACGGCGGGCTGGTAGCCATGCAACTCATGCTGGTGGCCCGTGCCCACGGCTACGATACGAACCCGATTGGCGGCTATGAAAAAGACAAGATTGCGGAAGCCTTCGGCCTGGATCCGGTTCGCCATGTTCCGGTTATGCTGATTTCCATCGGCAAAGCGGCGGACAGCGGTTATCCATCCTACCGTCTGCCAGTTGACAAAGTCGCAATCTGGAAATAACACGTTAGCAAAGCATTCACACTATCTGTATAGGAGATGGACCACCGATGATCATTATTCATGCTGTTATGCACGTAAACCCGGTCAATAACGAGGGATTCTTGCAGGGTATTCAAACCCTTATTGCCGCTTCCAGAGAAGAAGACGGCAACATATCGTACAGCCTGCATAAGGATACCGAAAAGGAATTCACTTACACGATGATTGAGGTGTGGAAAGGTCCTGATGCCGTCAGCTCCCACAATCAAAGCGCACATTTTCAGGCTTTTGCGGCCAAAGCCCGGAGTTATCTCACCGCTCCATTGAGTATCAAGGCATACACAGGTGAGCCGCTGGAGATTCCGGCCGGTTAGTCCCTGATAGAACCGCTCTGCAGTGAATACTGTTCCTATTGCATATAAAGGCCCGGTTAGCTCCCATTACAAGCTAGCCGGGCCTTATCTGTAACTGTCTCATGCACTTCCTTTCATACAACGTGTCATACGGCATGGATACCCTCTACCCCCTTCGGCCAGGACTTCTTGTCTAACGAAGCTGCACCCTCCCCGTCCTGTTTGCTAGAAGATTTTGGCATAAGATAGGCACAAAATCAACCAAAAAATGCCTGCCCTCATAAATAAAGGGCAGGCACTGCAATAGGCTGTATTAGTTGGCCGGCTCAGCTGGCGCTGTTGGCGCTACTGTATCCGATGACGCTGTCGGATTTTTTTCAAGGGAAACGACTTCGCCAGTTTTGGAATTTACAAATGCGATGTAGATATCCGGGTTGTCACCATCACCTGCAATAGAGAGTTGCACAGTCTCACTGACCTTACTGGTCTCACTGGAGCCGGTTTCTCCATTTTTAGCCACTACAGCCGGCTGGGCATCTACAACCTGGACATCCGCGAACGATACAAAATAAAACGTTCCCTCCATATCCTCTCTCGTGCAGAAGACCGGGAAAGCCTTCATGCCATCCAGGGATACATCAAATTTCTCCTCAAGCGCTTCCTGGGCAATGTCCACCGCTTTGTCCTCGCTCATATCTTCGCTTGTTTTCTCGGGAGTGGCCGAGAAGCCTGGTGATAATGCGAAGTCACTGACTGACCCTTCCTTGCCGCTTGTTTTCTCGGGAGTGGCAGGGACCGCAGGACGAATTTTGCCCTCAAACTCTGTTTGCTGATGCTGACCGGTCACCTTTACACTGGGAGCCGTATCATTGGCAAACGCATAGGTTGACAATGCACCGTTCCCCGCGATTAAAGTCACTGCCGCTCCGACCGTAAGTGCTGTGGCATAAAGCTTCTTTTTCATTTTCCTTACCTCCGTCATTTGATTGATTGGGATTTCGTAACTACAAGCTCATTATGAGGGGGGCGTATTATGGACTAGAGTTCGAGTTGTAACGAAGCTGTAAAATGAACGGACACCTTCGTATACTCGTGTTCTTTGGATTCAATCCACAGCTGCGCATGGTGGAGCCGGGCAATTTGACTGCAGATGGACAGCCCCAGCCCGATGCCTCCCAGCTCCTTGGAGCGGGATTTGTCCACGACATAAAAGGCTTCGGTAATTTTTTCGATATCCTTGTCCGGTATGCCCTTGCCGTAGTCGCTCACCTCGATGACGACATGCGGGTCCCGAAAACGGCTTTTCAGATGAATTGTGCTCCCGTCAGGAGAGGCCTTGATGCTATTTTCCACCAGGTTCATGAACAACGTCTGCAGCAGTACGGGATCTCCATATATCCGCTCAGCCCCGCATTCCTTCACCAACGTAATCTGCTTTGCTTGCAAAGCATACTGCTCCATCTGTTCCACATAAGCAAACAAGGCTTCAACCTCCACGGGCTGCAAGGTAATCTCCTCGTTCTTCAAATACAGCAGCTCCATCAATTTTCCTGACAGCAAATCCAGCCTGGCCACATGCTCATGAATGTAATCAATCGCCATTCTGCGGTCCTCCTCCGTGCTGTTGGCATGATTTAAAAATTCGCTATACCCCTTGATCGCCGTAATCGGCGTCTTCAGCTCATGAGTCAGATTATTGATGAAGGTTTCCTTGTCTTCGTTTGCTTTCTGCATCGTTTCAATATTTGTGGATACTGCATCCACCATTTTGTTGAAATCCCCGGCCAATTCGGCGATTTCGTCGCTTCCGCTAATCTTGACTCTTTGGTGATAAGCTCCCGCAGCGATGTCCCTTACCCCTTTGTTCAGATTTCGGATCGGGGCAGTCAGCCGGAACAGCAGCAGAATGAGCACGGCAGATAAAACGACGGAAATGACCACACTCAAGGTTATAAAATAGCTGATCAGCGTATTGTAATAATCCTGCAGATAAGCGGAGCTCCTGGATATGACCAGCTTGAGCCCGTTAAACTCCATGCTACCGCCCACAAAAATCCACAGCTCCCCGTCAAGCTTCCGATATACCGTTTCGCGCTGCTCTCCCTGCAATTCCTCGCGCGCGCTCTCAAACTGATAGGCATTGGAGAAGACCAGCCGCTCCCCTTCATACACCTCCATCAGAACGCCCTCTGCAAAGTAATTATCAGCAAAACCGGAAATCACAAGCTCATAAGCCGTACTGCCGGTGCTGTTAGCAAAAACCTGCAGGATATAACTTAGCGAGTTATCGATGCTCTCATATTCGCTTACACCTCTGGACATATCCATCTGCTCGTTTAACTGGTAGCTTTTTTGCAGCAAGGCATAGGCCCCGATATCAAAAGCGATCAAGAAAACCAGCAGCACACACAAATACGTTTTCTGCCAAAATTTCACCTTTACACCTCAAGCCTGTAACCGTATTTGTACACCGTCTTGATGCGGTGCTCCCAGTTCAGCTTCTTTCGCAGCCGCTGAATATGCACGTCCACGGTTCTCGTTTCCCCATAGAAGTCAAAGCCCCAGGTCTGCTCGATGATCTTTTCGCGGGAAAGCGCGATATTTTTATTTTGAATGAGAAATTCGAGCAGTTGAAATTCTTTATTGGTCATTTCCACGACTTGTCCGTTCACCGTGACGATATGCTTGTCCAGATCCACCGTCGTCCCGTCCAGACAGAATTCACTTGTGTTCTTCTGGTTTCGGCGCAGCACCACATGAATCCGGGCAATCAGCTCCACCGCCTCAAACGGTTTGACGATATAGTCCTCCGCCCCACTTTCCAGGCCGTGCACTTTATCTGAAACGGCATTTCGCGCTGTCAGGAAAATCACCGGAATGCCCCGTTTCACAAAGCTTCCCACGAGATCAAATCCGTCTCTGCCCGGCAGCATCACGTCCAGAATGACCAGATCAATCCGCATTTTGTTCAGCAGCTCCGGGATTTGCTCGCCGCTGTACAATTGAACGTACTCATGCCCGACCATTTTCAGATTCAGCGCAATCAGGTCGTTTATTGCCTTCTCATCATCGACGATCAAAATTTTGGCCATCTTATCACACTCCACCGCCATGATACCAAATCCCCGCTTGAAAGTTATTAATGAGTTGTAAATTTTTTGGGCATGCGTTCCAAATGAAGCGGCATAAAACAAAAAAGAGCCTGAACGAATCAGACTCTTAAATGTATGGGTTTATTCCTTCACCAGCCCACGAATAAAGGCCTCAAAGCTTGGCGCAAGCCGTGTGATTGCATAATTGTTGGCTTTATCGACATGCACAACCTCCGGTGCGCCGTCATTGCCGGAGTCGCGGTAATCCAGCATAACCGCTGCCGCTTCCGAAGGACAGTCACAGATGATCACGCCAAATTCAGGGTATCCCTCCTGTTCAATCCGGAAGCGGCTGCCTGCTTCTCCGCACAATGAACGCTTCTTCTCTCTGCCAATGCCCAAAATGCCGGAAATGACGATATGCCCCATCTCCCCGGAGACCGGGTCAGCCACCGCGAAGCTTCTGCTGCGGGGTACACCCCCGTTATGCTGCTTCATCATCTGTACATAGAAGGCTGGCAGCCTGAAAACAAGCTCTTCTTCCACTGAAGCGATCTGCTCATCGGTCGGCGGGGCCATCACATATTGCTCCAGCGCCAGGTCGCTGTCCTCCCAAAAGTCCGTGAAATCAGCATCCGATTCCAGCGCAGCTTCAGGTGCGCCATCGGCATAGGCAGAGACACGGGCAGGGACATCGGCAGGGTCTGGGGCCGCTTCTTCCGGCGGCTGCTGCGGCACCTTATCCCGGATCAACTCCAAAAACTCCTGAATTTCCTCATCCCCAGGCTCCAGCCGGTCTGCCGCTTCGAAGGCGCGTAGGGCCTCCTCGTATCGATCCAGATAGTAGTAGGCAAAACCTATACGATACTGCCACAACGGGTCCACTTTGCCCTCATCCGCCACGGACAGGAACTGCTCGACCGCCTCTTCATAACGCTCGAGATTGTTCAGCGCTCGACCCAAATGGTTGGTCAGCTCATAATCCCTTTCCTCCGCAGGAATGTCCATCACGGCATTTACGATTTCCTCGAATTCATCCTCTTCATGCCACGCCTCCAGCTTTGGCAACAGCTTGTCCTGCATCCACTCGGCCCCCTAGTTTCGTTCTTTGTACAATTTTAACATTCCCGGCAGCCCCATCTCCAGCCTGCAAAGCATGTATAATGGCTTTCACTTCTCTCTATCATACCCTATGTCTGGCAGGGAAGCGGCTATTTAAGGACAAGCGGTAAAAAAATATCGTCCACAATCTCTGTAATGATGTGTTCAGTTAACTCCTCATGGGCGATGAGCACTTCGTAACGAATCAAATCAAAGGGAAGAGATATAACTCTCTCTTTCATGGTTTGCAGAGTCACCTCTCCCCGTGCCTCAGCATTTTTCATAATCGTCTTCATAGCCAGGGTCAACGGGTTCTCCTTGCTCCGACTCACCGTTTGCGGCAAAGAAGAAATGATCTCCTTATCTGGATCGTCGACCAGCATGCCGTGTATCGTTTCAGAACCGATCGCTCGCATAGCAGCCGCTATTCCATTAAGCAAAGTGATCACATCACTGCGCAGTTCGCCTGTGTCCGGAGCTTCAAGGGAAGGCCTCGGTACAAATTTGACGGCTGCGGCTGCGATAAGTTTGGTTTTATTGGGCCAACGGCGGTATACCGCATTTTTGTTGGTCTTCGCTCTCGTCGCAACTGCATCTATAGACAGACGGGCATAACCAACCTCCTGCAGCTCGTCCCAAGCGGCCTGCAAAATGGCATTTTCCAGAACCTCTCCGCGCCGCCGTGTCGCTGTATTCCGTGCCTCATCCTGTGGCGGTTCGGGAGTTGCGGAGCTCTCATTTCTATTTCTCTCCATACTTAATCCCTTCTTTCAAAATATTTCTATTATACTTTGAACGTTTTTACATTTGCATTTCTGATGAATCTATAATAACATCTATTTAGGGTACTTATAGTACCTTATAAAAAACAATGAGAGGTGCTTTTACAATGACTGATAAATCAATCTCCCGGGCTTCCGGAAAAACGGTACTGATCTCTGGTGCAAGTATTGCTGGCCCAACCCTTGCCTATTGGCTGTGCAAATATGGCTTTGATGTCACCGTGGTCGAACGCTCACAGACGATTCGGGGCGGCGGCTATCCTATTGATGTGCGGGGGACGGCGATCGACGTAGTCGAGCAAATGGGATTACTTCCACAGCTTCAAGAGGCCCATATCCATTCGAAGAAGATTTCTTTTATTCATGCCGACGGCAGCATTGCCGGTGCAATTAAACCAGAGGATATCTCCGGCGGAGTAGAGGAACGGGACATCGAGCTGCCGCGCGGCAGACTGACGGAGCTGTTATATGATCTGACAAAACAGCAGCCGGTCCGCTACCGGTTCAATGATTCCATCGCCACCCTGAACGATGACGGCAGCGGTGTAGATGTCACCTTCAAGAGCGGCAAAAGCGGCAGATATGACATCATCATCGGGGCAGATGGCTTGCATTCAAATACGCGCCGGCTCGTATTCGGCCAGGAGGAGCAGTTCACCCGATACCTCGGTTACTGTTTTAACGGCTTTACCGTTCCGAATGATCTCGGCCTGTCCCATGAGTCTATTGTCTACGCCACACCAGGACGCTATGCCATATTGTCGGCCGCTCGCGACAGCGACACACTGCATGCTTTCCTGAACTTCGCATCCGAGAAACCGCCGATCTCAGATCGGCATGACGCCGACCAGCAGCGCAGGCTGACTGCAGAGATGTTTGCCGGACACGGCTGGGAAGTCCCTCAGCTTGTGAAGGCGATGATGGAAGCAGACGATCTTTATTATGACGTTGTCGCTCAAATTCACATGCCCCGTTGGTCGGCGGGCCGCGTAGCGCTGGTGGGTGATTCCGCCTTCGCGCCATCTTTCCTGACCGGACAGGGAACAAGTCTTGCGCTGGTAGGGGCGTATGTTTTGGCTGGCGAGCTGGCTTCCTATGATAAGCCTGAAGAAGCTTTTGCAGCCTATGAGAAACTTATGCGCCCGTTTGCTGAAGCTAATCAGGCTTTGGTTGACAGCGGTGCAGCAGCCTTCCTCTTCCCACGCACCAATGAGGAGCTTGATGTCCGCAATCAGGCGCTTGCGACCATCCAGTCATCAGCTCGGGGCAGCATGCCTGGGGATGAATCCAGAGATGTTCACAGCTCACTTCGCCTGCCTGATTACCCTTTGAAATAAACAATAGCTGCAATCAAGTATCGTTTGATATAGACTTGAGACGTTTACTGGATGACCCGCCCCGACGGACCAGAGCGCCTTTATTTGCCCCAAAAGACGGAGTTTTATTGTCTGAGCGGACTGGGAGGGCTTTATTTACCCGAAAATGGCCCGAAACATGCGAATAATTTATAATTAAAGACGGTGGAGTCCGCTAACATTCCACAAATGCTTAATTTCGCCGAAATAGCGGCAATCCAGTCCGTTAGAATGATCACGCTCACCGTTGTCATCCACAACCCGCTGACTGGATATGCTAAGGGAAAAGTACTCCGAATGTTCGAGCACGAGCCTGTCGATTTTGCCGAGGTGGTGACATATATGAAAACAACTCGATCTTCATCCGCATTGGGCGAATTCATCAAATCACGCAGGGAACGGCTGCAGCCTGAAGAAGCGGGAATTGACCGGTTACCAGGACGAAGGCGTACTCCGGGGCTGCGCAGGGAGGAAGTAGCCTATCTCGCCAATATCAGTGTGACTTATTATACCTGGCTGGAGCAGGGCCGGGAAACGAACCCGTCACCGGAGGTGCTGCTTCATATCGGCAATGCGCTGCAGCTGGACGAGGATGAGCAGAAACATCTGTTTGATCTGGCAAATGTCGACCCGGTGAGCGCAGGTGCTGAGCTGAATAGCGGAGAGCCGGATATCGGATTTTTGCAAAATATTGTAGATCAGCTGCATTATCCTTCTTTCATCACGGATACAGGCACAGATGTTATCGTATGGAATCGGGCCGCAGAGCTGATTGTAGCAGATTTCGGCAGTCTGCCGGAGAGCGAGCGGTATATGATCAACATTATGTTTCTGCATCCGGAATACCGTGAACGACTGGTGAATTGGGAGGGCGCTGCCCGTTACTCCGTAGCGGTGATGCGGGCCGGCTTCGACCGTTACAAGGAGAACCTGCTCTATATGGAACGGTTCGAACGTTTGAGACGGGAAAGCGAAGAGTTTAATTACTACTGGAATCTCTATGAAATCAAGCAAAAACGTGTAGCAACCTCATTATTTCGCCTTCCCGACGGGCAGGAGATGGAGTTCACGATCCATTCCGCAGGTGTGATTGATAACAACCCGGACTTGCACTGGTGCTTTTTTGTTCCGGTGCCCGGCACGGACACGGAAGAGAGGCTGCTGCAAATGCTGGAAGAAGACTCGCTGATCCAATGAGCAGTTCCTGTTGTTGGCCTCCTTTTGGTTGCTTTCCTTTTCGGAAATAACGTATGCTTGAATTCGGACAATTACCAAAAGGGGGCATGAAACGTGAAGGAGGAAAACCGAATTTTTGAGGAAATTTCGCCGGAGCGAATCATGGATAAAGAAATTGCACTTGACCTTCGTCACGAAGATGAATGCGATATCAGTGTTGGGGAAACGATCCGCGTGCTTGGCGGGAAATGGAAGCTCTCGTTATTACATGAATTGGTTGATCAGACCCGGCGGTTCAACGAATTGCGGCGGGCGCTTCCCGATATATCGCCAAAAATGCTGACACAACAGCTCCGCGAACTGGAAGAAGAGGGGCTGGTAAAACGGAAAGTTATTCCGGATAACCCGCCTAAGGTGGAGTATTCCCTGTCAGCATACGGGCAGACACTGAGGCCGCTGTTTGCCGTCATGCTTGACTGGGGAGCCAACCATCGCAGGCGTAAGGCCCAATCCGAAAAGCTCTCAGGAGAACCATCCTGAGAGCTTTCAATTTACCGCTTTATTTTTCACTGTCCGGCATGCGGATTATTGCGCTCAATCCAAAATGATACGATACAGAATACTTTAGCTGGACAGGTGAATGCGAATGCCGGCTTAATAAAGCTTTTGCTTCGCCTCGTCCGTAAAGGAGATCAATTCGTCTATTCGTCCGTCGCGAATTTTATTTGCCCAGGCAGGATCGGCTAATAATGCCCGCCCGACGGCGACCAGGTCGAATTCTTCATGTTCCAGCCGTTCGAGCAAGCCGGCGACCTGAGTCTCTGCCGTTCCATCGTCTTCCAGACCAACCGATCCGACGGCGATCACCGGTTTGCCTGTCAGCTTTTTGGTCCATCCGGCCAGGTTCAGAGCGGAGCCTTCGAATTCAGGCTCCCAGAAACGGCGGGTGGAGGCGTGGAATATATCGACTCCGGCTGCGGCCAAAGGAGTCAGGAATTGTTCCAGCTGTGCTGGCGTCTCAACCAGCTTTGCCGTGTAGTCGCTCATCTTCCATTGCGAGATGCGCAGCACGATCGGAAATTCTGGACCGACGGCACGGCGGCAAGCTTCGATCACTTCCACCGCAAAGCGGGTCCTTCCGCCCCAGTCGCCGCCGTAGCGGTCCGTGCGCGAGTTGGTTTTTTTCCAGAAAAATTGATCGAGCAAAAAGCCGTGTCCACCATGGATCTCAATGCCGTCGAAACCGATCCGCTTGGCGTCGGATGCCGCCTTGACGAAGGCCTGGATGATGTCTGCGATATCCGCTTCCGAATAATCACCGACATGCCCCCGCGCTCCTATATGAGCAATCTGCGCTATGATTCGGCCGCCCGCTTCGTGCACCGCGGTCACCACGTTGGCCCAACTGCTTAACGCGGCTTCGCCGTAGATGTGTGGTACGTTCTCCAAATTGGACGTATCCGGATGATCGATCAGCGTGCCCCCGGTCATGATCAGTCCGACGCCATTTTCCGCCCTGCGGCGATAATAGGCGGCCATATCCGGGACCGGCACGCCATTCGGAGCAAACTCCCGGGCCATCGGTGCCATGACAATCCGGTTAGGCAATGTCAAATTTCCGATGGTGAACGGTTGGAACAGTGCTTGAACAGATGGGGAATAATTCATAACAAACCTCCAGAAAGATTGTATTTGATCGCGATTAGTTCAATTCGGGTATGGCCCCAGTATAAAACCCGTGTCAGTCTCCCACAAGGAGGCACTATTTCTTCATCTGGTAACCTTCAGGTAACCTACTATGGACTCTAGTGCTTCACTACAAACAAAAGAAATGCCCTAGGTACGCAAAAAGAGCTGACCGATATCATGCGGCCAGCTCCTTGTCCTGTTTTTTAGGATTAATTGAACGAATAGTCTGCTACGACAACACCTTCCACCCAAGGACCGATGTTCTGCAGCAACTGCTGATGAAGCGGATGCTGTACATAATCCCGGCAGGCCTGCTGATCCTCGAACGTTACCCGAAGGGCCAGGGAATAACCGTGCGTATTCTCTGTCTCTTCAGAGACATTGATCCCGGCGCTAAGAGCAACAATCCCCGGAATGGAAGTTTTGAAGGAATTTACGGTTTTCAGAGCATCTTCATGGTTGAGGACCGTGCCGTTGTGCTCCTTGAATTTCAATAGAACGATATGTTCATACATGGTTTGAAACCTCCCTGTCTATATTAGAAAAAAGTGAATCTTGATTTTATGCCTGCAGATCACATAACCTATTCTATATAGACTAATTATGACCAGGAAGAGATCCAGTGATCCTGGGATTGCGAATCCCACTCTTCCTGCCTGGACAGGAGGCATGCAGCATGGCGAATATTCCATTGGACAGATACCAGGAATTAGCCCGTTTTTTACGAATACGGCGGGAACGGATTACACCGGAGCAGGTTGGTCTGCCGGACAACGGTCGCAGGCGCACTCCAGGACTTCGCCGGAGTGAAGTCGCGATGCTGGCCGATGTGGGGCTGGATTGGTATACCTATCTTGAACAGGGACGCCATATCAACGTCTCCGACGAGATTCTCGGGCGAATAGCCAAAGTGCTCATGCTGGATGCTCCGGAACGGAACCATATGTTTTATCTGGCCCGCAAGCGCCCTCCCATAGAGGAAACAAAACACGCTTCCCAGGTTACTCCTGCCCTGCAGGGCTTTCTGGACAGCCTCGGAACCTCCCCGGCGAATGTCATGGATTCCCGCATGAACATCATTGCCTGGAACTCGGCCTACTGTGCCATAAACGGCGATCTTGCGGCCTTATCCAACCAGGAACGGAATTTTGTATGGATGACCTTCACATCCGAACGCTTCCGCTACATCAAAGGAGATGAATGGGAGCAGCATGCACGCCGGATTGCCGCTCAATTTCACGCCGGATTTGCCCGGCACGTTGATGATTCCTGGTGGTCCGAGCAGTTCAATGCTTTATCCCAAATCAGTCCGGAGTTCCGTGAGTTTTGGGAAGCCCATGATGTGCTGGATGCCATTGATGCCCCCAAGACGCTTCGGTGTCCCAATGCCGGCATGTTAAATTTCGACCATGTGTCCTTCCAGTATCTTGAGGATCCGAGCTTGACGGTATCCATTCATGTTCCTCATCAGGATGGCACCGTCGAAAAAATGCAGCGGCTGCTGAGCGACTATGAACTAAAGAGCAAGGAGCGGCATGCGCTCTCTACCTGATTAGCCTTCAATTACAGACGATTCTCGATGTCAGGAAACCCGGCGGCTTGCGTGTCTGGAATTTCAAACGACATCGTCGTTCCTTCTCCAGGCCTGCTTACGATGGACAACCCCTGCCCGTATAACTGCTTTAATCGCCGATTCGTATTGGAGATGCCGATTCCGCCTTTTTCACTAATCCCGGCGCTTAGCAACATATTCACCTGCTCCTGATCCATTCCTTTTCCGTTATCGCTTACCTTAACAAGAGTACAGTCGTTCTGATGTGTAATGGAAATATGAACTGTCCCGCCTTCTGACTTGCTCAAGAGGCCGTGGTTCACGGCATTTTCCACCAAAGGCTGGATCGTGAGCGGTGGAAGCTGCAGGCGGATGTCCGGCTCCACCTCCCATTCCATCGACAGCCGATCACCAAACCGCACTTTTTCGATATACAGATAGGCTTTGACCAACTCCAACTCATGAGACAGCTCAACCAGCCTGCCCGTGTTCAGAAAATTGAAACTAATCCGCAAATAGGAAGCAAAGGCCTCGCCCAGCTTGAGCATTCTGTCCGTATCAATCTCACTTAACGCCATCAGCGAATTCAGAGTATTAAACAGAAAATGAGGCTGAATTTGCGCCTGTAAATATGCGGCTTCCATACGCAGCCGCTCATGAACGGATTGCCTTAGGGTAACCAAAGCTTTAATCCGGTATTTTAGCTCCAACGCATCTACAGGTTTTGTGACATAATCGCTCGCCCCCGCAGAGAAACCTGTGTAAATATCGGCCGGCTGGCTACGAGCGGTAAGCAGCAAGACGGGAAGCTCCGACACGGGAAACTGCTCCCTGACGTTCCTGGTCAATTCATATCCGGACATGTTCGGCATCATCACATCGGCGATGAGCAAATCCCACTGCTGCGTACCCAGCAATTCCAATGCTTCCTGGCCCGATTGTGCCGTCACAATGACATAAGGCTCTGTCGACAGGATGCTGACCAGCACTTTCAGGTTGACCGGATCATCGTCAACAGCAAGAATACGGGCCCTGCTTTCTTCCAAAAGCGGTGAAGGTGTCGTTGCGGAGACTTCCTTGTCCCCGACAGTCAAATCCGGGAACAGAAAACCGCCAGGCATCTCATCCGCTCCTGCCGTCTCATGCCCGATAGAAAAGGACATCTGCGGCCTGGAGAGATCAGACTCATCCGCCAAAGGAAGATCAAAGCTGAAAACAGACCCTTTACCAGGCTCGGAACGAACCGTCAATGTACCCCCGTGCAGCTCAATAAGCTGCCTACAGATGCTTAGCCCCAGTCCGATCCCCTGCCCTCCGTTGACGCCATCATAAGCACCTTGCTCATAAGGAAGAAATACTCGTGCGCGGGTTGCTTCATCCATGCCTATCCCGGTATCGGCGATATGAACGAGTACTCGTCCCTCCCCTGTTTCAGCTGACACGGAAACGGTTCCCTTTTCTGTATATTTCAGCGCATTGTGCAGCAAATTATAAAAAACCTGCACCAGCCTCTTTTCATCGGCTAGAACGGGAGGCGTGGTTTCCGGTAATTCCATATGCAGGCCGACCGGCCTTGCTTCTGCCATATATTGCAGCATGGAGAGGATACCTGGTACGATGGACTGAATTTTCAAGGGTTCCTTCCGCAGCACAAGACGATGCTCCTTCAGCCGAACTACATCAAGAAGATCATCAAGCAGATGGGACATCCGCCTGCTCATTCTAATAAGCAGTTGCATATCGTCAAGACTGTTCTTCTCCAGCCTGTCTTTTTCTTTAGTGGCCACATGATGGGCGATATTCATAATGCCGTGCAGTGGTGTCCGCAGCTCATGCGAGGTATTGGCCAAAAATTGATCCTTGATCTGGTCCGCCTCTTTCAATTTTCCGTTAAGTTCAATATTTTCCCTGTTTTGCCGGAAGTATTTCTTGAACCAATAAGAGGCAAAACCGATAATCGCGATAGCCAGGTCAACCGGATAATAGACGGTGGTTACGTCTCTGACAGCCTCTGCCGTACTCCAGATAAAATTAGAAATGATTCCTGCCGAGCTGAGCAGCAGGAAGATCATGTCCCGATCCGTCTGCTGCTTGAAGACCATCATGCCTATGATATAGAGGAACCAGGCAAACGACATCAAATAGAGAATGTAAAACAAGCTGGAAAGAACGAGGCCATCCACATAAGCGAACGGCATGATCAGCAGCAGCACCGTAAAGCCCATGTTTGCCGCCAAAAATACACGCAGCCATCTTTTATGAAAATAGGCCGGCATGAATTTTTTGAACAGCAGCAGAATTAACGGAATTTGCCACAGCATGCTGATCCATTTAATTTTGATCGCCCATGTGTAATGGATCATCGGATACCAATTCAGCAGCATGGTATCGTAGTTGCTTAGAACCACAATGCTGGTGATCAGCAGCAGCAACCCGGTAATCAACAATGTCTTCTCTTTCGGATTGAACGCATAAATAATGAAAGCATACACTTCATGAAGCAACAGCACCAAAAAAATAAACAGCTGTAACCCGATGGAGTTCCAGCGGACAATGTCAATGGACGCTTGGGAGCCAAAGCGCACGGGGTTGATGATTCCACCCTTGTTGGGATTGTCGAAGTTGGCCACACGGACCAACACATCGATCTCGGTAGTTCCTTTTATTTCGTAGGTAGCGGTAAAAGAGACACTTTTGGGGGTGTACTCCTGTTTGGAGGTTGCTACCCTGCCGATGCTTCCCGCCATTTCTCCGTTGATTTCAATTTCAGTTGCCGTCGTAACGCCCCTGAACCAGAAAGCGATGGGCTCCTGCAGCGGATCGGTCAAAATTCGCAGCCGATAAGTTCCATATCCGATGGAGTTGCCGGTGTCCGGGTGAAGCGCACTTCCCCAATCTCCCGGAACCGTGATATTTAGAGGGTCGGGTCCTTTCTCAGGTAGTTCTTGGCCGGTGGCAAGTGATCCGGGATAGAACTTCCACTCTCCATTCAAATATAAGGGGGGAGAACTCCCCAAATCCATCCCGCGCAGATCAAGCACGCCATCAATGGCTCGAGGGTGATTCATTACTGTGAACATCTCGGACCACATCCAACGCATTCCGGTCAGTGCGCTAAATATCAGAAGCAGTATCCATATATATTTGTGTTGGGTTCTTTTCTTTGTTCGCATATACACAAATTCGACACAAACGTGAAGGACTCCTTTAATCGTTAAAGAAAGGAGCATGCCGCAGCAGCCCCTTTCCCTCTCTCACTATATGTTTTTTAACTAAAAACCGTCTTCTTCTCGCTCAGACCAAGCGCCTGCGATGTTGCATCATGAGTTTTCTGGAAAAGATCGGGGTTTTCCGTTAATGCCACACCATAAGAAGGAATCATTTCTTTGATTTTCGGTTCCCACCCCTTCATTTGCTGCGGGAAGCATCTTCCCAGCACCTCAAGCATAACGTTAACAGCCGTAGAGGCACCTGGGGAAGCGCCAAGCAGTGCGGCTACTGAACCATCCACAGCGGTAACCACCTCCGTACCGAATTGCAGGGTTCCTCTGCCGATAGCCGTATCTTTGATCACCTGCACACGCTGGCCCGCCACCACGATGTCCCAATCTTCGCTTTTGGCGTTCGGAATGAACTCACGCAATTCTTCCATCCGCTGCTCATTGGATAACATCACCTGCTGGATCAGGTATTTGGTCAGTGCCATCTCTTTTACCCCGGCCGCCAGCATGGTCAGGATATTATCCGGTTTTACGGAGAGGATCAAATCCAGATTTGAACCTGTTTTTAAAAACTTGGGTGAGAAACCGGCAAATGGCCCGAACAGCAATGCCTTTTTGTTGTTGATATATCGGGTATCCAAATGCGGAACGGACATGGGGGGAGCCCCAATTTTGGCCCTGCCGTATACCTTGGCATGATGCCGCGCCACCACGTCCGGATTGTTACAGGCCATGAACAGCCCGCTTACCGGGAAGCCCCCAATATGCTTGGATTCAGGAATTCCGGTTTTTTGCAGTAAAGGCAGACTTCCTCCACCTCCGCCAATAAATACAAATTTTGCCGTATGATATTCCGTCGCTCCACTCTCGGTATTCTGCACCTTCACCTGCCACAAACCGTCGCTCGTTCGTTTAATATCTTTGACACTATGCTTGTAGCGGATCTCGACATTCTTGCTCTGTAAGTGGTCAAATAACAAACGCGTTAAAGCGCCAAAATTAACATCCGTACCGGAGTCAATTTTGGTGGCTGCTATCGGTTCGTTCGATGTACGCCCTTCCATAATGAGTGGAACCCATTGCTTCAACCGTTCCGGATCGTCTGAAAATTCCATTCCCTGAAACAGGGAATTTTCTGAAAGCGCTTTAAATCTCCTTTTCAAAAAGGTCACATTTTCATCACCTTGTACCAAACTCATGTGAGGTAAAGGCATAATAAACTCACGCGGATTTCGAATCACATTGCTGTTCACAAGATACGCCCAAAACTGCCTTGAAAGCTGAAACTGTTCATTAATACTTATGGCTTTGCCAATATCTATAGATCCGTCAGCTTTTACGGAAGTATAGTTAAGCTCACACAGTGCGGCGTGACCTGTGCCCGCATTATTCCATTCGTTGGAGCTTTCTTCCCCTGCACTTGCGAGTTTCTCAAATACTTTGATTTCCCATTCCGGTGCCAGTTCTTTCAGTAATGCTCCCAAAGTTGCGCTCATGACTCCTGCACCAATTAAGATAACGTCTGTTTTTATCTGTATGCTGCTCATTACAACCCTTCCTTATACCAATATTTGCAAAAAAGGGTAGACGCTCCGGCTTAGGTACCACAAAGCAAGGCGCCACCTAGGAACTCAACATTCTTTTCAATTATAAACTATTTAAATCTGGTTAAAAAGTGACAATTCCGATTTCATACCTCGGAGCACGCAAAAACCAGTATAAAATGCAAAAGAGCCTCGGCCCGGCACATCCCGGACCAAGACCCAACAAACCTTCAAAAAAATGATCTATCTATCTTAGAGTGAACCTTGCTCTGACGTATCTCCCTCCAGCTCATGATTCATTTCTGGTCTTGGCTCGCGTAAAATAATGCTTAATAATGTCCCGGCTGCGGCAATGATCGCGATCAGGAGAAAGGTGCTGCCATAAGCCTGCGACAGATTATGCAACGCATTGCTGCTTCTCCCCCCCGCCTCTGACATATGGAAATTTACCCTGGAGGCCAAATACCCCGTTAATCCCGCTATGGCAAAGGACATCACCACCTGCTGACTTGCAGAGGTTAATGGCGTCACCCGGCTTACAAGCCTTTTCGGCGCCGATTTTAATACATGAGTGTTCAGCGACATCATGCAAAAACCCATTCCCGCTCCCAGCAGGCCAATTGGAACCATCATCCAAGGGACTGGTGTATCCAGCTCAATCATCGACAGGGAGAACAAAGCTACTGTAATCAGGGACAGACCCGTTAAAGCAATGGGGCGAATCCCCAACTTATCGAACAACCGACCCCCAAGCGGCATAAAGATCACAGCGCAAATCTCCATTGGCAGCGTCGTCAGTCCGCTCTCCAGCGGAGTGAAACCTCTAACATTTTGCAGATATAACGGAATCATCAGAATCGACCCAAACAAGGCCACCTGCGCTATCCAGGTCGTTATAATGCTGCGGGTAAAATCTGAAGAACGGAATACCCGCAACTCCAGCAAAGGTTGTTTGTGCAGAAGCTCAACTATCACAAATAGGAGGAGCGCTGCCCCGCCAACGATTAATCCGGTTAAAGTTCGTGCAGAGCCCCAGTCTGTCCCGCCTTCGCTCACACCGAAAGCCAACATGGCGAATGCGATAGGAGCCAATATCATTCCGAGGATATCGAGTGCAGGCGTTTTTTGCCGTTCAAGCACAGGTAAATATTTTGCGCCTACAATGAAGGCCACAATGCCGATCGGCAGATTGATCAGGAAAATCCAATGCCAGGATGCAACCTCGATCAACCATCCGGATAAAACCGGGCCAATAACAGGAGCGAGCAGCATCGGAATACCAAGCACGCTCATAACGGCTCCCCGTTTGTCTTCAGGCGCCATTTTGAAAATTAAAGTGATTCCGATGGGGGAGATCATACCGCCGCCTATCCCCTGAGTGATACGAAACCATATGAGCTGCTCCGGCGTACTTGCTAAAGCACACAAAATGGAGCCGAGCGTGAACAAAGCAATCGAAATCAAGAAAATGCGTTTTGCGCCAAATTTATCAATCATCCAGCCTGCCAATGGAATAACTGCAGACAGAGCCAACGTGTAGCCGGTAATCGTCCATTGAATCAATTGGAGTGAGCTGCCGAAATACTCCTGCAGGTTGGGAACCGCCACATTGACAATCGTGTTGTCCAAAATAACCATCATCATGCCAATAACCACGGCAAGCAGCGGTGCTAAAATGGTTTTGACAGAGAACTCTTGGTTCGATTCCAGCTGTAAGGAATTTGATGAAGACATACGTAACTCCTCGCCCTCTTATTTTTCTGCAAGCTCTCTTTCACATCCAGGTGGTCAATCAGCTTCTCGACGGGGAACAAAGCTTTTCCTATTGAATCCGATATCCGAAAGTCCTCATATCATTGCGGGATGCGCAGAGATTGGTAGACTTCACGAATGATGCGAATTTCTGCAGCCTCGTTTCCGGCACCCCAGGATAGCTTGTTCTTGGTTAAAGCCAATGCCAAATGGTTCACCGGATCGACAAAACCAATAGAACCGCCGGAGCCTGTATGACCGAATACAGCATCATTATTGATCATTGGGAAGAGTGATTCTCCGAGCCAATAACCCAGGCCTTTACGTGTAGGACTATTAAACATGACAACATCCGGTTCTGCGGTTTGAAGTGCAGCAGCAATCCGTGTCCGCTCCGGGGTCAGTAGGCGTGTTCCGTCGACACCTTCGCCGCTAAGCGCGGCATAATGGCGAGCTAAAGCACGGGCGCTGACAATCGCACCGGCACCGGGGATTGAGGCTTGTCGGATGTCCGAACGGTTCCACATCTCGTTGCCAGGTCCTATCCCGTATGGAATAACCCGATTGATCAGCATATCCTCCTGAATACCGCCACCAGATGGCATTTTACCGCTTATTCTCGCGACACGTGCCTCTGCTTCCTCGGGAATGCCAAAATATAAATCCTCTATCTTTAGCGGTTTACTAATCTCATCCCGTACCAGCTGCGCTATCGTTCTGCCGTCGACGCGACGTATCAGCTCTCCCAAAATCCATCCCTGCGTAAAAGCGTGGTATCCCGTCTTCGTTCCGGGTTGCCAGAGCGGCTCAAGCTCCGCAACGACTTTAGCCATGAAATCCCAATCTGTCAGCTTCTCCGGCGTTATTCCCGCAGGCATCTGAGGAATACCGGCCCGATGAGTCAGAACATCACGAACCGTAATGTTTTCTTTCCCGTTTGCAGCGAATTCCGGCCAGTATAAAGAAACTGGGGCATCATAATCAATCATGTTCCGTTCAGTCAATTGATGAATAACCGTAAAGACAAGCCCTTTACCGGCTGAGTATACAGTGAAAAGGGTATCGCCGTTCACCGGCTCCTTAGTCAGGTCGTTAGCGATTCCCGCCCAGGCATCAACAATAAGCTTGCCGTCCAGGTACACTGCAACCTGCAAGCCATGCTCACCTCCACGATCAACCAGTTCATCAAGAAGCTTCTGGACGCGTGCTTGCGGCTCAGAGATTAAATCCTTCCCGGTTAATAAATGTTCATCATGCTGTTTGCTGCTCATAGAAAACCCTCCCTGATTTATAGCTGTTAGATTGACGAACAAAATACCAATCAAAATGCAACTATATAAAGCACAGTTAAGTGCAAAAAAATATTACAAGTGCAATGAAGCGGCGCCTGCTTCTTTGCAAAATGAAATTACTGTGCTTTTTAAAGGCACAGTATTATCTAAAAATAAAATGCAGTTATGAACGCTAACTGCAATCTACTCGGTAACAGTATATATCGTTCAAAAAAATAATGCAAACAGTTTCCACATCCAGCTACTGGTTGAACTGGAGATCCTTCATGACCTCTGCTAATGTATGCTGCTTAAGCAGCATAATCGTTTGTATTTGGATGTCGTCCATAATGGAATGCAGCCTCGTTTCGAGCTCTTTCAAGCCAGGATCGCTATTGATCTGTTCTTCCGATACACAGCAGTCTTCCGACGCTTTATCCCTCTTCTGTAAATTATTATCGCAATCATGATTATCTTCCGATTCACCGTAAGCAGAATTTAATGCCAGGAAAATATCCGCAAGAGTAACTTGATCCGGATTGCGCTGCAAAATATATCCGCCATCACGACCTTCCTTCGCTTCAACAATCCCTGTTTGAACAAGCTGTATTAGAACTCTGCGCACAAAAGTAGCATGTGAGTTGACCTTTTTGGCGATAGCAGCGCTGGACATCGCTTTACCGCTTTGAGCAAGACAAATCAGGGCATGAACGGAAATGGCGAATCGAGGCGGTCCGATCTTAATGCTGTGACGTACACTCATGTTAATTCCCCCTCTGTGCAGTTTACCGTAATATCGCAAGTCAAATCAAGAAAGAGCGGGAATTGCTTCTCCCGCCCTAAACGTTCTTCAGCACTGCATTATTATACTATCTGCTCAATGTACTGTTTAAATTCTTGTATGGTTGTGAACAGCTGATCGGGCTGAAGCGACCGCAGCAGCTCCGGATCGGCCGTCTCCGCCCACGCGGCGGATACAATCGGAACTCCCGCTTCCCTCGATGCTTCAATATCGCTTGGAACATCTCCTACATACACAGTTTCTGCAGACGTGATGCCAAGTTGTTCCAACACGTTTCTAATCCCCTGCACCTTCCGCGGACCTTCCGGAGATCCCGTTTCAATCACGTCAAAATAGGACCGGATACCGAAAATGTCCAGCGTAACCTCTGCGCTTCGCGCCCCCTTCCCTGTAACCATGGCCAGCCGTACATTCCGGTCTTTGGCGAAGTCAAGCACCTCGGTTATGCCCTCAAACGGAGCAGCACACATCCCATGCAAATCACGGTAATGCTTCAAATAATCCTCAATCCCCTGATCATAATGGGCAGAAATCAAAGCCCGGACCGTTCCCCCTTCCGAAGGGCCAAACGTATCGATAATTTCCTGGTCGCTCAGCACTCTGCCGGCCAGTGGTTCAATCGCTTTCTTGAAAGCGGCAACACACAATGGCAGCGTATTCCCAAGCGTACCGTCAAGATCAAAAATGATGCATTTTAGCATGTTCATGCTCCTTCTCTTTTTTATTTTGGCCGATTCTGTTTCTGTAAACAATTGTTGGTCTTCTTTATGATAAGTCAGCACTGTTAACGCAAATCCAAACGCTGTTAAACCCGCGGCGATCCACGTTAAGCCTTCAAAGCCTGCTCCAATCTCCAATAGAAAGGCTCCAAGCGCCGCCCCGATCGCATTCGCCAAATTGAATACGGAAGAAGCTAAAGTTCCGGCTAGAGCAGGCGCCTCCTTTCCGGCGATGACAAACTTGGCGTTTAAAAGCGGAACCGCGCCGAATACTCCTGCACCAAAAAGAAAGCTGAATACAAATACCGTCACGGAAGATAGCGAAATAAATATCGATGCAGTTGAGAATAAAAGGGTTAACGCCGCCAAGAAAAGCGCAAGACGTTTCGTCAGCATCGCAGGTTGGACCTGCCCCGATAAATAGTTGCCTGTCACGGCACCACGCCCACAGATAAACAAGGCGGCCGTATTTCTTTGACACCAAATCCCGTAAATTCACGAATGAGCGGCTCGATAAAGGTGTATACAACAAAAACGCCGGAATGACCTGTCAGGATGACCATGCAAATCAGTAAAATATTTTTGTTGCGAATAATCCGCAGCTCACGTCTGACATCCGGTTGATGCTGATTGTGGTCAGAAGCAACTAACCATAAACCTAGCAGGACCACTGCACCTATGAAGGCAACAAGCAAAAACACCAAGCGCCAATGAAGTATACCGCCCAAATAGGAACCGAACGGAACACCCAGCAAAATGGCCAGAGTCAAACCTCCATTAATGGAAGCCATGGCCCGCTGCCGCCTGCCAGGCGTACTGATTTGATACGCAGCAACCAGGGTTATGCAAAAAAACGGGGCATGCATGGTTGCAGAAATAAGTCTGGCCAGCAGCAATACCGTAAAATTAGGGGACAGTGCGGCAACAAGATTGCTGATTACAAAGACAGCCATTAACCAGCATAACGAAGACCTGATTGAAAATTTGATCGTCGATAGACGTTTTTCTTATACTAATAGCATCTTAATTAGCTCGGAGAGAGGGGATAAGTTTATGGCGAATATCAAAGACATCGCGAAGCTGGCCGGAGTGTCGGTGACGACGGTATCACGTGTAATCAACGGTCACCCTTACGTAAGCGATGACAAAAGAGCGGCTGTTCTACGTGCCATGAAGGCAACGAACTATGAGCGGAACATCAATGCCGTTCATTTAATCAAAGGAAAAACCAATCTCATAGGTGTCATGGTTCCTTCTATCAAAAGACCCTATTTCGGCCTTGTCGTCGAAGGAATCGCCGAGGAAGCCTTGAAGGGCAACTATAAACTGGTTCTCATCCAGACCAATTATGAAGAAGAACGAGAGCTGGAAGCTTTGATGATGCTGAAGCTCAAGCAAATCGATGCCCTCATAATTTGTTCGAAAATCAGCGATTGGGACATTGTAGAGGAATATGCCGCATACGGTCCAATTATCGCATTCGAAGACGCAAGGGGCCGAAACGTATCCTCCATTTATATCGACCATTACAAAAGTTTTATGGAGGCGCTAACGTACTTGAGCGGTAAGGGCCATCGTAAAATCGGCTACTGCCTAGCCAGAAAATCCGGCACAAGCAGCAGGCAAAGGGAAGCGGCGTACCGGGATTTTTTGAAAAGATCGGGCGAGTCCTTCGATCCCGATTGCGTATTTTATGACGCCATTCATTTCGAAGACGGTGAATGGATTGTGGAGCGATTAATGACGTCCCTGCTCGTGACGAGCGACCAGGTCGCGGCCGGCATTCTGGCCTGCTGCAACGAACAAAACCTTCAGGTCCCATCCAAGCTCGCCATCGTCAGCTTTGATAACCAACCGATAGCCAAAGTCCTGAATATCACAACTTTTGCAATTCCTTTAACTGAGATTGGGAGAGATTTGTTCCGTAAAGTGATGACCAGGGAGTTCGGTCAGCAGGAGATACCGGTGAAGTTGATTGAGCGGTTGACGGTTTGAAGAGGGCTGCTGCCTCAAACATAGGGATGAATCAGAAGGAGGAAACAGAAAGTGCTTGGGTGGAACATCTATCTCGATGCTTTGTCTTTCCACCCCTTCGTTCATGAGCGGCTCGCGACCCTCACATAGTTACAATTTACTCTTTAGTTTCAACTAAAAGGAGCTTTCCTCATCTAAGAAAGACCTAAAACTCATACATAAGTCATGGAAATAGTCTTTTAGACCCAAATCAATTTTCAAAACGGATAGAAATTTTTCATCAATATATTTCTGAAAACGATAAGTATCGCCAAAATAGGACTTTTAATGTAAGATTATATATGCTGAAAGAACTAGACTTTTCCTCAGCCGATGGGGATATTAATTTTCATAGTCTAGGAGGGAATGTGTTTATGGCATTTAACAGGAGGCATTATGTACCCATTGTCAAATGGAAGCAAGGAGAGCAAAGAGCTCTGGAAACTCTTGCTGCCACGTCGAAAGAAAGACTAACCCCACTTATTGAAATCGCACCAATTGACTGGGATTTCGAAAATGAAGTCCAAAGAAAACAGTGGACGAGCACCTGAGCAATTTCGGAGAAACCTTACAACGTTCTTGGCCGCAAAAAGCTTTCATAGACCTTCTATACATCCATCCAATAGAGAGAATGTCATCGGGATTGCATCCCCTTGCTTATGTACTTCAAGATGCACGTGCCCATCAGATACCGATTGTCCCTGTGACAAGTTCTGATCGTGATGCCGACCATAATGCCGAAATAATGGCTGCTGACCAATTAGATCACTTAGGTGCCTCAATCCGAATAACCGAAAGGGACTTTGACTCTCTTCAACCAATCATCGATTCCTTATTAGGAGCACTCCAAATGACACCTGAGCAAATCGATTTAATAGTCGATTATGGATATGCTGATCCTTCACTCTTAACGAGAACCACCTTATTTCTCACAGGATTAATAGATAATCTTCCGTACCTGCAAGCATGGAGAAACGTCATTTTGTGTGGAACGGGGTTCCCTAAGAACTTATCGGATGTGAGTGCGAACACGATCGATCAAATTCATCGAGCCGAATGGTTAATATGGAAGAAGATTATACGGACCGGAACTGTAAATCGTGAACCGATATTTGGGGACTATGGTATTTCAAATCCGGAACCATTTGAAGGTGACCCTCGCTTCATCAACATGAGTGCGAATATCCGATATACAGCGGATGACAAGTTCATTATCTTCAAAGGTTTGATTACTAGAAAATACGGGAGTGCTCAATATCATCAGCTTGCGAATCAAGTTGTATGTCATCCAGAGTATTCCGGCCGCAGCTTCTCGGCAGGCGATCTTTACATCGACGACGTGGCTAAAATGAATGACGGCCCCGGTAACGCCACAAGTTGGCGAAAAGCCGGGACCAATCATCATTTAACGTACGTTACTAATGAGCTCGCCACCGTGTCCTTGCCTTAAGTTTCTTTCTTACTTCATCTTGAAGATCTTCGAGCTCAAGTTGATCTGCAAGTGCGTTCCATAATATTCGTCGAGGCTTGCTAAGTAGCCCCTTATGCAAGCCTCTTTCTTTTAATATAGAGAGTGCTTCTTCCCTCCATAGTAGTTGCGCTAGAGCGAGGGGATCTATATTGGGATTTTGCTGAGGGGATCGGTATGGTAAGAAGCAAACTACTCCTTCATTATCCATTTCAGTTTTTGTTATTCCCCACCAGTCAGGGATAATGTCTTGAAGCCCCTCCATAAAACGGGAAGCTGTAAGAATTGTAACTGTATCAAAAACTTTATTGTATGCATCAGTTTGTCTGGGCAGTCGCTCCAAAGTATCGCTTTCACTTTTGATTTCGTAGCCATTTATTGAACCATTTACAACTGCAACATCGATTCTCGCATCGCCTTGGCAAAGGCCAAGTTCATCAAGAATGAGAGTATTGGGATCATCTTTGTGCAATTCTCGAAGAACTGAATGAAGAGAGGCACGTATATCAATATCCCGAGTCTTCATCTTCCCTCATCCTCCATTAAAGTACATTTTCTTCAACACGCATACTGTCATCTTAGCACATGGTACTAAATTCTGAACAGAACATAACTGTGACAGCCCAACTACTCGGAAAACAATTCTCATGCCCCGAAAGATAATCTTTACAAAACTTTCCCCATTATTATGTGATACGATTCACCTTAAAGGATTTACCGGTAATTCTGCCCTACTCGATCCCATTATGATAATGGAATGGCTACTAAAATTCAAACAATAAAATATTGTCTTGGATGAAAATGCCTCGCTCGATGTGCCGAGCAAGGCATTCTACGTTAGAAACAATTACCTGGTGTCAAACTGACCCCATCGTGATGTTGGCGACCCCAATCCATATCCATCCGATAACGTAATATACGGCCCGTCACTGGTGAATCCACCTCTGACCTGATCATTCTCTTTAAAATGCAGAAAACTGTCCAAATCCCCGTAAATGAAATTGGGTCTGGAGGCCACTAAAGCGGCTCCTGCCGCAATGCCGATTCTGCTCTCCATCATACAGCCGAGCATGCAGCGGATACCGCTGGCTTCTGCGATAGCGTTGATCTGCAAAGCTGTGTAAAGACCGCCGCATTTCAATAATTCGAGCTGGCCAAAAAGATAATCCTCTGTGAGTAACCGCTTCGCCTAAATGAATCAGCTATCTTTTGGGGACACTGGTAAGGACATATGAATCCAAAGGAGGTAAACCGGTGAACGAGAATGAGGAAAGAAAAAAACTGCTCGAACAAGCCCAGGCCAAAGATTCGACCGATGGAGGGCGGAGTTCCGCATTCATGTCGGAGGATCTATGGAACCAGGAAGGGAGCCCTGTAGCTGCGGACGATGAATTCGGTCCGGAAATGAAACAAGAGGATCCGCCGACACTCAATGGCAAGCCGACGTAGTTCATGAGTTTTGAAAGGAAATTCTCCCTTTGCGCTCTCTTCGGAAAACAAAAGAACCCGACTTCCGCAGCCATCGGTTCGGGTTCTTTGCATCGTCATTTTTTACCATGTATTTCTAATATCTTTTCTATACTCTTTAGCACACCAAAATGATCATTGGAATCCGCGGCATAACTTGCGTATTGTTCCATATCGCCAAACACCATCATTTGTTCTGAGTCTTTGCCCAGTCGCTCTCCCAGCACTTTCATGGCTTTTCCCTTGTTAATTCCATGGTTCATAATATCAATCCATATCGCATCTTCGGCGGTGACGGAAAAATCATAACCGTACTTTGGCTTGAATGTTTCCTCAAAATATTGCTTGCTGTTTTTATTGGGAAAATAAATCGTGAGTTTAGCAGCTTCCGTAATCACTTGGTCGAGTTCTTCAACAAAGGTAATGTTTGAATAAAAGGTTTTCAAAAATGCTTCATTGCCTTTGTATTTTCCAGCTATATACGCTGAATCCAATCCACAGAGAATCGCAATCCCATTCGTGTTATCTTCGACGAAACGAATCATGGGTTGATAGTCCGCAGGCTTCAATAAACTTTTGAAGATCACTTCTCCTTTATAGCTTATAATTCCGCCGTTATCACTGATAAAGCATATCTTATCCTTTATTTCAGGAAACATGTCCTCCAGTGTATATAGCGCGCGTTCGCTGGCAATCGCAAATACAATTCCTAGCTTATCTAATTCTAAAATATACTGGTCAAAGTTTGGGGGCAACTCACCTTTTTCCGTAAGCAATGTATGATCCATATCTGAAGCAATCAATTTTACATTATTCATATAACACCTCCATATTCATATTATAATAAAGCAACATTCACAATGATAATGCCTAAAATTGCCTGTATGATGTGCCTTAGGTGTCGTAAACCCACCCTATGTTCAGTTTTTGTAAATATGCCTTGTTTATAATAAGATGGATTTATATTTTTTTAGGAGGTAGTTATGAATTCTTCATTCAAAAAGTATGCAGCCGAATTTATTGGAACATTCGTGCTTGTTCTGTTCGGCTGCGGCAGTGCCGCTACGGCGGGAGGAGATCTCGGAAATTTGGGAATCGCATTGGCATTCGGACTATCCATTGTGGCGATGGCTTATGTCATCGGTCCGATTTCGGGGTGTCATATCAATCCGGCGGTTTCACTCGCCATGCTTCTTAATCGTAAGCTAACGGGCACCGACTTCATCGGATATGTTGTTGCGCAAGTCGCCGGGGCAATTGCAGGCTCTGCTATTCTGTACGCCATCCTCGTCTCTGCGGGCATGCCCACAACAGGACTCGGTCAGAATGGTTTCGGCCCTGGCTATGGGATCGGGATTTCAGCGTTGATGGCCGTCATTGTCGAAGTTATTTTAACCTTCGTTTTTATCTATACAATCCTGGGTGTGACCTCAAGTGAGAGCAATGGAAATGTAACGGGCCTGGTCATCGGTCTGACGCTTGCTTTCGTACATATCCTTGGCATTGCCTTAACGGGAACGTCCGTCAATCCTGCAAGAAGCCTGGCGCCGGCGCTTCTGGTGGGTGGAACGGCTTTATCCCAGGTGTGGGTGTTTCTTATCGCCCCGCTTGCCGGATCCGTGTTGGCCGTTGGTGCATACCAGTGGCTGAACATCAGCCGTAAAAGAAAGGCGTCTGTCGACGGTATTTACACTGAAGGCAGAGCACACTAGCGGAAGTTTTTCTTGTGATGTAAGAATGCTGCAGCTCCACTGTAACTTAGTATATTCTCTAATCTAAAAAAGAGGGCAGTCCCATAGGTCATTGAAAATGGCTTAGAGACTGCCCCCTTGCTTTGTAAAAACCGGATTCACCGGCTAACCTTTTCTCCTTCTTCCCCCATCTCGTTTGCCCCTTCCTTTAGATATGCGCCATACCCCTGAGTCCACGTCCACATAGCCTCAAATATCGGCTGCAGACCCTGCCCGGACTCGGTAAGCTCATATTCCACATGCAGCGGTACACCAGGATAAAGAGTACGCGTGACGATTCCCTTCTCCTCCAGCATCCGCAATCGGTCTGTCAAAGTCTTCGGACTAATAGGCTGCAGCTTGCGGCGCAGCTCCCCGAAACGCCGGGTTCCGTTAAACAATTCGAATAAAAGAAGAAGCGTCCATTTGCCGTCCAGGATCTCCAGGATAGGTTCGACGGTACCAGGACAGGATCGGTCCATCATTACGATCACTCCGTAGTTCATTTTTTGAAACTATTGCACTTTATTGTAACTACTTTTCAAAAGTACCACAGTTCAATTACGATGTAAATCGAGAGATGAGGTGCAACGCCCAGACCGGGTGGCCGCATCCATCCGAAAAATACTAAGCAGAACATGTGGAGGAATATGACTATGAAAACTGTTTTATGGGCAACTTTAACCGCTAACGGTAATTATGCACAGTCCAGCCCTGAGAACCCGCCTAAACAAGAAGCACTGAACGACTTTGCGGCACATGCCAAAGCTGTAGGAAATTTCATTGTCGGACGCAGAACGTTCGAGCAGATGCAAGCGCCGGGCAGAGTCTCCCAGGAGGAACAGGCCAACGCGGGCGGACCTTTCGCCGGGATGGATATCGTTGTTATATCCAGCAGCATCCATGACATTCCGGGCGTAACGGTTGTAAGGTCTCCTCAGGAAGCCTTGGACTACCTGCAGCAAAAAGGCCATCAGACCGCTCTCATCAGCGGCGGAGCGGATGTCCACAATTCCTTTCTAAGCCAGGGACTTGTAGACGAAGTGATATTTAATGTGGCTCCTGTGTTGGAGGGCAAAGGGTTGAATCTTTTAATCGACCAAAACAACTACGGTTACATGCATGTTCAATTGTTGGACTGCAAACCTTTGGGGAGTGGGGTGGTTCAACTGCGCTATGCGATTGACCGATAGATCAGGCTCACGCGTTTACCCGCTGCCTCTACTGGATCAAGAAAAAACCCTGAACCCCTTGCCGATATCAGCAGGGAGTCTCAGGGAATGATTGAGCATTATAATATCCATTACTTACCGGACACCGCATTCGCCACCAGGGTAGCATATACCTTCGCTCCGGATGGATTCAAATGCACACCGTCACTGGCGAAGAAAGCATTCTGCCCTTTGCTTGCGCTGTACCAGTCGACGACCGTTACGCGAGGGTCTTCTGTGGCAGCGGCGGTCAGCGCATGGTTGACGATGCTTTCCCATGGGCGAGGCACACGGGTGTTCACGAGTATAATCTTCTTCGCGCGGCTCAGTTGGGACAGCAGGTCATCCAGCTGAGCCTTCGTGAAGGAACCATTCGAACCCAGCTCAATAATCACCTTGGAACCGAGCTGTCCATTACTGCTCAGCTGCTGAATAACTACGGAGGCTTCATTCATCTGTCTGCCTACCTTGCCGTCAATGATAATGCCCGGCATTGTCTGGCGAAGGTATGGCTCGATGTCCAGCATAACCGAGTCGCCGATGGCAGTAACGCCATTGCCGGAAATGATCTTGCTGAGCTTCTTCCGGTTGTCCGCAGAGCCGGAATCCGCAGCTGTGCTGCCTGGATATGCTGTGCTTGCTGAGCCCTTCGTGCTTGCTCCCCTGGATGGAGAAGCTTTGGAACCGGATGAGTCAGAGTCTGGTGCTTCTGTCTTCTCTTGAGCTGAATGCTCAGAAGCTGCCTTGTCCGTATTATCCTGCTTGCCTTCAGAGGTATCCCTCTTGCCCGCCGCTTCGTTGACATGATCTTTATTCTGTTCAGTCGTTACATGCGACACATTTGTCGGGGACGTAGCAATGACGGGTTTTGCGTAAGAATCCGCCAGTACATCCCTATCCTGTCCTCTTACCGTCAGTGCATGACCAAGTGTCGCCGAGAACAGGATGAGCACCAGTGCCGCCGCGCTGCCATACAACCAGACACGGGTGGCGCGTTTCTTATATGCACGTTGCAGCACATGGCGGAAGCCCTTCTGCCGGATCGGCTGCTCCACATACCGCCAGGACAGCTCAGCCAGCGCCAGACTGACGGCAACCTGGATGATAGCCTTCAGGATGGAAGGATCGTCCGTATTTACCTGCGGTGTACTAAGTATAATGACCGGATAATGCCATAAATATAGTCCGTATGATCTCTTGCCCAGCCAGCGCAGCGGCTTGCAGCCCATGATAGCAGCCAGACGGCTCGCCGGATGGGCTAGCACTGCGATCAGCAACGCGGTAATGATGGCGATGATCAGCATACCGCCGCGGTACAGGAAGGCCTGGTATTCATTCGTATGCCATACCAGCCAGATGAGCAGCAGCAGGGAAATCGCCCCTGCCGTATCCAGAAAAGTCAGCGCCGGTGGGGATACTTGGGTCTTAAGCTTGGCGCTTGGCCAGACAACTGCCAGCGCCGCTCCAACCAGCAGTGCAAATATACGCGTATCGGTACCGTAATAGACACGGCTTGGATCCTCGCCTGGTATGTACAGTAGGGCCATAAGCAGCGCTGAGATCAGCGACAGGCTGAGAATCCAGACTGCCAGCTGCCCCCGCTTCGGCAGGAACTTCAGTCCAAGCAGCAGCAGGAGCGGCCAGATCAGGTAGAACTGTTCCTCGACGGCCAGCGACCACAGATGTCCGAGCGGTGATGCCGGCCCAAAGCTCTCAAAGTACGATACTTTGTGGAAAATAAACCACCAGTTGCTAACGTATAACAGGGCTGCCGGTATGTCTCCGGCAAGCGCCGACAATCTGGAATGGTCTCCGAACAGGGACCACAGCGATACAACCGCCACCATGACAAACATGGCCGGAAGCAGCCTGCGGGCACGACGTACCCAGAAATCAGCCATATTAAACCGCCGATTACGCTCCCACTGACCTGCCAGAATATCCGTGATCAGATAGCCGGACAATACAAAGAATATCCCTACACCGAGCAGCCCGCCAGGCGCCCAGTCCGTGTTCAGATGATAGATGACAACAGCCAGCACTGCAAATGCCCGCAATCCATCCAATCCCGGCATATAACGATGAGGTTTGAGCGGCTTAGTCATAAATTGGCCGCCCTTTTTTCTTAATAATTGCTCCCGATAATCCGGTGAAAAAACTCGCCTGCCTTGATTTCTCACTTTTTTCTATTCGTGAAGTTCTGTCTATGATGCCATTCATGATTCCTATCCTTTCCGGGGTTATCCTGTTCAAGCCCCTCGCGCCCGAACCAACCTTTTCTCATTATATCTAAGTACATTGTACCATTGATCTCAAACCAGTTAAAAATGGTTTACAGCAAAGCAACAAATTAGCAAAAAATAACTGCGGGATTCCGCACGATTCTTCTTATACACTAATATGGCTAAAATTCAAAAAGAAGCTTGCCTAGGCAAGCTCCTCTTCCCGGCCACAAGTAAGCCGGTCAATAAATTCAAAGTGGCGGTGTTTGCACCCCCAGTTGTATCCAACCTTCCTTCGCAGGGCCGTATACTGCAGGTATAGGCAGCCCCGCTTGGCGCATAAGAACGGTGACCTGTCCTCGATGGTGAACAATGTGTTTGATCAACCCCATCAAGATCGTGGCATTTGACTCCATTCTGCCGAATGCATTTTGTATTTGCGCTAAAGAATCATCCGTCCATTGCTCTTTAAGAGCGTTCACAACATTAGCGCTTATCGTTTGAAAGGTTTCCGCGATTTCCCTCGCAGAGGGCACCTCACCCGAGTTTGGAACCTTATCTACCGAAAGTCCGAATTCAGTCAAATAATCCGGGATATTCGTTACAAAATGCCATGCAATTCTTCCCAACGTCCGGCCTTCGGGATATACTTGCTGCTGCAGCGCTTCATTTGTCAAACTGTCTAAAACTTTCCGGGTTAATGCGGCCTCGTTCTTCCATTCTGTGATAAAATCCTCAACTGTCGTATACATTCCATCATCCCCTTATTTTTTTATATGTTTAGTGCAAATCATAGTGTTGCCTTGTTAATACCAATCTTAACCCCTGATAGTGACAACTGCTGTCATAGTTATAAATTTTTATTGCTCAACGTCTTTTGACGGATAAGCAACCGGCAGCAAACCCGTTTTCATTGCAGTGAAGGGGCATTTTTTCTATAATGGCTTCGTAACTTACGGATTGATAATAAATCTCATTTGAAAACGACGGGTTAGGAGGTGTCCCCAGATGTCGCAGACCTACGAAGAGCTTGCACAATATTTTGCCACTACACCCATTCAACTGTTTGGTGTGTACCTTACATGGCTGGAGAGCAACCGTACTTATAGCGGGCATGTTCACAAGCCTACCGCCAAATGCGGTGTGATCGTCGCGCTCGAGGGGGAAGCAACATTCGTCTTCGATGAAGGGGAGCAATTCGTGATGAAACCTGGCCACATCCTGATCGGAGGAGCAGGCAGACAGCTGCAGGTGATTTCGGGTACAAATGGCTTCCGGTACTGCCTGGCTCATTACCTGCCAGGCGGGGCTGACGAAAAGAAGGATCATCGGCGGCCAGGAGACATTTCCTCTATGGAGGTAACACTAAATCCGGAGCTGCTAACCCTGGTGGAGCAGCTACTAAACGCCGCTTCCTCACCTGATTCGATGGACAAGCTGAATCAACGCTCGTTATTTTACCAGCTTATCACCAAAGTGCTGAAAGCGGAGCGCTACCACCAAAACAAGGACAGCTATCCCGTTATTGAGGACGCCATCCGGTACATCCAGTCTCATTTCACCGAGCCGCTGACGCTGACCAAGCTGGCCGATCGTTACCAATTAAAACCCAAATATTTCTCTTATCTATTCACCAAATATACCGGGACAGGACCCATTGAATATCTGATCCATTACCGGATGAACAAGGCACATGAGTGGCTGTTAACAAAGCGATTTTCCGTAGCCGCCGTTGCCAAGAGTATTGGGTATTCAGACCCGTACTATTTCAGCAGATTGTTCAAAAAATATAAAGGGGTTGCGCCCAGTCAAGTAGACCTCGACCGCACAGAATCTTAAACTGCGGCAATGTCATCTTGCCCGTACAGTACAGTTTGCCGCGTGAAATTGTCCATCATCGTTCGGGAATCTCTTCATTCTCATTGGATGCGTGTGATGATACTATAAAGAATGTAATTGATAATGATTATCATCTTTCAAAAATAGAGAGAGGGTACACAACTATGAAAGTTCGTCACACTACATCATGGTCTGTCTTTTTTACTGGCATGATCAGTTTGCTGCTGCTTCTGAGCGCCTGCTCAAGTAATACGCAGTCTGCGAATGGACAAACGCCCACCCCGCCGTCAAACGCGGCCGGACAAGCAGCGGCAGGTTCTACCTCATTTCCGCGCACGATCGAAGCGGCCAACGGCAGCATCGTCATTCAGGAGAAGCCGGAGCGCGTCGCTGTCGTTCACTGGGGATACGTCGATTCCATCCTGCTGTTCGATTTGAAGTCGGTCGGCCTCACGCTGCCGTTCACGAAGAACGACTCTTCCCTCGGTACCGACACGTATAAGCCATACGTCGACAAGCACGAAGAGCTTGCTTTCGTTGGTGAGAACACGACTGTCAACATGGAGGCACTGCTGGAATATGCGCCAGACCTCATCATTGCAGGCAATGCGACCAATACCCAGCTGACGGATCAGCTGGAGAAAATTGCGACAACCGTCGTTATTGATGAAGCAGACACCGACGTATGGAGCAATTGGCCGGCGCTGGTCACGAAGTTCGGAGAAATATTGGGGCAGGAGGATGGCGCGGAGCAGTTCATCACCGATTATCAAGCCAAGCTGCAGAACGCCAGGGAGAAGCTGGCCGATGTCAAGGGAACGGTCGCATTCCTGCAGGTGCGGAACAACGCCGTATGGCTGGGCGGAACTAATTTCCTAACCCCCTATTATGACAAAGGCCTCGGATTGAAGGCACCGGACAGTCCGGTGATGACGGAAGGCGCTGAGCTGACACTGGAAGGATTAAGTGCGCTGAACCCCGATCATCTGATACTGGGCTACTTCAACTATGATAATCCGTCGGCAGCCTCCCTTACAGACGAGTGGGAAAAGACCGCTGTCTGGAAAAGCCTGAAGGCGGTTAAGAGCGGGCAGACACACACCGTCAACGGTGCTCTCGCCATGGGTTACGGCCCGCTTGGCAACAGCTATGGCATCGAGGCTGTACTGGAGGCATTGGACAAGTAAACCCTGGACTACTCCTTCTGCCTCGTCAGAAACAGCATGATAAAGGAAATGACCATCATGGAGCCCGTCCAGGCCCATGCCATCGTCATATTGCCGGCATCCACCGCTACAAATATGGCCGTAGGAATGGTCTGTGTTTTACCAGGAATATTGCCCGCTATCATTAATGTCGCCCCAAACTCGCCAAGCCCGCGAGCAAATCCGAGAATATAGGCGGAAGCAATCGAACGGTAAGTCAAAGGAAGCGTGATGTACCTGAACACCTGCCATTCATTAGCTCCGGTGGAGCGCGCAGCCTCTTCCAAGGCCTGATCTACGGAAGAGAACCCAACCTTCATCGTCTGATACACCAGCGGAAAGGCCACCACGACGGCAGCGATCACGGCAGCCCACCAGGTAAATATAATCGGTGCGTTAAAAAGCCATTCCATCCAGTGTCCAAACCAGCTTTTTCGACCCAGTATGACTAATAGAATAAAACCGACCACTGTTGGTGGAAGAACTAACGGCAGCATAAAGATTGTCTCAACCACTGTTTTTCCTTTAAACGTTTGGCGGGACATCCACCAGGCGGCAGCCACACCAAGTACGATTACGGTCAGGCTGGACAGCATCGACACCTGCAGAGACAGTTTAATCGGTACCCAGAATTCCTCCCAATTGATCATGGCTGCTATCAATTCGGGATGGAAAACCCATACTTCACAAAGACGTCAAGCGCTTCTTGGGTCTGCAAATAGTTGTAAAAATCTTCGGCCTCTTTGTTATGCTTCGTCGCCTTTACAATTCCAATCGGATATTCAACAGGTGTGTAGGTCTTGGGATCCACAGGGAAAGCAACTTTTACTTTGTCCGAGGTTAATGCGTCTGTTTTATAGACAAACCCAACATCTGCATTCCCTGTTTCTACATATTGAAGAACCTGTCTTACGTCTTTCCCCTGCACCATTTTGGATTGCAGAGCATCCCAGAGCTTTGCGCTTGTGAGCGCTTCTTTGGCATAGCCTCCCGCAGGTACACTTTCAGGAATGCCAATAGCAATGTTCTTCACATCAGGCTTGGACAAATCCTCGACGCTTGCAACCGGTGCACTTCCATCTACAGCAACTACAGCTACCAATTCATTGCTTAATAAGTTTTTCTGTTGATTGGCATCCATGAGCTGTTGCTCCACGAGCGCTTTCATGTTCTTGGTTGCGGCAGACAGGAACAAGTCAGCAGGTGCTCCCTGCTCAATCTGCTGCTGCAGCGCGCCGGATGCGCCAAAGTTAAAATTCAATTTAATATTCGGATTATTCGTTTCATAAGCCTGCTGAATTTCTTTCAGGGCATCCGTCATGCTTGCTGCCGCTGATACAGTCAATTCAATCGTTTCAGCCGTTTCCGTGGTTTGAGCATTCGTGCTTGAAGCTTGTGGACCGGCACCATCGTTCGCTGCCGTACCACAGCCCGCTATGACTAACATGAAAGCTATAATAACCGATAGAACCACACTAATCTTTACATTTTTAAACATAAGACCCCTCCGGAATGATATCCAATTATAACTAAACAAAGCTATTATACTTTTTCGGAAGGTCATTTGTAAACTAAATATATCTATTTATATCTAACTTTAGTGGAAAATAAAATTTTAAATATTCAAGCGAGCAGGGATTCAGGTAAAGCGCTTGGCTTCATTCAATTGTGTTATAATTAGACACAAAAACCAGCCAGTTTTACAGCTAACCGGGAGGATTATGATATGTCCAGCGACATGTCTTATACAACAGAGGAAATCGCCAAGCTTTTGAAAATATCAAAGCTCACCGTGTATGATCTTATCAAAAAAGGGGAGTTGCCCTCTTATCGGGTCGGCAAGCAAATGCGGGTGGATGCCGCTGACCTGGAGGCATATAAACAACGGACAAGAATGGTTCCGATAACGGGCCAATCTGCTGAGGTTCATTCACCCGTACATTCCCAACCGCCGGCTTCCTTCAGCGCGAACCGCCCCATCGTGATCACCGGGCATGACATTAGTCTGGATATTTTGGCCAACCACATGGAACAGGCAATCCCCGGCATTCGGCCTTTGCGTTCATTTGTCGGCAGTCTCGACAGCCTGATTTCCATGTACAGAGGTGAGGCTGATATCGTAAGCACCCATCTCCTGGACGGAGATACCGGGGAATACAACCTTTCCTATATCCGAAAGCTGCTTGTCGGTTCTTCCTATGTGGTCGTCAACCTACTTTCCAGAAATGCAGGACTGTATGTCCAGCAAGGGAATCCATTCGGCCTTACGCAGTGGTCCGACTTAAGCCGTCCAGGGCTGCGATTCGTGAATCGGGAAAAAGGATCGGGGGCCCGCGTATTGCTTGACGAACAACTCCGCCTTCACAGCATCAGGCCTGTGCAGCTTGCCGGATATGACAATATACAGACCAATCATCTCGGCGTGGCGACGAAAGTCGCGTCCGGCGAAGCCGACGTTGGTGTCGGCATAGAAAAAGCCGCCTCTATTGTCGGGCAAATTGATTTCATTCCTTTGATCCGGGAGCGCTATGATCTTGTGATGCTAAAAACATCGTGGAGCCAGACCTGGATTCCTGCTCTCTTGCAAATTCTGCAATCCGACACCTTCAAAAAGGAGCTGCAGTCGATTTCAGGGTTTGATTTATCCTGTACAGGGGAAATCCTGTTTGAAGCCTGAGGGCGGACACCTTACTGAGCCATCGGCTCAAACGGCAAAAAAGACACAGCCATTTCTATGGTTGTGCCTTTTCTTATTTAAAAGATTTGGAAGAATGCTCCGCTCACATTACTTAATAACTACGTATTCCAGACCAACAAGCTTTGCATAGGTCACAATTTGGTCTGTTGTTAAATTCAGTGAAACTACGGTGTGGTGACCGCCGCCATTTTCGATCCAGGCTTTTACCCCATCCTGGAAGTTTGGCTTCACGTTCCAAAGCACACGGGCCACCGGAAGCTTGGGCGCCGGAACCGTTGGCTCAAATGCAGTAACCTCGTTAATCAGGAGCTTATAATGAGTGCCAAAGTCAGCCATGGAAACAACTACGCCGTCTCCCGCTTTGCCGTCAAATACCAGGCGCGCCGGATCTTCACGATCGCCAATCCCTAATGGAGAAACGATGATTTTAGGTCTGTTGCTGGCCAAAGTCGGGTCTACTTCAAGCATATGGGATTGGAGGATGGCTTCCTGACCTGCGGCCATTTCATAGGTGTAGTCCTCCATAAAGCCAGTGTTCTGGTTATGGCTCATCACTTTAAGCAAACGGTCAAGCGCTGCCGTCTTCCAATCTCCTTCACCGGCAAAGCCATATCCCTGTGCCATCAAACGCTGGACGGCAAGTCCAGGAAGCTGCTTCATCCCGTGTAAATCTTCGAAGTTCGATGTGAAGGCATTGTAACCACCCTCATCAAGGAAACGTTTAATAGCAATTTCATAGCTTGCCTGTACTTTTACGCTGGCTTCCCAGTCTTCCTTGCTGTAAGTTCCGTAATCAAATTCATACAGCTCCGCATATTCCGCAAACAAAGCATCGATCTCTTCATCCGTAACAGCATCCACGTATTGAACGAGGTCTCCAATGCCAAAGTAATCAACGGTCCATCCGAATTGAATTTGGGCTTCAACCTTATCCCCTTCCGTAACGCCTACGTTGCGCATGTTGTCACCAAAGCGCGCGACCTTGATGTTAAAGCTTTCGTTATAAGCAACCGCTACGTCCATCCACTCAGCAATCTGCTTTTGCACTTCAGGGCGTTCCCAGTAGCCTACTACAATTTTATTTTGTTTCTGCAAACGGGCATTGATAAAACCATATTCACGGTCGCCATGAGCGGCCTGGTTCAGGTTCATGAAGTCCATATCAATTGTTGCCCAAGGAATGCTTTCATTGTATTGCGTTGCCAGATGAAGCAAAGGTTTTTGCAGCAATTTTGTTCCGCGAATCCACATTTTCGCAGGCGAGAACGTATGCATCCAGGTGATGACACCAGCAACCTCGTCACGATAGTTGACTTCTTTCATGATGCTTGTGATTTTATCTGCACTCACAGCCAAATCCTGCAGAACAAGCGGGTAAGGTAAAACACCACTTTTATTCAATGCATCCGTCATGGTTTGGGCATGGGCTTTAACTTCCGCCAACGCTTCTTCCCCATAAAGATGCTGTGAACCTACGACAAACCAAAACTCTTTTGTTCCTGCTGCTGACATCATGATCATCCTCTTTTCTTTATTGGATTGTTTGGATTATTTCTGCCCGTAGTAGGCGTCTTTCCCATGCTTCCGCAAATAGTGCTTATCCAGAATACGCTGCGGCAGTTCTTCAGCAAAATGATTTAATTCCCGTGCAAACAAATTCATTTTACAAACTTCTTCCAGCACAACACTGTTCACTACCGCTGATTTTGCGTCTTTCCCCCAGGTAAACGGTGCATGACCATGGAGCAGGATGCCGGGAATGGCCATAACATCCAGCCCGCGCTGCTCAAAGGTTTCGATGATGACATGGCCTGTTTCCGCTTCGTAACCACGGTCAATCTCCTCTTGAGTCAGAAAACGGGCACACGGTACGGGACCGTAGAAGGTGTCTGCATGCGTAGTCCCCATCACGGGCACATCCAGACCAGCTTGAGCCCAAATGGTCGCCCAGGTTGAATGGGTGTGCACGATGCCGCCGATTTCCGGGAAATGCTTATACAGTACGGCGTGAGTCGCAGTATCGGATGAAGGCCTCATCTCTCCTTCAACAACATTGCCATCTAAATCCACAACCACCATATCGCCGGGTTTCATCGTTTCATAATCGACACCGCTGGGCTTGATCACGAACAACCCGCTTTCCCGATCAACGGCGCTTACATTTCCCCAGGTATATTTCACAAGTCCGTGTTTAGGCAGTTCCAGATTCGCTTCATACACCTCTTCTTTCAATTGTTTCAGCACATCATTCCCTCCAATTCTCCACCAAATGGTCCACAGCAGCCTGCTCAATCGCCAGACCTTTTTGGTAGCGTTCGATAAATATTTCAAATCCTTTCACGTCAATTTCATCCGGTACCATTTCTTGCGCCTCAACGTCTTTAAAGACCTTTGTGTCAAGGAAGTCTTCCAAACTCTCTTGTTGCTCTTTGTTCATCATGTAAGAAGCCAGAATCGCCATGCCCCATGCCCCGCCTTCGCCGGCGGTTGCCATCACGGAAACCGGAACATTCAGTGCAGCAGCCATAATCTTTTGGCCAACGACAGGGGTTTTAAATAAGCCGCCATGAGCTAAAATGTTATCTATCGCGACATCTTCTTCTTTCGTCAAAATATCCATACCGATGTTCAACGCGCCAAAAGCAGTAAATAGATGAGTCCGCATGAAATTGGCTAAATTAAAATTACTTTCCGGTGAGCGGACAAACAGCGGCCGCCCTTTATCCAAACCCGTGATATTTTCACCTGAAAAATAACCATAGCTGAGCAAACCGCCGCCATCCGGATCCGCTTCCAAAGCTTTATTCAGCATCACGCTGAATATTTGATTCGTATCCACTTTTTGTCCCATAGCCTCGTAAAATTCACGGAATAACCCTAGCCAGGCATTAATATCGCTTGAGCAGTTGTTCGCATGAACCATACCAACCGGACTGCCGTTTGGCGTAGTGACCAGATCAATTTCCGGATATACCTTGGAAAGCTCCTTCTCCAATACAATCATGGCAAAAACCGAGGTGCCTACGGAGACATTTCCGGTGCGTTTTCTCACACTATTCGTAGCAACCATCCCGGTTCCGGCATCACCTTCCGGAGGACAAAGCGGAATGCCTGGTTGTAAATTTTGTGAAACATCCAGAAGCTTGGCTCCAGCTTCCGTGAGTTCACCTGCTTGCTCGCCTGAGATGCAGACTTTGGGAAGAACATCCTTAAGCTTCCACGGATATCCCTTGGCTGCAATGAGTTCATCAAACTGCTTAAGCATCCGTTCATTGTAATCCTGTGTGGCTTCATCGATTGGGAACATACCCGACGCATCCCCGATGCCAATGGCTTTATTACCGGTCAGCAGCCAGTGAATGAATCCGGCTAAGGTCGTTATAAAATCGATCCGAGGCACATGCTTCTCTTCGTTTAAAATGGCTTGATAAAGGTGAGCAATGCTCCATCGTTCAGGGATGTTGAATTGGAAAGTATCCGTTAATTCCTTGGCCGCGGCACCGGTGGTTGCATTACGCCAGGTCCGAAACGGAACAAGCAGCTCCCCTGTGCTATCAAAAGCCATATATCCATGCATCATTGCAGAAAATCCGATAGAACCAACCGTTCGAATCGTGACTCCATAATTTCGTTCTACTTCCTGCTTCATTTCGCTGTAAGCTTCTTGCAAGCCCGTGATGATGTCCACCAGGCTGTACGTCCAATATCCATCTTCCAAGCGGTTTTCCCACTCATAGCTTCCGGATGCGATGGTTTCAAAATGATGATCAATTAACACGGCTTTGATCCGTGTGGATCCGAATTCGATCCCCAGGGAAGTTTCTCCCTTCGTAATCGCTTGTTTAATGTTTGGTTGATTCGTGATCACATTGTCCCCTCCCTGACAGCGTTTTTCAAAAGAAGGCGCTTTCCTTTATAGACAGCCTTAGTATATTTTTTTGTTCGTACATTTGTCAATATTAATTATAGGTTATACATACAACTATTGAGGCGATAATTCTGCTGTTTTCTCCTTAATCATTATATAAAGATACTTATGTGATTATGAAAGTGGATCATAAATATAAACCCCTGCAACATTTTTACAATTTGTACGTACTTGATGCAAATTCTTTTCATCCACTTAAAATAATGCTAAGATGTACATACAAATTTTCCGGATGAATGCATTAGAATGCGAACAACTTTGAAAGAAGTGAAAGAAATGAAGCCAAAGTATCAGGTCATTATTGATGATATAAAAAGCAACATCCTTTCAGGGGCATACAGCCTGGGAGAACAAATTCCTACGGAAGCCGCTTTGCAGGATATGTACAAGGTCAGCCGGCAGACGGTCCGAAAAGCCATTTTAGAATTATCTAACGAGGGTTTCTTAAGGAGTGAAAAAGGCTCTGGCACTTATGTCAGCAACCAATATCGCTCCAAATCTGCCGGGGGCTCCAATATTAAAACGATCGGTGTCATCACGACCTATATTTCAGATTACATTTTTCCCTCCATTATCCGCGGAATTGAAGGCAGATTGAATGAAGATAACTATTCGTTACTGTTAGCCAGTACAAATAACGATGTCGCACAAGAAAAAAAAGCTTTGGAAATGATGCTGTCCTATGGTGTGGACGGTTTGATTATCGAGCCTACGAAAAGCAATCTGTACAATCCCAATATCGCTTATTACCTGTCTTTCAAGGAACAGGATGTTCCATTCATAATGATCAATGCTTATTATGAAGAATTGGAGGTTCCTTTCTTTTGCCTTGATGACGTGCAGTCCAGCTATCTGGCAACCAAAGAATTGATCTCTAAAGGACATACCCAAATTGGGATCATTGCAAAAATGGATGATTTACAAGGAAAGTATCGAATGAAAGGGTATATCAAAGCTCTTGGAGAAGCCAAATTACGATTTCACCCGGAGCAAGTGCTTTCATTCGATACAGAGACGAAGCAGGAATTGTCCGCAAACTTGAAGGAATTCTTAAATAAAAATCGGGATGAGCTGACCGCCATTGTGTGCTACAACGACGAGGTAGGATTGGAAGTCGTACATGTATGCAGACAGCTCGGTATACTTATTCCGGACGAATTATCCATTATTGGCCAGGACAATTCTTACATTGCCAAAAATGCGAATATCAAACTGACGACCTTGACCCACCCGCAAGAACATATGGGACGAGATGCAGCGGATTGGATCATTAAGAAATTACAGGGAAAAAAGGACCTGCCAAACACCACCTACTATCAGCCTGAGTTAATCGAGGGCGAAACGGTGAAAAAGATGACTAACTGATTCGCGATTCATTGCAATACAATTTGAAATAACAACCCAAATTCGCTGTATTTACAATCGACAATACAACAAGCCATATCATCAGCGATGACATGGAAGTCCATAGTCCAAACCAAGGCAAAACACGGCCGGCACCAATGAATGTAGCTAATGGTGACAGGAACAAGAGAATCAAGACAGGAAGCATTCTTACGGCCGCCGAAAAAATCAATTTCCCGGTCGTAATGTTCTTTTTGCTTCGAAGGATACGAGAATGTGAATATCCTCCCCACAAAATCGTCGCAACTACCAGCAGAATCATAAGGATCTCCATGTTTCTGCCATTAAAGACAGAAGCCTCAGGCTTTTCGCCATGAATAATACTTGCAATCCCGTCGGTAAAAGCTGAATAATCGATAAACGCGTTTAAACCGGAATCAAACATCATCGTAATGCCCAGCCGCTGATCCAAATAGATCGTCTCTTCCCCCTTATACGTCCAGAAAATTCCGCTATGGGAAACCGTCCGTCCCCCTTGTTTATCCTCGCCTGCCAGCCAGCCCATTCCATACGGACCGCTCTGTCCGGCTGTATGGTACTGCTCCATCAGCTCCTTAGACAGAAGACGGCCATCATATTGGGCTAGCATCCATTTAGCCATGTCTTCAGCAGTCGAAATGATACCGGCCGGACCGTCAATAAACCATAAAGGTTCAGCCTGGCTTACGGGATGGCCAAGCATAAGATAATGTCCCCGCGGAATGGCGGAATTTTCATTGATCAGTTGTGTGGTACCCACGTTAAAGGTATGATTCATCCCCAAAGGTTTAAATATATGATTTTCCAGGTAATCAGAGAAGCTCTGTCCGCTCATTTTCTCTACAAGAAGAGCCAAATATTGATAATTTGGATTGTGGTAGCTATAGGCCGTTCCCGGATCATTAGCAAGCTTAACCCTGTTCAATGATTGGTTGATCTCCTGCAGCGATTGATACTGGGGGGATCTTGTCATGTCAGGATTTACTTTGTCATTAAGACCGCTTGTCTGGTTAAGCAGATTCCGAATTGTAATATGACGTACACGCTCGTCCTCAGGCAAGAGATCGGGAAAATATGATGTGTATGGCGCGTCAAGGTCAATCAATCCTTTGTCAACCAATTGAAGGACGGCCAGTGCTGTAAAAGATTTGCTTAAGGAAGCAATAGGAAAGGGAGTATTGCCGTCTATAACGCGGTCATCCGAAAACGTGCCGTAACCATTCGCATAGAAAATCTCTTCGTTATTGGCTATGGCAAGAGCCGCGCCCTTAATATGATTGGCTTCCATGGTTGTTTTGACGTAATGATCAATTTCATGCTGTATTTCAGCTTTGTTCCGGATTTCAACAGCGAAAGCGGGTTGAACCAGGATGGCCATGATCAGCAGCAAGCAGACAAAATTTAAAGCTATTTTCTTTTTATGAACGATTCTCATACTAGCACTCCTCAGTTCTATAATAAGGAAATGCTAATATATAATTATCAACTTTTTATCAACCCCGCGAAAAATCTGGCTGTTACGCTTCCTCCACCCTGGAGGCCATTCTCTACATGCAAACTCCCCTCATGCTTTTCACACAGTACTTTGCAGATATAGAGCCCCAGCCCGTGGTGTTCATTCGCATCCGATACCTCTCCGCGATAAAAGGGAAGCACGGCCTTTTGCAGCTCTGTATCCGAAAAACCGGGTCCGTCATCCGTGACTGTAACCGCAAAAAATCCTGCACGAGCGCTATAGTGAACACTTATATGGCTGGAAGCATAACGCGCTGCATTGTTCAGCAAGTTCTCAAATACCTGCATCACCAAATGGAGATCGACAGCGATTGTATTCGCATCCGCAGCAATGGATGTACTGAGCGTCTTACCGCATTGTCCGGTTATTTGCCGTGCGCTGTCATTCAGCAAAGAGATGAGATGATCCGTTTCCATCATACGGCTATGTACCGGCATGTCTTCCAGCTTTTGAATGGAATTCATCGCCTCCGTGTAGCTCTCAAGACGCGCAATATGTACGTTCATGGTTTCAATCATGTCCAGAAGCTTTTCCCTGGATATATTATTTTGGGGCAGATACGTGGCCAGCAGCTCGGAATATCCCTTTAGAACGGATAAGGGTGTTCTCAGATCATGGGCAAAAATAGCATTCAGCTGTTTGCGTTCCTCAACCGATCGCCACAGTGTTTTAAAGTTTTTTTCCAACTGGCCGCGCATTTTTTCAAATACATGGCATAACTCGCCCATCTCATCCGCACTATCATATGAAATATGAAACCCCAAATCATTCGCTGAAATTTTCTCCGAAGCCTTCATCAGGATTTCAAGCGGCTTTTTCAACTTCCACCGATAAAAGAGGCTGGCCATCAGAACTATACCGACGGCAACCGTTATCAGCACCATCGCAACCTGAACGGGCAATATCCAATCCTGCACGGAAGAATGGCCGGCAAACCGCAAGCGCATGCTCTCCGCCCATCCAAACTCCAATGTGATGACGATTAGAACAGCGATGAGCGTCATGCAGCATAGGAAAATGAATGATTGCAGCAAGGTCAGCCGCTTCAAGGTCAACCAGTCTACGATTTTCGCCATTTGTAACCTACTCCCCAGACCGTTTCGATCCTGTTGTCACAGCCATGCTCCTTCAATTTGTACCGAATTCTCCTGATATGTTCCGCGATTACATTGCTGTCGCCTTCATTATCAAATCCCCATACCTCTTCAAAAATACGCTCCTTGTCAAACACCATGCCAGGATGCATAGACAACAGTTCTATAATATCGAACTCCTTTTTGGCCAGGAGAATTCGTACATCGTGGAAGTAAAGCGCGCGAGCCGCATAATCAACCACCAAATCTTCACTAAATTTTATAGACGTTTTATTTTGACTTCGTACTTCCCTGCGTAAATGTGCCTCTACCCTTGCGCCCAGTTCATGAATATTGAACGGTTTTGCGATGTAGTCATCCCCTCCAGCCTTAAACCCCATGATTTTATCCGCATCCTCGACACGGGCTGTTAGAAATAAAATAGGGCAGGACACAAAGTCCCTGATTTTCCTGCATAACTCAAGACCGTCCAGCTCAGGCATATTGATGTCTAGCAAAACAAGGTCCGGCAGATTTTCAATTTGCCGCAAGGCCTCATGGCCGTTTGGTGCAGTCATCACGAAATACCCGTTCAATTCAAAGTAGTCTGTCAGCAGTTTTCTAAGATCAGCTTCATCATCTATGATCAGTATCTTTCTCATATGCCCTCTCTGCTTTCCAATTTCAAATCATGTTAGATACAATCTACCCATCCCGTTGATTCATATATCGCTCGCCCCACTCGTCCAATTGGTCCAATATGGATTTCAGCGATAATCCCAATTCACTCATTCTATAGACCACCAAGGTCGGGAATTTTCGAAAGTCTCCTGATGCGAGCTTATCATCTGGGACTGTATTATGACAACGATTCACAAGCAGCAACTTCATAATTCATGTGGCAAAACGGGTCAAAATGTAAAAAGGACACAACCTTACAGCCATCCGGAATGATTCGGTGCAATTGCTCCTCAGCTCCTGGCTGAAAGTCCATTGTCCAATAACAAACAATATACGGTGCCAAGTGATGGCTCGGCACATATTCCCGGTAACTGTACCCGGGGTGATGCAGCTCCGGCTGCAGTTTGGGTGATGGTACAGGACGATAGGAATGTATCATTTCACATTCTCCCTTGCTGCTATTTTTGCTCCGTCATTCTTCAAATCATATCAGATTTTCGCGCCCCTCAACATGAAAAAAGCTCCCCAGTCCTGTTACCAGGACAAGGAGAGCAAAGCGTTAAAGAACTATGGTTTCATTGTTCTCCGTCTGAAGCCTAACCACACACCGAGAGCGATCAGCCCGAGACCCGCCAGATAGAACGGATAGTGGCTTGCTTCACCCGTTTGCGGCAGCATCGTTACCGTAGTCTCCGATGGCGGAGTTTGCGGTTTCGGCGTTGGTACTGCCGGCTTCTCCGGTTTCGGCTCGCCTTCACCGCGTGGAGTATCCTCCTCATCGATGTCAACGGTTGGCGTTTCCGTCGAAGGCGTTTGAGGGGTTGTTGTCGGTTCGCCTCTTGGGACATCTTCATCCGGTACTTCTACTTCGTCGGACGGCGTCCCTGGGTTGGACGGAGTTACCGGAGACTGCCCTGAATTGCCATCAGACGGACGATCCGGCTTATCATGATCATGATCCGAGTGATTGCCCGAGTTGTCAGATCCTCCTGGATCCGTTGGGTTGCCAGGATTTCCTGGGTCGGTCGGGTCCGTTGGATCCGTCGGATTACCAGGGGTTCCTGGGTCGGTCGGATTGCCAGGATCTGTTGGATCCGTTGGATCTGTCGGGTCTGGGTCTGTAGGATCCGTTGGCTCGCCAGGATTAGTTGGCTCTTCCTTAGCGTTCGTGATAGTCAGTTTCTTTACATTGCCTTGGCTCTGCATTTTGGAGTCGATCGTTACGTCCCTTGTTGCCTGATTGATCTTATATCCTTCCGGAGCTGCCAGCTCCTCCAGAATATAGTCATCATACAACAGCTTCGTAAACAGGATTTTGCCGTCCGCATCCGTTGTTTTTACGATTGGCGTCTTCTTGCCCGCTTTATCGTAAAGCACGAACTTCGCTCCCGCCAGCAGCTTCGTCTGATCATCCTGATCAACCTTCGTTACTTCCAGGCTGCCTGTTACGCCGCCTCCTGAGCCTGAACCGGAGGAAGTGCGAACAATAACCTCTTCCGTCGTTTCCCTGATCTCGGTCTTCAGCTGATCTCCTTCGAGCGCCACTTTATTTTGTACAGCTTCTTTATCCCCGGCGGTGATAAATGACTGATATTCCAAAATATACGCTGTGGAGATAGCGTCTGCAAACTTTAATTCAAACGTCTCTTGATCGCCGTCAAGCTTTGAAATGGTTAACGTATAATCTTTACCTTTTGTCAGCTCATCAGCTTTGACCGCTTCACCGTTTGCATTGATCTTGGTTGTGTACAGATGGAATGAGTCCTCGAGCAAGATTTGGTTCGCACTTGGATAATCAATAACTTTGGCGTTGGAAATTTGCGACTGGCCTTCATTGATGCGAATGGACCAATCGATTTTGTTTCCGTTTTGAGTGCCGTTTTTCTTCACATATTCGCCGCCGTGGGGAATCGCTACACTTGCGTTCCATGTGGCTGCTTTATCGCTGCCGTTCCACAACTCAGCCGTATTATCAATATTTTTGACAATCAAAGTGCCTTGCAGCGACGTTTTGAACTCGATCCAGTATGCGGTTGAAATCGGGCCGGTAAAACGAATGGACACTTGGTTTCCGTTCGCTGCGGATGGTTCCGTCACCTCATATTGAGACGCAGGAATTTGGACGCCCTTCGTAATCCCATTCCGTTCTCCTGTCAGCTTCATCTCGTATACCTTAACCGAATTCGGCACAAGCTTCTGCTCAAGCTTCAGAACATCCGTTACAACCGCTTCGTTTAGCGATTTGAGATTGTAGTTCATCTTGATGTTCCATGTCATCTCTTTGTTGACAGGATCGTAGCTGCCGTCTTTTCCTCCGTTATTTCTCGTATAATCGTCGGAAGAGAAGCTCGCATCCCGTTGAATCGGCCCTCTTGCCTCACCGTTCTCGCTCCATGTCATGATGGCTCTGTTCATGTAATCCAGCTTGCTGTTCTTCAGCCAGTCGATGTTAAATTTCGTTTGATACTCAATCGTATACGTGGTGTCAATGGTCTTGGAGAAATTAATTTCAAAACCGCTTCGTGCATTATCGTATTCGACCTTATAATCACTCGCAGGAACAACTTTCCCGACCGCTTTTACGATCACTGAATCCGGAATGAAATCGAGGCCGCCTTGTGGGAACGTATCCTTGATGACTACATTCTCCATACTGTACTTGCTGCCGTCCGGCTTTTTATCACCATTAACAGTAATAAGCCACTTCGCCGTTTTATTTGCAAAATCGACATTCGAGACGCCCTTCACCAAAGCGCGAATTCCTTGGGCCGGAGCGGTTACTTCCTTGGACGTATCACCCGATACGACTTTATTCTTCACCTGCTGCCCGTCAGCGCTCGTCCGGTCGACTGGCTTCGTTTGATAAACGATTGTATACGGAGAATCGATATCCCTCTTGAATTGCAACGTAAATCCGTTCGTACCTGTCGGTGTAAAGGTGTATTCATCCGGTGAAAGCTGATCTTCGGCCTTCGTCGAATTCCCTTTATACACCTTCAACGAATCGGTAACCAATGTATGAATCGCACTGAATTCATCCGTGATGACGGCTTGATTACTCGGAATCTTCTTCTCGTTGAAATTGTATTTCACGGTCCAGGTGATAATTCCGGTGTCCTTATCCTGGCGATATGACTTATCCAAAAACTTACCGCGGTCTACCGTTACCGTAGCGGTCGATTTGGCATCTTCCATCCCATCGCCAGAGAGTACAGCAGTGTTCTCAAAACGCGTTTGCTCGCCGGTAAGCTTCGTCGAATAACGAATCTCATAGGCTTTGCTGATCGTCTCATCCTGGAAAGCAAGCTCCAGTTTGGCACCGCCGTTCGTTTCGACTGTATACTTGTCGGCCCCTACCTTTTCGCCAAGGACCGTCGAGCCATCGCCGTTAACTTGCAGGCGGTACACCTCCACAGAGTCGGCGATAAGCTCCGAGCCTTCAGGCATCGTATCGGTGATGACCGCATGCTTGATTTTATCCAGCGACTTGTTGACCTGAACCGTCCAATCAATCCGGTCTTTGCCAATCGCTTTTCCCTGCTTATCGATCAGCTTTCCACCCTGCGGCTTCAGATTCACGATAACGGTCTGCACTCCGCTTTTTACCGGAATGGCGATGATGACTTCCGTGCTCCCCTTAATGGTTTCCTTCGTAAACTCGGTACGTATTTCCAGCTTGCCACTTACGTTAGAATGGCTCTCCACATAATCGTTGAAGGTCATGACAACCTTGCCGTTGCGATCAACTGTAAATCTGCCAACTTCGCCTTGACCGGCAACGAGCGGTGCTTCAATCTCCGTGAATACTTCAAACTGTGACGGCAGCTCGAAAGTAAATGTATCCCCATTCTTGTAGCCGTGTTCGTTCGAAAGCTCCCATTCGTAGCCGAGATTAACAGCTGCACCAATGTCCAGGGTGCTATCCGGATTGTATACCGCATCAATCACGGTACCATTCACGTCGGTTAACACGACTTTTGTTAAAATGCTGTCCGTATTGTTGACCGGCGCTGGTGGGATATAGACGTCATCCGTGACTCCAACGTCTCCCGTCTCTCCATACACGGATTCCTGCACGTTTGACGGTGCATCGGCCGCATTAGCATTGACCACACTGCCCGTCCAGGCGGATACACCAAACAGCGATTGAAGCAGAAGCAGCAGCGCCACAACGATTCCACTAACTTTTTTCTTCATAATCTCTCCCTCAGTCTCTACATCACCCTCGTAATGTTCGGTTCCGATCCTGCTGCCGTGCGCAAATCAGAGTATCTATACTCCATTGAATTGTATGCCGTTAAGAGACCTCCCAGTCCATCACCTCCGCATATTTCTAATGGCGCACAATTCATCGTTCCTGTTTTTCCCACCAGAACCAAATGGGCTTCTTGCATTATAACTGCCCGATCTCTACAATTTCTCTACAAACTCAAATAAGCCTTGGACATTTGTCCAAAGCTTAGATTAATTGTATTATATTTAGTAATATTTGGATACCGAGTAGCGAGCGGCATCCTTTATCATTTTGAAGTCGGCTCCTTTGGCTTTCCAGCTCGCATCGACCGTTGTATCAATGGTTACCCACTTCCCGTTCAAATAAACTTCATTCCAGGCGTGGTAAACATCGACGTATTCCGATGTTCCCATATCAAGCTTGGCCGGAATGCCGATGCTCCGCAGCATGGAAGCGAATAAGGAGGCATAATCGTAGCACATCCCTTTCTGTCCTGCAATCGTACGGTTGATATTGGGAAGGTAGTCCGTCAGATCACTGGTTGCAAGTGCCTTGTCGTATCTGATCGTACCAACAATATATTCATAAATAGCCTGCACTTTTTCCTCGTCAGATTGAGCAGACCGGGTCAGCTTCTTTGCAAGCTGAGCAGCCTTGTCCTGTTCGCTCCAATTGATATTTTGTACAGAGCCCAGAAACACTTTGCTATTGTTCGTCAGTTGAAGCGTAACGGGCGCTTCCTGAACGATTTTATATTTGGTACCGCTGATCTGTTCCAGTACGGTAACCATATAATCACCGTTGCCCATCTGCAGCGGAAATGCTTCCTGCCGTTTGTTCGGCGAAAGCATATATGTATATTTGTCCTGACCTTTTGCAATCATGAGCTTCGTCTTCATGCCGGCTTTCACGTCATATCGAATAACGATCACACCACGGTCCAGCTGTTCCAAGCCCAGCCAATTTTGAGATTGGGTAGCTTGTACTAATGGAGCCCACAATAATAACGCAAAAAGTCCTACAATCGCGAATATTGCGTTGCGCATACTGTAAACTCCCTTCGGTAGCCAGGCTGCCATTGACATAACGTCAAGAAGGCCCTGTAGCTTTGCGTCCCAGTCTTTCGACAAGTTTGCCGTTATCGTGCTAGAGTTTCCAGATTTCAATATTTTTTTATCCAAATTAGAAAACAAAAAAAGCGTCTTCTTTTCGGTAGCTGGCTGCCATCTGACATTATCGTCAATTAGGCCCTATAGCTTTGCGTCCTCGCCTTTCGACAAGTTTGCCGTTATCGTGAGTAGCTTTTGTGAGACTATCTTACCAGACATCTCTATTTCTATCAAGAGAAAATTTACAAGATTCATTGATTTCTGCGCCCATTCGATGATCTTTTTCGATTCTCTCTCAGACCATAAGAGCAAGAATGAGGACGAAATAATAAAGCCTCCTTGATAAAATGAGTTCACCAAAGCCAAGGAGGCAGAAAAATGTCGGTCATTCAGGAATTCAATAATCTCCACAATTCAGAGGATCTATTATTTTTGGGTAATGCCTGGGATCTTTTATCAGCTTTAACTTTAGAGAAGGCCGGGTTTAAAGCCATTGGCACAACCAGTTGGGGAATTGCCAACTCGTTAGGATATGCGGACGGAGAGTTAATAAATTTTAGTCAAAATCTAGCAATCGTCAAAACCATTGCAGAGAATGTAAAAATACCGGTATCCGCTGATATTGAAGCAGGGTACAGCGAAAAATTGGATACGATTATTAATCATGTATTAAAAACGGCAGATGCCGGGGTTGCTGGCATTAATATTGAAGATTCCTTGAAAAAAGAGAAGGGGTTAAGGGATATAAAGGATCATTGCAGCCTCCTGACACGAATGAGGAACGAACTGGACAATCACGGATATAAGGATTTTTATATCAATGCCAGAACGGATACTTACTTTCAATTGGAAAACCCGTTTAATGAAACGATCAATCGGGCCAAGGCATATGTTGAAAGCGGGGCCAGCGGTATTTTTGTGCCGGGAATAACGGAGGATGGTGAGATTCAACAAGCTGCTGCTCAAATCAAAGCACCGCTCAATATATTGTCTTTGCCTAACCTGACAAGTTGTAATAAGCTGAAAGAGTTAGGCGTGAAGCGCTTCAGCTTTGGAAATGCCCTGTCAGACAAAATTATTGCTTGTTTAGAAGACAATGCGGCTAAATTATTGGAATTACAGGATACAGCTCATTTATATGAGAACTAGATCAGGAAGGCAGGCGATGAAAGAATGACCAATATAAATCTTTCATTTGATGAGATGTGGGAGAAAATCATTGCCTGTGACCGGAAATATGATGGATTATTTTATACAGCTGTGAAAACAACGAAAATCTACTGCCGTCCTTCCTGCAGATCCCGAAAACCCAAAAAAACAAACGTTGAGTTTTACCATAATATCAGTGAGGTTGAACAGGCTGGCTATCGTGCATGCAAAAGATGCCAGCCTGAAGTTGAACATTCTCCTCACAGTGAATTCGTTAAAAGTATTACGACGATTTTAGTGAATCAATATAAACAAAATTTGAAGCTGAATGATGTTGCGGAACAGGTCGGTTTAAGCCCCTTTTATCTTGAAAGGCTATTTAAAAAAGAAACATCAGAGACTCCGCGTACTTTTTTGGAAAAAGTGCGCATTGATAAAGCCGTACAGCTTCTTCAAACGACCAATATGACAAATCTTGAAATTGGTTATGAGGTTGGCTTTCAAAGTCTCTCTAATTTTTACAAAGTGTTTCGAAGCTTAAAAGGCTGCTCGCCAAGCGAGTTTCGTAAGATGAGTAAAGAACTCTAACCGGCGGGCTGGAGAGCCTGTCCACCTTATATCTTGGAGGTCCCTATATGAGCAGACTGCATATATTAGATTACCAATCACCCATTGGAATGGTTGAAATACAAGGAACAGAGCAAGCGGTTTATTCTATCCTGTTCACAGAACGGGATCACATCGTAAATGCTGTCCATGACGCAACTCCCCGGGCTTTGAAGCTTTGCCATGATCAGCTTGATGAATATTTTAAAGGCACGCGCACGGAATTTACATTTCCTTATATATATGAAGGTACCGAATTTCAAAAAACAGTCTGGAATTCTTTGAAAACAGTACCCTACGCACAAACATGGTCCTACAAAGATATTGCTGTTTCTATTGGCAATGAAAAGGCCATACGGGCAGTCGGCAGCGCAAACGGTAAAAACAAATTAAGTATTGTCATCCCTTGTCACCGAATTATTGGTACAAACGGGAAGTTAACCGGCTATGCGGGCGGTTTATGGCGAAAGGAATGGCTTCTTAAGCATGAAAGCCGTTTGGAAAAAAGAAGTATCACTAAACCATTGTCCTAAAATTGGTATCAAGTGCAAGGATGAATACTTTTCTGGCCATAAGTGCATTTTAACCTTGACCCAATAGACGACGAACCATTGATATTAATCATGGTCTCATGTATAATTGGGTTAGATTCAAGGGGTCATTGGCAATCACTTCGGTGGTTAGGCGATGGCCTCTTTTAGTTTGAGCATATATAATCGAATGCCAGTAGCAACCTCCGCATTGAGGTACTTAAACTTCCTGCTCCAATCTCTTTCGCGACTTCAATTTTCCCCTTAATATATGCTTCGATCTGATCCCGAGCTAGCCTATGTATGTTGTAAGCGATGATGTCCTGTTCTTTTGGCTCTTTGAAGAATGGTATCTTAGCATTGTTACCCTGACTCGCAACATATCTAAGTGCAATTTCAGTAGGTATCTCGTTTTTATTAAAAATATAATCTTCCACATATGAAATTAAATCTGGTGTCCGGAATATATAAGTTGCATCACCTAAAGCTACTACAAGTTTCTCGTCACCTATTCTTTTTTCGAGCTCCTCTAATTGCTCTGGCGCAATCAACAAAGTATTTAAACTTCCTTTTTTTCCACTATCAACAATTAATTTTTTTATAACTTGCTGGAAACGCCTAACTTCTGAAGGAGATACCCCTTGGTTAATCTGAACAGTTTTCTCGTACAATTCAGTGAAATTGTCGGTTTGAATTACCGTGTACTCACACCCTAATTCTTTATCATATACCGTCCTCTCCAACAATTCCTGCATCCCTTCCACTCGATCAACAATAATTATCCGAGAACTCATTCTCTTTATTTCTGACGAAGTGAGCGATGTCGAAAAATCCTGAATGATTTTTCTAACATTATGTATTTGAAATTGCTTTTTTAAAAGGTGAGATTTGTGTTCGATATGCTTGTTGTTGCGTAAAGTTTTCAACTTCGATTTCCTGTGCATAAAATTTTTCATTAAACGAGGCCTCTATTATTGTTCCAGCCTCTATATTGGTATAATAAGCCACTTCACTATCGGTTGCAGATACATAACTTTCCCTGACTTTATTTCTAAGTTGATTTAAAAAAGCATAGAAGTCTGTTTCTATATTCAATTGTCGCCAAAATCGTTGAAGCAACTCCTCCCAGCTCGGAAAGCCAGCCAAGTACTTCTTGGATATACCTGAACCAATAAACACTACAGGATATTCGTTACTCTGTTTTAAAATGTCCAAAGAACTGCTCATAAACCAGCCTCCTTTAGGTGCAACAATTTTGTAGAATTATAATAATAAAATGTACTATACGACGCTCAACAAAACAAATAAAATTCCAGTTATTCAAATATACAAAGTCGTTACCGACATTTATGACACGGCTCGGCATCAGTTCTATATAATTATAGGGTATATAGCCAAGCAATTAAGCTATGAATTCCCCAACATCCCGGCAAGTTCATATAAGGAGTCATACTGCTGAATGCGGTAGTGACGGCCTTCTTTTTGCAGATATCCTTTATCGCAAAATTGGGCAAACACGTACAATAAGTGCCGGTAAGAGACACCCAAAAAATCACAAACGATTACATGCTTTTCCTTATAGATCCCTTCATCCGCAGTTTGCAATATAAAATCCGCTAACCGGTTTTCAAGCGGGAAGGCGAGGCTTTGCGAAGATTTGGCAGCCATTTTGGTTGCTTTTTCACTCAGAAACTTCGTTAGCCCGCGCAGAAATACCGGATCTTCCAGCATCTGTGCGCGGCAATGATGAAAAGGAAACGCAAAACAAACGGTTCTGGCAGAGGTTTGGATCCCTTTTGTATAATACACCTCATTCAACAATTCCATTTCCCCAAAATAGTCTTTAGCATGGATAAAATTAATCAGGGACACCTTCCCGTTGTGATGAGTGACATAAATTTTGGCCTTTCCTTCAACGACATAAAATAAATAATCCGGCCTCATGCCTTCCTTAATAATCCATTCGCCGCGCTTATATTCATGCACTTCTATACACTCTTCAATCGGAAAAGAAAATAAATGTGCTATGGAATGCTCCTCCAGATAATGTTCTCTTTTCTCATTTTTATAAATTTCCATCGTCCACCCCAAAAGATGAGATATCTCATGTTACTGTATTTCTCCCCATGATATCATGCAACCTGAGGGGGAACAAAATGAACACACAACGCTGGATGAGCAGACAATTTTTTAGCTTTTTTGTTACATGGGGAGTTTTCCTGCCTTATTGGACCGGATGGTTGATTCATACAAAAGGGGTAACGGTGTCACAGGCAAGTCTGATGATGAGCGTGGGTTTGGTAGCAAGAGGCCTGTCCACATTAATTGTGTTTCCTGTATTGTCGGGGAAATTCAGCAGTAAAGCCTTATTAAATGGAGCTGCTATCGGCACACTGATTGCACTTCTCTGTTATATTCCATCCCATTCCTTCGGCAGCTTGCTTGCTGTAACCGTACTTTTACATTTGGTTTACCCTGCGTTAATGCCTGCTTTGGACAGCGCGGCTGGAGTCCTTGTGCAGCGTCGGCAATTACAACATTACGGGAAAAGCCGCTTATGGGGATCCATTGGATTTGTGGTGACAGGTTTGGTCTTGGCCGTCTTTACAGGGGCAATGGGGGAAAAAGTTATATTATGGGCGATGCTGCTTGGCATCGTGGTGTTTGTATGCCTTGGATTCATGCGCGCACCCACGGTTTTATCTGAAAAGCCGCCAGCGGTTAAAAGCAAAAGAAACGGAATGCTAAAACTATTTCAAATCAAACACTTTCCTTTGGTGCTTGTCATTGTCATTTTATTGCAGGCGGCACACGCTTCTTATTACAATTACGGCTATATTTATCTGCAAGAAATCCATGCACCGAAATATTTGATCGGCGTCATTATTAACATCGCCGTAATTGCAGAAATTATTTTTTTCGCGGTCGCTGACCGCAAATTTCACAATTTTTCAGCAGGCTCCTTACTGGCGCTGGCCGCACTGGGTTCATCCTTGCGATGGATACTGGTATTTGCCTTTCCGAATGTGATTGTGTTCAGTATCGCGCAAGCCTTGCATGCATGCTCATTTGCGATGGGGCATTATGCCTTTATGAAATATTTGATCAAACATATCCCGCATGAACAGGTTCCTAAAGCACAGGGAATGTACTCGGCCCTGGCACTTAGCTGGAGCACAGCAGTGTTCACCATTTTTGGCGGCTATTTATACGAAATCGAGCCAAGATACGCCTTCTTGGGAATGATGGTTTGTACCGTACCCGCGATGCTGCTTGCACTTGTGTATCGGAGATTGGAAACCCGAATGGTTCATTGACCTGGGACCCTCCTTTCTCATGTTCTGGAGACGCTCCGTGCATATCCCACCTAAAGAGCTGGGAAACAGGGAAAGTTTCTCCTTGCTCCCGGCTCTTTGTTTATTGAACAGCCCCTTGGCATATCCTCAAAAGCTATTCAAAATGCCATAAATCTGCCAGCAGAGCGTTCGGATGGTCCAGGTTTCGTTCATTGCCACCAAGGTTACCCTTCCTGTTCGAGTGTTTTGCCAAGTGCATTCAGCATCTCATTTGTGCCATGCTCGCGCACTTCCGGCGTATCGTGCCCGTCGAAGAATGCCCCCTGCTCCGTGAAGATCAGCTTCGTGCCGCCTTCAATCGGAATGAGCTCGACCGTCGTGATCGAGACCGAGATACGCACATCATCCGAATCCAGGGTGTAGCTATAGACGATGCGCTGCTCCGGCACAATTTCCTGATAGCATGCGTCAAAGGTAAAGACAGGCCCCTCTGGCGGACCTCCGCTGCTGTATTCGCGTCCTCCGACATGAAATTCGAAAATATCGGCTTTCGAGAACCATTTTGCTTTGACAGCTGGATCGGACCAGGCTTGGTATACCCTCGCAGGCGATGCGGCATAAGTCCGCTCTACGGCGAAGGTGGCGTGTTTGACAAATCGTTCAGTCATAGTTAATCCTCCTTAGATTTCGAATCTTCCTCTTCTTCGGCAAGAAAATTACCCAATAAATTCAGGCGCTGCTCCCAGCTTGTCCGCCGCTCAATGACCAGCTTCTCATGGCTCTTTTTCATCGCTTGCAAAAGTTCGGTGAAGTCTTCAACCGCTAACGGTTCCTTCCCTTGCATCGACTTGGACACATGTTGAAGCAGATCAAGAAGCGTTTGTTGCAGCTTGATTTGTTCCTTGATGCGGGACATTTGCAGGTTGACGATCTCCAGCGGGCTGAACTGCTTGTCGTTCAGAACCGACTTGACCTCCTCCAGAGACAAGCCCAACTCCTTCAGCGATACAATCTGCTGCAGGCGGGACATGTCAGATTCACTGTACAGCCTGTGCCCGGACTCCGTTTGGCCGGATGGCGAGAACAAGCCGATTTGATCGTAAAATCGCAAAGTCCGCACGGTGAGCCCCGTTAGTTTTGCCAGGTCCCCCACCTTCCAATAACGTTCCATAAGAAACTCCTTCGTTAGCGCTAACTATTTACCGGTAGTTTAAGTATAAAAGATGACGTTACGTAAGGTGCAATCGAAATTTTAATTATTTCTTGTTGACTTAAACCATGGTTTAAGTCGTATCCTAATCCTGTCGACAATGAAAGATATGATTTGGAGGCCTCCAGATGAAGTATTACTCAATTAGCGAAGCTTCAGCCATGTTCAATGTTCCGGAATCCACGTTACGTTATTATGAAAAAAAAGGACTGCTGCCGCTCATCGAGCGTGATGAAGCTGGCAGGCGGTTATTTTCAGAAATTCAAATTACGCTCCTTAAAGTTGTTACGAACTTAAAAAACACCCACATGCCCATACGGGGTATCAAGCAGTATGTTGATTGGGTCGTAGAAGGAGACCGCACCACCGAACTCCGGCTCGAAATGTTGAAGAATCACAAGCAAGTTGTGCTGGACGAAATCTCGCAGATGAATGAAGCCTTGGAAGGAATCGACGTAAAAATTGCAACTTATACAAAACGGGTTCAGGAAAGAAAGAAAAATGAAGTGAAAAATAATGGAGAAGAGGCGCTATTATGAAACTTTCAGGAAATACAATACTTATTACAGGCGGAAGTGCAGGAATCGGATTGGCTTTTGCGGAACGCTTTCTGAAAGCCGGAAATAAAGTCATCATTTGTGGACGTCGTGAGAATGTGCTGCAAAATGCGAAAGAAATACTCCCTGACCTCATTACACGTGTCTGTAATTTGGATATTGAATCCGAGCGTGCAGCTTTGTTTGATTGGGTAACGGAAAACTATCCGGAAGTGAATGTGTTGGTTAACAATGCAGGAATCCAGCAACGATTTAATGTGTTAAAAGCCGATGCGAAGAACGATTGGAACTATTTCAATAAAGAAATCACAACCAACATTGAGGCACCTTTCCACCTCTCTATGCTGTTTGCTCCTTATTTTACAGAAAAAGAAGAGTCGACCATCATTAACGTGACATCCGGGCTGGCTTTTACACCATTTGTCATTGCTCCGATCTATTCAGCGACCAAAGCGGCCCTGCATTCGTTTACCATGAGTCTAAGACACCAGCTTTCTGAAACATCTGTAGAAGTCATTGAAATTGCCCCTCCGGCAGTAAATACCGATTTAGGCGGATCGGGACTCCATGTGCATGGAGAACCATTGGATGCCTTCGCAGATGGCATTTTCAAAGGACTGGAAGAAGGGAAAGACGAAATTGGGTATGGCACTTCTGTAGGCCGCTTGCGCATGTCGCGTGATGAAATTGACGAGTACACGGAAAAGATGTATCAGGCCACGAAAAACGAAGTTGAATAAAATACACTTGTTCCAAATTTCTGCCTCTGCTATGCCCTTAGTGCGTATGCGGAGGCAGGCCTGTTTCTCAACAATGCGCTGTCAACAGTCGCTAAACTGAGACCTTAACTGCGATCCGAATGACATAGCTCTCCGGATTTTTCTCAGAGAAATAGTTGAGTAAATCCATTGCATACGCATTTCCGCATACCTTCATTCCGTTTTGCTCGATGTATTTTTGGAGGATGGAGCAAGTTTCCGGCATGGTCTCATAAGAGCCTCTATGGTCCATAACAGCATAGAAACCCTTGGGTTTGATGATCATTTTTTCTCCCGGAATGGGCGCTTTCAGCAAATTGGCTATATAGTCATAAGAAAAATCGCCAGTTTCAAAACCGTCCTTGCCTATAATCGTCCAGATGGGAAATTCGTGATCGATAACATGCTTTTCGCAATAATCTCGATGTTCACTTAGTTTTCTGGTAAACTCCTTGTCGTCATCACCATGTTCCAGCGGGGTGGCGATAAAATATTCCTCTTCACATTCCTCTATTAGTGGAACATCCCGTAACCCTTCCATCGTTGTCTCTGTCATTTGAATGGCGCTTCGCAGAATATCTTGCATCCGTTTGATTCGAAGCTGTTCCGCTTCCAGATCGTGCTGCTTCTGTTTAAGCAGCTTGACGAGCAGGGGAGTATTCTGATTCTGAATAAATTCCTTGATTTCCTGCAGAGAGCTTCCTGCCTTCTTGAGTACATTAATAATATCAAGCAGGTAACACTGTCGAAAAGAATAATAACGGTAGCCTTTTGCATTAATAAATTCGGGCTTTAAAAGCCCGATTTCGTCGTAATGAAAAAGGGTATGTTTGGTTACTCCACACATGCTGGCCAGCTCGCTGGTAGTAAAGTATTGATTGTAAATTTCCGGCATCTCTTATACCTCTCACTATAATCTGAAGATCCTCAGCTTAAATTGTAACCGATGAGTTATTGCTTGACTATAGGGTAACCCGATAGTTTAGGTTATTTTTATACAAGGATTTCAGATTCATGAGATATGGAGGAACAACTAGAATGAATGATTATAAACGCTGGATAACTCTGATCGTGGTATCCAGTGCGCTTATGCTTATCGTGATGGATGCGACGATTCTTTACACGGCGCTGCCGAGCCTAACCCATGATCTTGGTGCGTCTGCATCGGAAAAATTGTGGATTCTGAACGGTTATTCGCTTGTCATGGCGGGTCTGCTTCCGGCGATGGGTACACTTGGGGACCGTTTAGGTCATAGAAGAATGTTCACCCTTGGGTTAATCGTTTTTTCGGCAGCTTCGCTCTTGGCGACTTTTGCTCCAACACCTGCTGTATTGATCGTTGGAAGAGTTCTCCTTGCCGTTGGTGCATCCATGATGATGCCTGCTACATTGTCCATCATCAGAGTTACATTTACCGATCCGCGTGAGCTTGGATTGGCCATCGGCATATGGGGCTCCATTTCCTCCGGAGGTGCAGGGCTCGGACCCATCATTGGCGGACTTCTTGTGGAGCATTTCTGGTGGGGAGCGGCTTTTTTGATCAACGTTCCCATCTCGATCGCAGCGCTTGTGTTGACACTGGTATATGTCCCCAAGCATGCGGGCAATCAGGAAACAAAGTGGGACCTGACCGGCTCCTTCCAGATTTTGATTGCCATGGTGGCGCTGATCTATGCTATCAAAGAATTTGCACGGCGGGAAGGGTCCCTAACATTTGCAGCAATCGGAGCCATTATCGGAGTCGTGGCACTGATCATCTTTATCCGGCGCCAACTCAGAAGCTCCAACCCGTTGCTTGACTTGTCACTTTTTAAAATATCTCCTTTTGCCACGGGATTTATTACAGCTTTGGTTGGCCTATTCGGACAGTTGGGCATTCAGTATATCGTGACTCAGCGTCTGCAATTGGTGGAAGGTATGAGTCCGCTGCAGGCGGGACTTATTACACTAAGCATACCAGTCGCGGCTCTTGTTGCAGGACCGCTGGTCGGGAAGATCATGCATCGCTATGAAGTGATACGCATCAAGAGCTTCACGCTTATGGTTGCAGCTTTGGGAACGCTGATCTATTTATTCCAATTTAATTCAGGCATTGCGGGGCAAATACTTGGTCTGGCGCTCCTTGGTGCAGGCTTGGGAGCAGGAATGACGGCAGCGTCTCACTCGATCATGAGTTATGCGCCGCCCGAAAAAGCCGGGATGGCTGCTTCTATCGAAGAAGTGGCCTATGAGCTCGGCGGAGCGTCCGGAATCGCGATTATCGGAAGCATGTCAGGTCTTGTGTATTCGTTGACCATGAAAATTCCTGCTGGACTTCAGGTTCCGGCAAATGTGAAAGACAGTCTGGATGAAGCGCTAATTGCTGCGGAGGGCTTGCCCGGACAAGCAGCCGAGGCGTTGAAAGCAGCCGGTCGTGCAGCTTTTGATGAGTCCTTTTTTACAATCCTCGTCGGGGTTACGGTATTTTTTGCAGTCGCTTCGTTAGTCATAGCTTGGGCAGGGGCACGGTCAAAACAAAGAAAAACCGGGGTGTAAACTATTTTTAGCCGCTGATCAAATCACCGAATCGGCGGCTCTGTTGTAATGGATACAATCACCCGGCTGCCTATTTGGCAGCTTTTTTATTTTATGTTGACGACCACATATTTATGTGATATCTTTTGTTTAGTCAAATATGTTGACGACCACACAAATGAAGGGAGTGATTAAAGTTAAAAGAAATAATAGCGAATCCATTGAAAATGAAATCAGTGCGGTAACGCAATTTCCCGTAAGCTTCTCTATATTCAGCATGGCTCGTTCACATCATAAGATTGGAGGACAGCTGCTTCGAGAAGCGGGCCTATACCCAGGGCAGGAGCTCGTACTCATGCAGTTATGGCACCAAGACAGCCAATCACAGAATAGCCTTTCACGGTCACTGCGCCTTGATCATTCGACAATCGCCAAATCCGTTCGTCGTTTGGAGGAGGCAGGACTGGTCACCTGCAGCCGCTCTCAGGAAGATAAACGCGTAACCATTGTATCGCTCACTCAGGCAGGTCGTGAGTTTGAACCCAAGGTGATTGAGGCCTGGAGCAAGCTGGAAGAGATCACAACGAAAGTTCTCAATGACGAAGAAAAAATGCAGTTTGTTGCCCTGGCACAAAAAATTGCCGCTTCATTAGAAGCTTGAATGTAAATCAAAAAATGATGAGTGACAAAGGAGAGATAAGCATGTCTAACAAGTCGATGCAAGCCATTCTGGTCCATGAATATGGCGGTCCAAATGTTTTAAAGGTAGAACAAGTTGAGCGCCCTCAGCCGCAAACGGATGAAGTGCTCGTTCGCATCGTGTACACCACAGTTATTCCGCTTGACTATAAAATTCGTAATGGCTGGCTTCAAGATGTTTTCCCTGTAACATTCCCCTACATCCCTGGATTTTACGCTTCCGGAGTTGTCGAAAAGGTGGGGCAAGGTGTAACGGAGTTCAAACCGGGGGATCGTGTATTTGGCACTATCCGAGGAGCCTATGCTGAAAATGGCATTGCGCAAGCCCGGGAATTAGTTAAAATTCCCGATCATCTCACCTTTGAAGATGCGGCAACGATTAAGGCAGGAGCCGAAGCGGCTTGGAAAGCGTTGTTCACCGAAGGCGAGCTACAGTCTGGCCAAACCGTTCTCATTCATGCGGCAGCTGGCGGTGTTGGACAATTTGCCGTTCAGCTGGCCAAGTGGAAAGGAGCAACCGTGATCGCTACGGCTTCCGCCTCTAACCTGGACTTCGTCAAGTCTTTGGGTGCGGATCAAGTCATCGATTATACCACGACAGCTTTCGAAGACGTCGTCAAAGAAGTAGATCTGGTCGTCGATTCCATTGGAGGAGATACCGAGAATCGATCCTGGGCTGTTCTGAAAAAGGGCGGAATTCTCGTTTCTTTGGCTCAGGATCCATCCCAGGAGAACGCGCAAAAACACGGTGTTACCGCTAAATTCAACACCAAATTCCCAACCTACACGGATCTGCAGACCATAACGGAATTAATGGCCAAGGGTACGATCAAAGCAGAGATCGATTCTACTTTCCCGCTAAACCAAGCCGACAAAGCACTGGAGAAAAGCGAAGCAAGACACGGACGGGGAAGAATTTTGCTGCAAGTAAACTCAATCTAACAGCAACATGTATGAAAATGAACATTAAAGAAGGAGCCACCCCGGCTCCTTCTTCATATTCAACCACGATTTACTGCATCTTGGTTTAGATTTTCAGTGCTGGTGCTGTAGCATAGCGGGCCTTTGACAATATCTTAGACCTTTTTTACAAACTCCGACTTTAACTTCATTGCACCGAATCCATCAATTTTGCAATCAATGTCATGATCCCCGTCAATCAGACGGATGTTTTTGACTTTGGTGCCGATCTTCAGGACCGATGATGTTCCTTTTACTTTCAAGTCTTTGATGACAGTAACCGAGTCTCCATCCCGCAGGACATTGCCGTTGGCATCTTTTACGATTTTTTCGTCTTCACCGGCTTTGGAATCAGATTCCAGGCTCCACTCATGAGCACATTCCGGGCACACCAGCAAGCTTCCGTCCTCATAAGTGTATTCGGAATTGCATTTCGGACAATTAGGCAAGTTAGACATTAATTTTTTGGATTCTCCATTCATTATATTGATCTAATCTCTATCATACTGTCACAGGCTGTATCGGATCGTCAAGCACCAGCAGGTATACCACAGACTGACAAAATATAATTCACTTCGTGGGCATCGATATGCTATTTGCAGCACCTTACTCTATTCTTTTCAAAAGTGCTCGATATCGCTCTATTTGCTCCTTCGTCGCGGCTTCGCGCAACGATTCCCATTGTACAGCACACCTCTTAAAATACCGATCCATCCCTAGTTCATGGGCAAGTCTTATCGCCTGTAAAATGCACTCGACCGCATCCACCAGTCGCCCCACCCACTGTTCATATATCGCCCGGTGGTAGAAGTAATGGTACATATCATCGTTGTTTGATGAATATGATTCTATGGCAAAGCCCGCAGCTTGTTCACTGAAAGTATGTAAAATCCGATCAATCCGCCACCCATACCGCACCGCCGCCTCCATAATCGTGGTCAGCCCCTTCACACATTCCTCGGGATGCTTATACAGAAAACCCACATACTCCTCAAGCAACTCAGCCTGTCCCGCCTCAATCTCCAGGGCATACCGGTTCGCCCGTGCTTTATGCTTAAAATCCTGTACCACCTGCTCTTCCGCTTCATTCAGCGTATCCATCCATTTCAGTTCCGCATATCGCCCGATACACGCTCGCGCCTCCTCTACCCTCCCCAGCTTCTGAAAGGCAAGACCCTTCATTTCAAGACTGTACCCGTAATAATACAGCAACGGATGCTCAGTATGGTTGTATGAGGCAGACCACCCTTTGGATTGACGCTCCCGCCGCTCTTCATGGATACACTTCACGCATTGGTACAAAATATCCGCCGTCTCCAACACCTTACTCCAATTTTCAAAGCCTACAGCCATATTCAGCATTTCAACAATGATATCCGGTTTGAGTGATTTCAGAATGAAAGTTTGCAAAGATAGTTCCTCCTTTACAAAAGTAGTATAGACGAAGCCACACTCCTGGGGAATGACTAGTCTCTTTCATTATACTACTTATAATGTGCAATTTTACACCATTATTGCTAGATATTTTGTCCTGACTTTTATAGCCGATCTTATCTAAGGGATTGTAGCAAAATAAACTACCTGTTTTTAGGCGAAATTGTGTAGTTCCATTCTCCATGAAAGTCATTTTTTTCTAAG
>NZ_JBHIRY010000106.1:0-401 GCF_042138635.1 Paenibacillus medicaginis | reverse complement strand
CAAGCATGGATTGCACGCGTCGCGGATTACAAAGCCAGCGGACAGACCATGAAAGCCTGGTGTGCGACGCAAGGTGTAACTCTAAATCAACTGAAATACTGGCTTCGGACTTTGAAATCTCGTCCAGTCTCCACCTCCGAATCTCCAGCCTCCTTTATTCCGCTAGCGCTCCGGGAAACCGCCAGAACGGAAGTCGCTCCCAGTCTCTCCCTTCAGATCGGCGGGGTTCGCCTCGAAGTCCGGCCCGGCTTCGACCCTCAATTGCTTCGTTCCATCGTCGCTGCGCTGGAGGCCCCATGCTGACGCTGAACGGGGCTCAAGCGATTTACCTGGCCACAGGGGTGACGGATCTCCGAAAGTCCATCGACGGATTGGCCGCTCTCGTCCAGGAACGTTTCGCT
>NZ_JBHIRY010000105.1:0-407 GCF_042138635.1 Paenibacillus medicaginis | reverse complement strand
TATTTTCAAAGCGCGAGGGAAGAGGAAGCGATGGTGCGGGGCTCGGTCCGCAAAAGCGGACAGCCTTCCCCCAAGCTAGAGGACCCCAATACGAAATATTGGGGAACGAACTATGGCAAAGAACTCAAATTCGGTACATCCGATATGAGCCTGACAGCGACGGAGGGCAGCCTGTTTATTTCGCTGGAGGACAGCGGGGGCATTACGATTCAAAGTGACAGCAGCATTGTGATGTCGGCCAAGAAGGATTTGGAATGGACGTCGGAGAAGAAGATAGGGATCACCGCGCAGCATGCCATCTATTTATTGAGCGGAAGCAGCAGTCTGGTGCTGGACGGCAACTCGGACATCCGCGGCGAAGAGGTGGAGCTGGATGGCCTGATCAAAGCACCAGTCAGCGTCGAGGA
>NZ_JBHIRY010000104.1:0-414 GCF_042138635.1 Paenibacillus medicaginis | reverse complement strand
TGCCCAAGCCGGTGTATCCCGGCAGCTTGGCTTCGCCCTCTGTCCTGGCGCATGTCATGTGCCAAAAATACATGGAGTGTTTGCCGCTGTATCGGCAAGAACAACAATTTGCCCGTTTAGGCTATACGCTTTCACGGCAAACCATGGCGAACTGGATAATCTACGGTGCCGAAACCTGGCTATCGCCTCTGTACGACGCAATGAAGAAATACTTGCTGCAACAAGACGTACTGCATGCGGACGAGACGACTTTGCAGGTGCTACGCGAGCCGGACAAATCCGCTGAGGCCAAGTCGTATCTGTGGCTGTACCGGACCGGACGGGGCGTAGCGCCAGTGGTCCTGTACGAATACCAGCGGACCCGGGGAGGGGAGCATCCCCGGAATTTCCTGGCCGGGTTTACAGGCTATTTGC
>NZ_JBHIRY010000103.1:0-415 GCF_042138635.1 Paenibacillus medicaginis | reverse complement strand
CGATTCTCCATAGAAAGGAGGTGATCCAGCCGCACCTTCCGATACGGCTACCTTGTTACGACTTCACCCCAATCATCTACCCCACCTTCGGCGGCTGGCTCCTTGCGGTTACCCCACCGACTTCGGGTGTTGTAAACTCTCGTGGTGTGACGGGCGGTGTGTACAAGACCCGGGAACGTATTCACCGCGGCATGCTGATCCGCGATTACTAGCAATTCCGACTTCATGCAGGCGAGTTGCAGCCTGCAATCCGAACTGAGACCGGCTTCTAAGGATTCGCTCCATCTCGCGACTTCGCTTCCCGTTGTACCGGCCATTGTAGTACGTGTGTAGCCCAGGTCATAAGGGGCATGATGATTTGACGTCATCCCCACCTTCCTCCGGTTTGTCACCGGCAGTCACCTTAGAGTGCCCA
>NZ_JBHIRY010000102.1:0-425 GCF_042138635.1 Paenibacillus medicaginis | reverse complement strand
ATGTGGACTCTTGGGGGAGATAAGCCTGTTATCCCCAGGGTAGCTTTTATCCGTTGAGCGATGGCCCTTCCATGCGGTACCACCGGATCACTAAGCCCGACTTTCGTCCCTGCTCGACTTGTAGGTCTCGCAGTCAAGCTCCCTTCTGCCTTTGCACTCTTCGAATGATTTCCAACCATTCTGAGGGAACCTTGGGGCGCCTCCGTTACTCTTTAGGAGGCGACCGCCCCAGTCAAACTGCCCGCCTGACACGGTCCCTGCACCGGATCACGGTACCAGGTTAGAATCTAGATACGATCAGGGTGGTATCCCAAGGCTGCCTCCACACAAGCTGGCGCTCATGCTTCAAAGGCTCCCACCTATCCTGTACAGATCGTACCCAAATTCAATATCAAGCTGCAGTAAAGCTCCATGGGGTCTTTCCG
>NZ_JBHIRY010000010.1:0-168139 GCF_042138635.1 Paenibacillus medicaginis | reverse complement strand
TGCCGGATGAACAAGATTCCACAATAATATAGTCCAAGTCGGCTCTCACCGATAGGTGGGGGCTATTTGACGTTCACGCTTTTGCACTTATATTAATCGTACAACTTATTTTATGATTGAAAAGTTTTTAAACAACTCCTCATTAGCGACTTTATATTCCCCCCAGTCAGCATTAACTTTATCTGGAGCAATCCTAATGTCCGAATAAAGATTGATATTTGTGCCTGGCCCTTTTTTAAAGTAAGACATTCCGGTATAAGAACCCCAATATAGCGCAGTTTGATCCTTATTCAGCATATATGCATCTTTAGGAGCTTTAATAATTTGGAGGTTAACTTTTGCTCTTGCATAAATAAAACCAAGGCTATAGGTCATAGAAGGCTCAACCTTTAAACTTCCCTTTAAAATAATTTTTTTCTGCTTTACCCACTTAACATAATTTCTCAAACTATTCATACGTTTATTTAAACTGTAATCATTCACACCTTGAGTACTCATTAATTTATACACGTTCTGTGCCCAGTTATTATCAATTGTTCTATAGTCTACATTTAAAATCAGTTTATAAAATTCTTCAACATTTTTAACCATTCCATCCGCTTCAGTTTTATTATAAGCGAGACCTGTAATTCTTTCCTTACTAGGCTTAAAAGGAAAAACTTCTCCACCTGGTGGATATTTCATCTCATACATCGAATTCGGAATATCATCCAAAATATAAAGATAGTCGTCAGCATTCTTGGGTAGGTTGGTTGTTCTAATTTTTCTATTCCACGGATCGATTTCTCTATCTAAGGTGCTCTTTATAAGAGTCAAAGCTTTTTTATCTACATTTAAAGATTCTGTTTTTCCTAACCAGTCAGTTTTTGTAAGCCATAGAACATTATCGGTCATTTGAAGGGCTTCACGAACCGTCACCGGGTCATCCAAATTTAAATTGCCGTTTTTCGACGAGAGTAATCCAGCTTGTATTGCTACTAAAGCGGAGAACTTATCTGATCCACTAAGTCTATTAGCAGCCCGTACCGCAATCTTTATCATCTCTAAGCGGGTTATATTGGTATTGTAGTCTCCTGTAGTAAAGTCACTTTCAGTGATATAATCTTTTTTTTGAAGGTCTAATAGATATGAGTGATACAAAGAAAGACCGTTAGCTAGATCTTGCTCTCCATGAAACTCCCCAAATCCTCCGTCAAAAATTTTAACGAATTCTCCTCGCGTTATAGTTCGATTAGATTTGACATCGAGATATCTTAGTAGCAAATCTTTTATATCACTTTCTTTAAGTACTTTAAAATTTGTACCAGAAATAATATTTTTCACAACACTTTCATCTATGTAAAAGTTCTCTAAAGCCTTTTTGTATTCACTACTTAAATTATCAAAAATGGCATGATCTATATTCCCATCTTCATCAACACCAGCAGTTTGAAAGCTCCCATAACCAGCATAGACTGGGGATACTGATACCAACATTGAAGAGAGTGTCAATAAAACACACCTGTATATTACTTTCTTACCATTCATCTAAAATCCTCCTTAGTTATTTAGAACTATTATACATGGATATAAATTTGTATCAACTAAAATTTCATAGTTCGAAATATCCAGAAAATAAAAATCAGATAAATAAGGAGCTGAGCTGTAAAAAGGAACTTATCAATAGATATTGTTAATAGTCAATAACGGGACCGTTTGTCTAATTAATTCCGATGCGATAACTTTATTTTTGGCTATACTCCATTGATGACATTTGAATAATGAGAACTTATGTTCTATAATCAGGGTATATCATTGTTCGGAGATGTCTTACCTATGGATTTAATGGAACTAAAAAGTGGAGGAACCTGGAAGAGCCGTTGCCGGGATTCGCAAGGATCAGCGGGTATGAAGTCTGTGCCGAAGAGACTTCGGCCCCTGAATAAGCATGACTGTATAAGCGATAACCTGTCACGGTTAAAAAAAGGATCGTCATGCAATAGGGGAAAAATAGCTGAACTCTGTATCCTTCCACGGTCCAATGAATGACCAGTAAAAGTGTGGCGATCCCGCTTGCAACGGATACTGGAATTCTACGCCGTCCTTTTTTTAATAGGACTGTTAATGCAAACAAGCCGATGTTTGACAATAAAAGCAACAGTTCAAACAATCTCACCTCAAGTCTCCTTTCAAAAAGCTTCCATTTTCGTTCGTTACAATCTTACCTGCCAGGCTAACCTAAGCCCCTCCCTCCTTTTGCTACTTCAGTATAAAGACGGTTTCAAGATCCAAAATGTATCAGTTACGTTAATGTAAACTGCCCGTTAGCTTAACTCTCCCTCTTTTATTAACTTACACAGTTCTTCGTTTATTTGTAATTCAGGTATCCCGGATTGTTACGTTAACTGGTTTAAAAAAAGGACAACCAGAAAAATCCGGTCGTCCTCTTTTCGTGTTTTTGACCGCTTGGTCAAATCTTATTTAGTTAATCCATAGGCTTTTCGAACAAGTGAGAAGTATTCGTCAGCTTTAACGACCTCATATTCTGGCCCAAGAGATTCCGAAATAGCTAGAACATCTGATGGCGTCATACCCCACGCGTTGATCCCAATGGAAATAAATTTTGGAGATTTGCCATCCCAGTCTTTCTTAGCATCGGTCAATACATTTTTGCCGTCCTGAACAGTTGAGATGCCGCGCATCATGGATACCGGAAGGCTCCCGTTCATGATTTTAATGTTGTCTTTCTCATCTCCGGCCAAGAATAGACCCTGGAGTTTATAATATTTCTCATACGCTGCTGCCGCAGCTTCGTTGAGCGGAACATCTCTACCCGATTCACGGTTCAGTACATAAGGGTACGACATGCCAGTTTGTTTAAGATATGAATAGGACTTTTTCAGAAATTCCGTAAAAGTCTCTTGGGGCCAGACTTGCGGGTAGAAGTAGCCAGCTCCGGATGGTCCTGCAACAAGCAGATCATTGTCCGTCGCCGTTGAACGGTAATAATTTAGAATGGCTGGTGCTGCGTCATACAAAAGCGGGCTTGCCGTCCAGTTAATAGGAACTTTACCCCGGGCAGGATCATCCCATAGGTCGCGCATATGGTTCTGGTCGTATTGCAGATTATCCCCTTCGCCAAAGGTGTAGGTCACATAAATTTTATTCTCTAGCTTAGGGTTCGATCGACTGGGGGTCGGTGCTTGTTTTACTTTGGTTCCCGCAAATACGGTCATGTTATGGAACCAGTCGGATGGAAGCACATACACACTGTGACGGGACGTTAGTTCGAGGCCAGCGACCTCTCCTTCAACATCATTGTCGAACCACCCCAGATAAGGGGTCCCCGGTTTGACATCGGATAGAATCTTCTCGAACAGCTCCTTTTCCTCCGGTACACTTGTTGACAGCCAGAAAACCATTGCTTTATTGGCTACAGCATAATCACGGAGATAACCAAAAGGCTCCTTCTCTTCGGAGGATAGAGGTTTAATATGGCTTGCAGATACTTTGTATTGGTTCCACATTTCCACAGATGCGGTTAATTGTTTCGTTTCGGCAGAAGGTTTAAATTCATAAACGAAGTAATTGCCGTTGTCGGCGAAGCGGTGATCGCTGCCAGGTAAAAATTTGGAGCCTTGCCGGTCATACAGGAAAGGTTCTTCCTCAGCGGAACCTGTTTTAAAATCTGCGATGACCTGACCGTCTGCCTTTACAGTAACTTGATGGACGGCTGGTCCCCAGCCATCCTGAGGAAAGGCGTCCTGGAAGCGGAGATAAACAGCCTCATTGCCCAGGTAAGGAGACAAATCATATTCATATGTTTTCCGATTGCTTGCATCGCGTAGTTGTTCCGTCTCCATGCCAATCGTTTGGAACGAATCAAAATTATCCGGGGGAATCGGAATGGAGGTATTTGGGCTTAACCCGACCAACATTCTTTGCGTTGTTTGGCTCCAAAGATTCTCATACTGCCAATTGTATGCGTCCATCCGACTCTTGAATTTGCCTTGCAGATCTTGTAGGACCGGCAGCTTATAAGGTGCCGCTGTTAATTGCTCAGCAAGTTCAGGACTGGCCACAACGGCGTTTTCTAGTCCGGCAAGAGTGGTTGCTACATTAATCGAATCCGGCAGATCAGGATCATAAATAATAATGCCTTTAATTTCTTTTGCATATTTCTTGAAAACATCCATAGCGTTATCGTGCTGTTTGTATGGAACCTGGAGATCTTTTAGCCAAGGGTCCTCTTTATTCTGCTGCACATAAATTCGTGGTTGTACTCTGTTTATGATTCCTTCAAGTGTTGTGAGAAGTAATTTGATATCCCCCGGCGCCTCGTATACATTGGCCACATCCAAAGATTTTGCTTTGCCGAAGGTTGGAAGCGCCTGAGATTCAGGCCATTTCAAAGCATTTACTTCCATAGAAGCATCATCAGCAGCAAAGGCGCCAGCCGATAACACCGTTGAACAGACAAGGGAAATACACAAAATGGCTAACTTGCGAATCATCATTTTCATTTCTCCTTTAAGTGAGATGAGATGAGTAAATAGATGAAGAAGCCCCCCACAACAGAACGATTCTGAAAATTCTTCTGCTCTGTAGTGATTGTGTCATACCAATCCGTTAACGGCACACGAGCGATCGTTTGATTCATAAAATCCCATAGAGGTGTAATCAAGGATTCAAACTCTTCCTGGGTTGAACTCATGGAGGCACACCATACCAGCCAATCCGATTTGGTATACGTATCACGGCTATCCAGCGGGAGGCCGAAGCGATTTTGTTTGTTCCTATAATATTGGAGCTCTTTAGCAGCAACCTCCTGTGGGAACAGGTTGAAGTCAAGAAGGTGATCCCACACCAAATTGTATTTCATGCTCCAAGTCTCTGGTCCGCTGTCGAAAGTGAGCTTATAGTGATCCCCGGCATCTGCCATGGATACCCACTCTTTTGCCATGGTTTCAGCTGCCGTAAGATAAGAGGCCCCTTCCTGTAAACCAAGCTTTTCACACATATACGCATAAGCGGCAATGCCTAATATCGCCTTAATGGACAGATTGGCGTTGTGTGCCAAATGACCGGCGAAGTCATCGGTGCACAGCTGGTTCTCTGGATCAAGTCCATTCTGCAGGAGATACCCCGCCCATTTCGTAAGCAGCTCCCAATGCTCCCTGGCAAAGTCTGCACTTCCCTCATATTTGCATACCGCTGCAGTCATTAGGAGCATATTTCCACATTCTTCAATCGGCATTTGGTTTTCCAACGCATTGTCTCCATATACCTGACCATTGGCTTTTGGATAAGTCCCTACGTCGTGAGGCGCAAACTCAAACGTCCAATGGAGCCTCTTGGCATACTGAAATATCGGACGCATCATGCCCTTGATCAGTTCCGGATTATACCTAAGAAACAACGGAATCGACGGATAACTGACATCCACCGTTGCGATGCATCCATTACTGAAGTTCTCTTTGGAGAAAAATAAAACGTCACCCGAACCATCAGCAACCAGTTTATGTGCAGCAATCGCCTGTCTGTACGTAAGGGCCAGGATGTCACGGTATTTCTCACCGCCTGCAGCTTCACTCTCTGCTAACAGCTCCTGATTAAAGCTCCCGCATCTTTGCAGGATCTCTTCATATTGATCGGCAGCCAATAACAGCATTTCATGAAACGTTAACCCGTTTCGTCTCCAATAGGCATCCAGCGGTTTATGAAAATATTCAATCGAATGTATATCGTCATACGCAAGCATCAGAAACCGGGTTTCCGGCACATCCCGGATGATGCCCATGTCTATCTCTGCTGCCATCACAGGCATGTTATCGGAGACAGCCCTCGGCTGGTGCGGATCATCCTCTGCTGGCAGTTGACTGGTTCGGATATAATGCTCTCGGCTTGCCATGGAATGTATAATCGTCCGGATGCGGGGAGACTGAGGAACCGCAAGAACCATATATCCCCAATCGATCCGTGTGTCATCTCCAACACGCTGCAATACCGGCTGTTCTACGGTCCCCACCGACATTACATTCAGTTGATCCTCAATCACGTGCTGTTTCCAGGCCACTTGCTGATCCGGTGAATGTACACACCACTCGCTTGTTACGTCGAAATAAATCTTAAGTTGATGGGACTTCCCATCCATAGATTTTGCTTGAAAAGTCACGTAGGTCACCGGCCAGGATAACAAGTCAAGATCATCCAGCAGCAAAGGTGTGGTGAACTGAACCTGAAGTTCAATTCCTTCCCCTTGAAAAGTATATTGAGTGGTTACGGGATCCACCGTCAGCCCGGTTTGAGCGAGTGCCTCCGGCTCAGGAAATCCTGATTCATCCTGAGAGGCCGTTTTTCCCATAAAACGTCTGGCGTGACCGTCAATGATCGCAAGCCCAACCATGCCGTGCACCTTGTTCGTCCAATGCCGGGTGTGATCATCGTACAGGTGATCTGCAGAAGACCAAACGCTAAAATAAGGGTCCACGGTTACAAGAGGAACGGATGGAGGTCTGAATTGCTTTGTTGTCATTACCCTTCATCTCCTTAAAAGCATGTTGTCATCAGTTCGGCATCTGAACGGTTACCCTATCTTTTCCTTTCAAATTATCGTTCGTGAACTGCATGGCTTTCTCGTATCCAGTCTTCATGAGCTGCTCCCGGAGTTCGTTGATCATGTTCATCGCGGCTTCGTCCGACTTTGCAAAAACCGCTTCCTTCCAGGCATCTCCCATCCGGTCCATTGAAGGCTTCAGCATTTCCCATTCCGGCGCTTTTGTAATAACATCGCTCGGATTATAGGCAGTAATTACTTGGATGCCGTTTGGACGGAGGATTTTGCGTGCTTGCTCCATCGCTTCGATCCGTTCCGGTTCAGCCCAAATGTCTCCGCCGGCGCTGGAATTGATGCGGTCAAGCCCCGTAAGGGACTTAAGGCCAATGCTAATGCCTTCATTTTTGCGAAGCTTCATGGTAGTGTCCGTACTGAACTTATCAAACCATTCCTGTTTAGCGACAGGTTTGCCATCCTTCATCTCCCAATGAACGCCCTGCACCCCGTACCGTGCCAGCATGAAGCCTTCATCTGACGCCATGAAATCGAGGAATTTAAGGGCTGCATCTACACAAGCGCCTTGACAGTTCTTGGTGATAGCGGTTACATTATTGCCTTGAATCCCCAGATCCACGGGCCGGTCAGGCTCAACGCCCGCCCGCTCCAGCGGTCCGATCGGAATAAATTCGCTTCCCGGATGGGAGAGGGTATATTCTTTGGTTGCATCCAGAATGGCCGGATAGTGAGCGGCCAGGATCGCGATGCGGCCTTGATTGATTTTTTCCTTGGCAATCGGGTCCGTTTGGGTGAAGGCTTCAGGATCTATCAGTCCTTCTTCAAGCAGCTTGCGATAATACAGCGTATAGTCTTCATAACCCTTCGTGAAGAAGCTGTGCTCGACGGTGCCGTCTCCCTTATCTACATAGCTTGCGCCCGGGAAGAACATGGTGTTGCCGATACCAACAGCCCAGCCGTTACTGAAACCGCCCAGCGGAAAAACCGGCTGGCCGTTCTCCTCCAAATGGGCATCCTTAATCTTCTTGAGGAAGTTGTAGAAATCGTCCTTTGTAACAACGGATTGCGGATCGACGCCGACCTTCTCAGCAATGTCTTTGCGGACATAGAAGCCATAGAGCCAATCCATGCCGTCTTCGTTTGTAGCCGGTTGATTTTGCAGAAGCAGATATTTTTTGCCGCCATATGCATCAATCGCCTTTTCATATAATGCCGGGGGTACATTTTCTGGTGCAATAGACTTGGATAGGTTCGGATAATCCTTTAACTTGTCAGAGATATCCACCAATTGCCCCTCGTTGGCTGCCTTAATAATGCCATCCAATTCGCCTCCCCAAGCAGGTCCGGTATAAATATCCGGAAGATCCTGTGTGGCGAAAATCTGGTTTACTTTTTCGGTTTCGCTGCCTTTGGTATACTCCCACTCGAGGGTAACGCCGGTTTTTTCCTTGATCACTTCCTCTACAGGGGTTATATTATCGGACCCGTTCGAGCCATTCCAATTGTGCAGGATTTTGAGCTTGTTACCTTCATTTCCTGATGAATTCGTACAGCTGACCAGCAAACCTCCAACCATGACGGACACGAGTAATGCGGATACACCTTTCGACCAAACCCACTTCAAACCAATCGCCTCCTGGAATAGGAATATCAATGATTTTCGTAATGTCTAGCCTTTAACGGATCCAATCATAACCCCCTTTACGAAATATCGTTGCAGAAACGGATAAATACACAGAATGGGAAAGACCGTGATCACAAGCAGTGCCATGCGAAGTGATTCTGGCGTAGCGTCTGCGCCGCCGGTTCCCCCAACTGTCTGCCCTCCCTGCTGCGCGGCTCGCTGCATCGAATTAGATAACGTTTCAGCTTCCGTCAGCATTTCTTGAAGGAGTGTTTGTACCGGAATCAAATCTTTATTGGATACGTAATAGGCCCCTGAGAACCAGTCATTCCAATGTGCCACCCCGATAAAAAGGGAAATGGTAGCCAAGACAGGTCCGGAAAGTGGCAGGACGATCTTGACGAAGATTTGAAAATCACCATAACCGTCAATATGGGCGGATTCCTCAAGCTCCTCGGGTATGCCCTGCAGAAAGGTACGGATGATAACAATGTGCATGAAATTAAACAGCATAGGAAGAACGTACACCCAGAAGCTGTTGATTAAATGCAGCTTCTGCAGCGTAATGAAATAGGGAATGAAACCGGCATTGAAGATGGTAGGCAGAAAAATATAAAAGGTGAAAAATGAGCGGCCGGGCAGCGTCTTTTTGGAAAGCGCATAAGCCATGAGCGTACACAGGATCACATGCAGGAATGTTCCCAGTACGGTGCGCATGAGCGTAATTTGGTACGCCTTCCAGATACGGGTATTGTCAAAAACCTGGGCATAGTTATCGAGTGTGAATTTACGAGGAAGGAAATAGATGGCGCCCAGCATAGAATCTTTACCGTCATTCAGCGAATAAGCCAAAATATAAATAAACGGGTAGATCATGGAGAAGCCTATCAAAGCAAGTATGCTATAGTTGACAACGGAGAATATAGACCATTTACGTTCCATAACGTCACCTCCTTAGAACAGGGAAACATCACTGGCTTTGCGCGCAATCCGATTGACCGTTAGGACCAGGATCAGACCAATAATGCTCTGAAATAATCCGACAGCTGCGGCGTAACTGAGGCGCCCTTCGCGGATACCGGAATTGATGGCATGGACATCCAGTACAGTGCCCATATTGGCAGTCGCAGGTCCATTCAGGAGAAGCAGCTGCTCATATCCGGCACTCATCAAATTGCCCACGGCCAGAATAAACAGGATAATGGCTACATTACGGATACCTGGTAGTGTTATGTGCCACATCTGTTGAAAACGTCCAGCGCCATCGATCTTGGCTGCTTCATATTGCTGCTGGTCAATTCCCGCAATGGCAGCCATATAGATAATGGAGTTCCAACCAATATTTTTCCAGATATCGGATCCTACGATCAATTGATAGAACCAGGACGGATTGTTAAGGAACTGGATGGGCTCCACTCCAAATGACCCCAATAAATCATTGACTGGACCGCCGTATGGAGTAAGCAGTCTCTGCATCAGGGTGACTACCACGATCCAGGATACGAAATAAGGTAAATAGGACAAGGTCTGAACTGTTTTCTTGAATTTCAATAGCCGCACCTCATTCAAGAGAAGTGCAAGAAGGATTGGCATTGGAAAGCCGACAAGCAGTTTCATGAGGCTGATGATAACGGTGTTACGGATGATATCACCCGATTGATAATAGCTAAAGAATTGTTGGAAATACTTCAAGCCGGCCCAAGGGCTTCCGCTGAAACCGCCAATGAAGGTGTAGTCCCTGAAGGCAACTTGAATGCCATACAGGGGCACATAGGAGAATAGAAAGAACCAGACGATACCAGGCAGCATGAACAAGTAAAAGAGCTTATGTCTCCAGATCCGCTTCATCAATGGATGGGTGGGCTTCATCACATTCCCATCTCTCCTTTCGCTAAAGGGGGAGTTGGCCCCTGTTATTCCTGCTATACTTTCAATCGCAGTGAAATAATTTCAAATGGTTTGAAGAATAAATCTACCTCAGATTGTTCTTTAATCGGTTGCTCTTGAATCTCTAATGATGAAATCTCATTTTCCAGGAGATCAACCATCCAAACTTCACTTACTTCCAACCCGATAAATAGTCTGGTTTTGATTTGAGTGCCTGATGTCTCATACAGACGGATAATGATGTCGCTGCTGTCCTCTGCCTTCTTGACCGATTCCACCATAATACCCGGATGGTTCGGCCGGAAGAACACTTTCGAATGTGGCAGCTTTTCCTTGGGCCGGTCTGATGATGATGGTGACAAGATAACCGGGCGCAGCGGAATATTCAGCTCATTCCCTCTGCGGTAAATTTCTGCCTGTACATGGTTCCCTTGATGCGAGTATAACGAGTAAGTGAACTTATGCTCGGCTCGATCTGCAGCCGGATCAGGATAAGAGGTGCTGCGAAGCAAATGAAGGTCTATGACGTTATGGATCGCCCGGTGGCCGTATTTGCAATCATTGAGCAGCGCTACTCCGTAATCAGGCTCCGATAAGTCAACCCATTGGTGAGCGCATATCTCATCTTTCGCAAAGTCCCACATGGTGTTGCGGTGGGTTGGTCTGCTCAGGCTGCCGAACTGAATTTCACAGTGCACCTGATCGGTACGGATCTCAACAGGGAAAGAGGTGCGCAGCATTTTACCCTCCTCTCTCCAATCTGCAGTGGTCTCGAAGTCGATACGCCGGCTCCCCTCTGTTAGAACCACCGTCTGGGTTAGTGTGGATTCTCCGTAACTGTAAGCGAAGACCAGGCCGGTTTTTGGACCATCGAAAAGTTCATGGACATGCTGAAGAATTAGCGGCATGCCGGGGCTTGCCGAATAATCATGACGGAAATCCCATGCGTCCCCGTCGTCATGATACACACGAAGGTCATTACCCAGGCCGCCCTGCCGGATGACTTCACGAGCTTCCTCCTTATCCAGGATCGAAAGGATGCCGCCGTTCTCAGCAAATTTCACAATAAATTTGTCATTCTCAAGGCTGCGTTCCTTCGTTCTTGCATGAACATAGGAGACTGCTTCAACTTCGACTGCAGGGTCGGCCGCATCCGATACGACGGTATATCCCATGGCCGGAACCTGGACGATACGCCATCGCCCATTGACTTGCAGCCACTCCTCACGTTCCCAAGGCAGTGAATTGAACACCACAATTCCTTTCTCGTCCACCTCACTCGTCAAGATATGCCCTGCTAAATACCGGTGGGTTTCGGTGATCATGGCTTCTGTCTGCTGGAGTAATTCCTCATACCGTATTAATGATTCATCGTATACCCGCTTAATTGAAGACCCTGGCAGGATGTCGTGGAACTGGTACAGAAGAACCTCCTTCCAGAGGGTCTCCAGTTTCTCGGATGGATATGGCTTTCCTAACCAGGCAGCAAGCACAGCGGCAAATTCCAGTTCACGCAGCGCTTTCTCCATCTTCCGGTTGTACCGCTTATTTCGTGCCTGACTGGTCAAGGTTCCTTGATGTTTCTCCAGATAAAGCTCGCCACGCCATGTCTGGAAATGATCTCGTTCCTCATTCAGCCGCTCGAAGAATTTCCAGGAAGGCTCTTGTATAACAGGAGCTAGCCCAAGCAGGTTCTTCTCACGAGCCAGCCGTTCCAAATGTTCTTCTCCGGGCCCCCCGCCTCCATCCCCTATACCGAACAGCATCAGTGCGTGGCTGGATACATTCTTGTCTAAGTACTCCCGCTCAGCTTTGATAATCGAACGCGGAGCCGCAGGGCTGTTGTAAGTATCTTCAGGAGGCATATGCGTTAAAACTGTAGAGCCATCGATACCCTCCCATAGGAAGGAATGGTGTGGATGCCGGTTATACTCACTCCAGGACAGCTTTTGAGTCATCATGTAATCCACACCGGATTTCCTCAATAGCTGCGGTAAGCTTGCGGAGTATCCAAATACGTCTGGCATCCACAGTGTCCTCATCTCGAGCCCGAATTCCTGTTGAAAGTAACGTTTACCATACAAAATCTGGCGTACAAGGGATTCACCACCTGGCACATTGGTGTCTGACTCCACCCACATGGCCCCTTGCGGCTCCCATCGTCCTTCCCGCACCCGCTCCTTGATCTGGTCATACAGCTTGGGATAGTGCGACTTCATCCAATCATATAACTGGGGTTGGCTTGCTCCGAATACATAATCCGGATACCGTTCCATCATGCGAAGCACCGTCGAAAAAGTTCTTGCGCCCTTGCGGATGGTTTCGCGGATCGGCCATAACCAAGCCAAATCAATATGGGCATGGCCAACGGCGCTAATACTGAATACAGGGTCCCCGCCACGAAGTAATAATTGTCTCTCCAATAATTGCTTAGCCTGATGAATACAGTCAGGTGTGAATTTCGCCAATTGCAATGAAACGTCATATAGAGATTGAAGAATCTTTTCTCTGCGCGCAGTGCCGGCGGGAAGATGCTCGGCCGTTTCAAGCAGCACCTCTATGTCGTAATACAGCCCCCGGATGTCTTCATGGCAGATCGCGATAACCGCTTCTTTTAAGGTTCCGCCGCAGTACTTGCCAAATAAGTCATTATTGCTGGCATCTGCCCATATTTCAATTTCCCCGCCGCTTATCGAAGAACGATCTACTTGAACTACTCTCTTACCGGGGAGGCCCAGTGTGAAATCAAATTCCGAATTGATTGTGGTTAAACCTTGAACGGGTGTCCCTTCGTTATCCACTAGACAAAGTTCGCCATTGACATCCAGCAGAAGAACGACCTTTGTATCTGGTATGGATTGTGAAATATGACCCGTAAAGCAAAACCAGGCGCAATCCCATAACTTGCCCCATCGCTCCCCGGGCGAAAGTGTGATTTTGTCCCCCGACATTCTTTCAGCGAACGGAACGGGCTCTGGTGTAACCCATGCTGTCGCTGTCAACTGGGTAACCGGTTCATAAATGGCTTCACGGAGTTTGGACAATAATTGTTTTAAGGGTTCGAATCGTATGGGTTCATACGGCATGATTGTTTTTACTCCCTCCCGTTCATCAGGCTTTTAGAGTTTCACTGCTCCACCTTGCCTGGACCTTGATTTTATTCTCGCTGCCATGCTCATACCGTAGAAGTACGGTTTGTGATTTCGGATCCCATTCCCATACCGCAGCCGCTTCCTCTCCCCGGCCCATACAGCAGACCGATACCGGTTCGGCAGGGCAGTATAGTCTGGCAGTTGCCTGTAGGTTGGCTGGACCTTTGGCTACAAATTGGAAACCTGCATCTGTTATCGTTAAGTTTTCTATTCTGGAGGAGGCAGAGATGAGTTTTACTTTGCCATGCTGTGGTCGTCCAGCCGTAACATCATATAACAGAGCCTGCTCTCCTGGAGCTAAACGAACTTCCTGCAGAACGCGAAGGACAGGATCAAACAAGTCAACAACTGGACCAGGGATCACCAAGGCTTCTTCCGATACCGACTCCTCCAGAACGGATGCAATAATATAGGGACCCCGCTTGATTTTAAAGTAATTTTTTGATTTCCAGGATTCATGAGAACCATAAATTTTGTCCACTGCTTCCCTTACAGACTGCCGTAGTTGATCTGCACCAGTCTTCGATGAAGAACAGACAGCCGGATGCACACAGAGCCAATTAACCAATCCCTTACCGGAGTACTGAATGCCCTGGTGTTTTTTTTTAAGACCAAGCTGTTCAAATAAGTGCTCGCGAGGAGAGTGATAAACCTGATTTGGACTTCCACTGCGAAGGTCGCCATTCCACCATGCACGAATGTTGTGATAGGGGTCGCTGTCATCACCGACATAGACCAATGCCCCGCCATCCTGTACCCATTGGGCTAGTGCAAAATGGATATCCGAGTACTCCGGCTTCATAAACTCATAACTCAAAAGAAGCACACGATAGGGGGCCAGGTAATGCGGATATCGCCTCACATTATCAAGCTGGACAGGCCTCGCAGGTATGCCATGTTTAAGTAAAGGCAGCGCAAGTCCATAGAATGGAGAGAAATCGAGCAGTTCCGTATCCCCGTCCTCATGGAATGCTTCTGGATCTGTTCCGTCATATTTTCCGGCATCGGGTGCTTCCGGCTCCGGCTTCATGCGCTGAAACATCGCCGAATCGGCAATGAATACACCGACCTGAAGAGACTCATCTTCTGTTTCGATGTTGTCCTGGTTCATGTTCCCGAGTGTGTGCATGACGTTCAGCAGCGTCGTTGCATAATCGGCGGGAATCCCCACTTTTTCCTGCCCCTCATCCGCTTTATAAGTCCCTTTAAAAATTCTTCGCGGCCATGGCGCGACTTCATAATGAGCAACTCCGGGATGGAGTAGTGAAGCTGCAACCGTTTTCAAATAATTCTGCTTATAATCGGCCCATGTATGATTCGGATTGTCTTCAATGGGATCATGAAGAAACCACATTCGTCTGTCTGTTCCCCTTACCAGCTCTTGCATCACCCCATATTCCAGGTATGCGGTTTCAAAAGTGCGTTCCTTTCGTACGCCTTCATATACGTTGGGAGTACGTGACGTCCCGGTCCAAATTTGTGCTATATATCCATCCACAGAAGGAAGTTCTATCAAGCGGGATTGGGGGCTAACGATCCGCCACTGTGTATAATTGATCAAACTGTGTGTTGGAACGTAAAAACGAAGGACGCGATTGTAGCGTTTGAGAGCATAATCTTTCATCTCGGTACATAACCGATCTAATACGCGTGTATATAAAAACGCTTTCAATTTAGAGGCTCTATACTGCGCGTCCGGCGAAGCGTGAGGCGGACACCAGGGTTCTTTGTAATACAGCTGCCACTCTCTTTTAAAGGATTCGGAGTATCCGCCGTTCACCCAAAATTCAGGTTCCTCCAAATGGATCGCTTCCACGCCGGAATCAACGGCTAAACGAATTCGATCAGAGAGAAATCTGCCGAAAGAGACGGTAGGTACCATATAAGGGATAACAGGCTTCTTTCCATGAAGAATCATCGCCCCATGCCGATCCGTCTGTGCTTCATCCCAATGTGTCTCCCCGTCTACTTCGCCGTCTAAGTAACTGTTATAAGTCCCCCACGCTACCCCGGTCATCAAATGAACAATGTATCCTTTTGCCTTCCATTCCTGAATACGCTCAGGCATCGTTTCGTCAATCCCGTAGACCATGACAAAGTCTGTCTGCAGATCATAATCGGGATGATAAGGGGCAGATTCCTGAAATCCAATTCTTTCTTCATTACGGTTTCGCATCCCAGCTTTAACCTCCCTAACTGTGTGAGGAGACTCATTTACCAAAATATAATATACATTAAAAATATATTCAATATGTTTTATGAAGAAATAAAAATGTCTTTTCCGTAAATTCGGAAAAGACGTTCATATCAATACTCACAACTTAAGACAAAGGACTGGTGCCTGATGTTTGTTTAATGACAAGTTCAGGCTCAATCAGTGTCTTGCTGAACCCTTTAATATCTCCATTACTGCGGATGACTTCAAGAAGCTGGATGGCTGCGCGGAATCCCATATCCCTTTCGAACTGCTTGACGTGAGTGAAGATGCTGAACTCTTCCACGATAGAGGTTGGATCATCAAAGCTTACGATGGATAAGTCTTCGGGAATACGAAGCCCTGCTTGTTTGGCCATTTGAAAGATCTGTACACCAAGCCTGCCGTTAAGGGATATATAAGCCGTAACCATTTTGTTGCGGATATATCGATACAGCGGATGGTCCTCCGCGTCCTTTAGAACTGTCAGTGGCTTGAAATCCGTAATCATATGGGCGGGATTAATAAGCGCCCCTTTATCTTTTAATGCTTCCATATAACCTTCTATCCGGTCCTGGACCGTGACGGTTTGCAGCGGTGAATCCGAGCAGATGGCAATATCACGGTGTCCCAGCTCCCAGAGATGTTCAACAGCCAGCTTTGCACCCAGTTTTCCATCTGCCGCGATATAATGGGTTTCGACCCCCGGCAAATACCGGTCAATCAGCAAGAAAGGGAACCCAGACAGCTTCATGCCGAGAATTTCCTCATTATAATTCTCTTCATCGACAGGAAAGATCAGTAGTCCCTCTGCTCCAAGCGCTCTAAGCTCCTTGATTGCGGCCTTCTCTTTCTCGCTCTTGCCATCCGTCAACATGATCATGCTGCGGTAACCTTCCTGATTGAGCGCTTGTTCAATCCCTTCAATCAGCCGGATCGCGAAGTAATCGTGGATCGTGGGCATAATAAGCCCAATCATCCCCGTATGTAGTCCCCTTCTACTCGTAAGCGGAGGTTCAGAATTAGTAATAGCTGTGACTGTCTCTTCCGCGACAAAACTCCCTTTACCAGGGACACGATCGATCAGCTTCTCATTAGCTAAACCTGTAAGGGCATTTACAACCGTGATTTTACTGACGTTAAATTGATTCATCAGCTCCTTCTCTGTCGGTATTCGATCACCTGGCTTCATTTTCTCTGTGATGATTATTTTGCGGATATATTCCTGAATTTGTTGGTATAACGGTATTCGGTCATTCGTGTTCATTATTATCACATCACCAATTCACTTGATAAGATTTATATATATAATATATTTTTACACGCACACGCACAAGCACAATAGACAACCCAGAGAGGGATGCAGTGTTCTAAAAAAGACAGGGATGCCTGTACATTGGCCCCCCTGGAGATGCACCGCCGTTCATGCTGAGCACCGCGGAGCGGCAAACGAAATATGTTTTCCATCGCCTCATCATGTAACATTTTGCCCCTCCTTTCCATGTGGCGAACGACAACCGCTCCACTCTCCGCAATCATCGTTCCTCGTGTAACATAACCTATAGCGGAGTGTTCATTCATCATAAACCACCATAATTTCCTCTTCTGTAATCCAGATTACAAAGATTTTTGCTTAGAGTCCAAAGACGAATAAGAACCTATATCCCTATAAATACTTACGAAAACTTGATACAACACTACTGACATACCGTTGTCAGTAGTGTTTTTGTATAGTCGGAGTAAGTAATCGTAAAGGAGTAGGAGTAAATATGAAGTATTTGGCCCAAAATGATATGATACGGTATTGTATCACTTATTATAGGAAGGATGGTATCTCGTGAATTTTGCTTCTATACGCATCATTACGGATGACGTGGATCGTCTCGTCGAGTTCTATGAGAAAATCACGGGTGTTTCGGCGGAACGCCCTGCGCCTGTCTTTGCCGAACTCGTTATGCCATCGTGCACCCTGGCGATCGGCCACTCCCAGACGGTGCAACTGTTCGGCGCTGGTTCCGCAGTGGCGGCCAGCAATCACACTGTCATCATCGAGTTCCACGTCCACGATGTCGATGCCGAATACGAGCGCTTGAAGCCGTTTGTCGATGAGTGGGTAAAGGAACCTACCACCATGCCGTGGGGGAACCGTGCCGTGCTGTTTCGCGATCCCGACGGCAATCTTGTTAACCTCTTCGCGCCGGTGACCGAGGAAGCAATCAAACGTTTCAGTGGCAGAAGTTGACGGACAGTTGAAGTGAGTGAGGCGAATTTCGTAGAGACCATAGCGACGAGCTATGGTCTCTTCATTCTTATTAGCATATCAAAACCGGTAGCCTGCTCCGTACTTTATAACGCGGTTACGAACTTCACCTCCGGAAAGCGGCTATCCGGTCCTTTCATTAAGATTCCGCCTTGATTTTTCAAATACATATCGAAGAAATCCAGCATATAGGCATTGATAACGGAGTTTGCTCTTTCGGGCGCAATCTTTCCTGTAATGCCCAGCATGTTGAAAACCGGAGAAATGAACTGTACGTCGGCAAAATTTAAATGCTCCGTATTTTCGATATAGAGGATTAATCCCCCTTCATCGACCGTTTCGCGCATCCGTTCAAGCTCCAACTTTTTATCTTCCGTTACTTGATCTTCCCACTCTCTTGTTGAGCCCATCCGGTTAAGCTCTGCATCCGTGTATACCCGGTTATCCATCACCCTTTTTAATTGTTCGAAATAGCTTTCCGAGTTGATGAACAAAAATGGCTTTCGAAGACCCTCTCTGTCACGCAGTCGGTAAAGCCCTCCATCAAGGTCTATACCAACCGCGATTCGCGGATCGTAAGAGGCGTCATAGGCCGTCGCTCCGCCGATGGAATGGCCGAACACCCCGACATGACGAAGATCAATCCTGCCTTTGAGATGACTTGAAATCTGTCCCGATTGGATGAGCTCGAATTGGTCCAGCGCAAACGCCACATCGCCGGTTAGAACTTCTCCCAACTTGTCGCGATTTTCTCTACTCGTCCGGTAATCTTGGCCCGGCGAGAATAAGTCGTTGGTTGTGCTGGTCGTGATTCGCCCGTCCGGAAACTCGGTTGCGAATGTATTGTAGGTGTGGTCGATCACCGCCACGATATATCCGTGACTCGCGAGATTTTCGGCTTGCGACGTGTGAAGGAACCTGGAAGAGCCGTTGCCGGGATTGGCAAGGATCAGCGGGTATGAAGTCTGTGCCGAAGAGACTTCGGCCCCCGAATAAGCATGACTGGATACGTACTTCAGGTGTTGAAAAGTAAACCCGGGAAGGCCATAGTCCGCGGCCATATAAGGCAAAATCTGAGGATCGGGAACAAAGGGCGCGTACTTGCCGGTGCCGGCTTGAGCCGGATACCATACCTGAACCATCAATTCTCTCTTGCCATTTCGGGCTTCATCGAAAATCTCTTCCCTATTCGTATCCACGAAATGAAAAGTTTGCGTTCCAACCTTAAATTCGCCTGTCGGTTCAGGGAGTTTAAATACAGGAAAAGCATACATGAGCCCCGCTGTTACGATCATCATTATCGCTATAGCGGTATAAGCTGATCCCCATATGAATCTCGGGATTTTTGGGGGGCCGGATTTTTTTAAATAGCTATAACCTGAAATGGCTAAAAAAATGATCGTGATGCAATATGGGAAAAATAGCTGAACTCTGTAGCCTTCCACCGTCCAGTGAATGACCAGCAAAAGTGTGGCAATCCCGCTTGCAACGAATACTGGAATTGTGCGGCGTCCTTTATTTAACAGGACTGTTAATGTAAATAAGGCGATGTTTGACAAAAAAAGCAACAGTTCAAACAACCTCATCTTCAATTCTCCTTTCGCTCTTTTAGTATAAAGACGGTTTCGGAATCCAAAATGTATCAGTTACGGTACTGTATTCTGTCCTTTCGTTCAACGACGAACGGCGACCGATCGAGTGGCCGGCCGCCGCATGTCATAATTGAACTATCGTTCCCAGTTGTCCCACTGAGTCATCTTCCTGCTTCTTTAAAGCTTGACGTCCTTGACAAAATGCAGCATCTCCTCGGACATTTTAGCAAGCTCCTGGGAGGACGAGGTGATCTCCTCCATCGTCGCCAGTTCAAGCGCGCCAGAACCGATCGGTATAAAATCCGGCTGATTGATTTGTTCTTTGAGCTCCCTCGCTGTCTGAATGAGGTCCTCGTACGTATATCCAGCCGATAGCGTTGGAACGCCCGTCTGCTCGAATATTTCGGGATTGTACATGACGGATTGGGCATTCACGCCAGTAACGATGCCGTAGAGCTTTTCGTCAAACGTGCCCGCCGCGCGTGAACTGTCATCCAAATCGGAAACATCAAGCTTCCCGGAGGCAACCAGATCATCCAGCGGCATAATTTGACTCGTCCCTGCGAAAAAAATGTTAGTTGAAAAAACGGCAACCGGTAGTTGGCCGGCTGCCGTCATGTGTTCAATTATTTCTCCAGCTCATAGCGGGCCGCGATAATACCCGACTGGAACGTTCGGCTGGATAGCAGCTTGAGCCTGATTTTCTCGCAGCCGTCGAATACCGATTTTCCGCTGCCCAGGACGACCGGACAAATGGTAAGCAGGATTTCGTCGATCAGGCCGAGCTTGAGCAGCGTCTTCGCCGCTCCCGGGCTGCCGAAGATCACGAGATTTTTGCCGGGCTGCTCCTTGAGCAGCTTGATTTCCTCTGCGATATTGTCCTTGATCAGCGTCGTATTGTTCCATTCCGCCTTGTCCATCGTGCCGGAAATGACGATCTTCTTAACATCCTGCAGCCATTCGGCATGCTCCATACTGTGCTTCGATGCATTCGGATCGTCCAGCACCGTGGGCCAGTAGCTCTCCATCAGTCGATACGTTGTGCGTCCGTAAACGGGAGAGCCGACTCCGGCTACGACCTCCTCGGCGTATTTTTCGAGTTCCTCGTTGTACGGAATCCAATCGAGTCCTCCGTTCGAATCCGACGCATACCCGTCCAGCGATACATGCATGAACAATACGAGTTTTCTCATGTTCGTTTCTCCTCCGATTTTGAATTTAGTTTGTCCTGCCGTCACGTTCATTATGAATCATTACGTTACGTAAGGTTCAATAGGAAAATCAAAATAGGAGCTAGGATACGGCTCATTCTTCAATGTATAATGCCACCATTCACAAGCATAAGAGTTAAAGCCGCTGGACTCCATGAACGAACGCAATAACCGGCGGTTTTTAGTTTCAGCTTCAGTGATCCCCTTAGCTTCGTGATGAGAGATGACATCCATCAGATCAAAATCACCTCCCATTGGAACAAGAACGCCGGTATCCAACCGATAAAGAGTCAGATCAATTGCACTACCACGGCTATGACCCGATTGAGTCGCTATGTAACCCTTCTGAATCATTTCGGAACGGTTGATATTAGGATAATGTTTTGATTTTGTACGCCCATCTTCAGGCTCTTCAGACCATTGTAGAAAACGATCCACAGCGCGTTGCGGACGATAACCGTCCCAGAGAAGCAAGCCATACCCAAGGATAGCTGCCTGCTCCTGTGCCATATGCAGCGCGGCAGCCAATTCATGGGTGCCAACAATACGATTGACTTCATAACCATCGACCGGTTTTCCGGTGAAATTGTCCCATGTGGCATACTTGGCATCCCAACGAATTCCGGGGAGAACTTCATCAAGGAACACAAATCCTTTTTTCATATCCTTACTCCTCCAGCGCTAATGCGACAATACGTTCAATCACATCGGCAAGCGTTAAGCCAGCGGCGGCCATCATTCTTGGATAGCGGCTGTAAGAGGTACAACCAGGCATCGTGTTGACTTCATTATTCCGCAATATAAGGACGGTAACAGCAGCATCTGTAAAAAAGCTTTTCGCTTCAGCATTGCATAATTGCCCTTCTTACTGCTTTTCAATTTTATAACCGACCCCCCATACTGTTTTGATATACTTTGGCTTTTCTACAGTGTCGCCCATTTTTTCACGCAAGTGACGGATATGGACGGTGATCGTATTGTTGCTTTTGCTGTAATACTCGTCCTTCCAAATCTCATGAAATAGCTCCTCGGCACTTACCACTCCGCCCTTTCGCTCCAGTAAAATGCGGAGTATGGAAAATTCTGTGGGTGTCAGTTCAAGAGGTTGTTCATTCAGTAGGCACTCATGCGTGCTTACATCCATAACCAAACCTGAATGGACGATTACAGGCTCAGTGACAGGGCAGACTGTGGCGTGTTGTATTTTTTGTAGCGCCGCAACTGTGCTTTCGCACGCGCTACCATCTCCAGTGGACGGAACGGTTTTGTGATGTAGTCGTCGGCACCCAAGGTTAGCCCCGTATTTTCTGGCAAAGCATGAAACCATTGATGTCCGGCAGCATAATGTCCAGAATGGCAAAGTCAAGCTCCGTCGTCTCAATGCAGGCAAGAGCTTCCTTTGCAGAGTAAAACTTGAACACTTCATAATTTTCATTTCGCAGATACACTTCTAGTGAATGTTCCCACCGCCTGAAGAGGCGGGAGCTTCTTGTTTCAACAATCGCTGCCTTTCTGTAGGAAAGGTCTGACTGGATCTCCACAAGCGTTCGATGCAGCACGCATCCCGTTCGGGGCAAACCCTCCCTACGGTATTCGATCCATCACGCTACGATGTCCAAAGCCCGCTGCAAAATGACCTGGGCCGAAACGATGTCCCTGTCCTGCACCAGTCCGCATGCTTCGCATTCATGAAGCCGGATCGCCAACGTTTTGGGAACATCCGCACCGCATATGCAGGTTTGCGATGTGCCGTGGGCGGGCACTTCTACGAGTCGCTTCCCCTGTCTTGCCGCTTTATACGACAGATACGTGATGAACCTCCGCCATCCGGCATCCGCGATGCTTTTGGACAGACGGCGGTTACAGATCATGTTCTTCACTTTCAGCTGCTCCACCGCAATCAGGTCATGTCCCTGAACGATGCGATGCGATTGCTTGTGCAAGAAATCTTTGCGCTGCCGCACCACTTTCTGGTTCCGTTCGACCGGGCGAATGTGACCCAAATCAACGTAAAACGGCATGCAGACGGATGGATCGTGGGGATCGGTGTGAACATAGAGGCAGCGGAAGCCGGCCAGACGGCGGAAACAGCCGTGATGTGCACGCAGGCGAACAAAGCCGATTTTGGACAGATAGACGTATCCATTCCGGGCGAAAGTCTTGTCTACCGCACCAGGCTGAGGGTATGTAAAGGAGAGATATCGGTCGGCTGACTTATAATGAGGAAAACCTGCATCGCCGCGAAAGAACCGCTGATAGGCATCATCCAAACGCCGCAGGCAATCTTGTAACACTTGCGAATGAACTTCTTTATATTCGGGAAATTCCTTCTTGAAGGCGGGCAATTCATTTTGCTGCATGGCGTAGGTGACGGTTGTGCCCTCTTGGTTGTAGACGGTATCCCGTTGCTCCTTCGCCCGATTGTACAGCTTTCGGCACAAGATCAACGTTCGAATCATGCCTTCTTCCTGTTCGGGGGTCGGGTAGAGGCGAAATTGATACGTGATTTGCATGAAGGGTCACCGCCTTAATAAGAACATATATTCCCATCATACCACACAATCATTCAACTAGGAAAGCACGAGCCATATACAACAGACAAGTGCATTTAGGCTTCGCCTAACCGAGATTCATCCCCTACTTAATGGACATTACCGTCATTCGAAAACGGATGTCCACTTATGATGTGTAACACTATATGAAAATACAGTAGATTCATAGACTCGTCAACAAAACTTAGAGAGAAAATGGTAAGCAGCTTCTTCCTTTTGGCCAAACAATTTGTAGGCATGGCCGAGATAATGGGTAGCCGAACACCAGTTGCAGCACAAGGGCTACAATGGAATTGGTGAATAAAGCCAGGAAAGCCGTATTGTATGGCCTCTCAGGCTTTATTCGCTATACTTCTACTGTTCGTTTTCCTGCTTCGTAGTTGATGGCAAGCCTTCTGTATTGTATCTATAGGCATCAAATACGGGGAGGGCTCTGCCGTCAAAGTCAAACAACGTGGTATTGGAGACAACGTTTTTATCCGGAAGATCGTCTGCTTCCCTGATCGCCCAGCCCAATCCCGGTGCTGGAATCATGATGGGGTCCCAGTACAAGTCGCCGATGACTCTGCCGTTATTTACACTCTTCAAGCCGTTAAACAGTTCATACATAAAATCCCGCTGCCCTTCCCGACTGCTCATGCTGGCAGGGTAAGGCCCATTGTCTGCGAGTTGTCCAGCACTATCATCCGGCAGCGTAGGATTCCAATTAAAGCCGGTTTCCATGATCATGATATCCTTCTCATATTTTTGACCGATATCGTTAAGGAAATCGACCAGCTGGCTTACCGTTTTTTTCGTCCAGAACGGGTAATAGGAAGGCCCGATAATATCATAATCGACTTGATACAGGTTCAGCTGATCGAAAAAATCATAATACTTATCGTAATTCCCTGCATCATCCAGATGAATAATGACCTTGGTCGACGGTGATACCGCCTTTACTGCCTGGGAACCCGATTGGAGGAAGCGGGCAAGATGATCCCAATTCTCTGAAGTCACATCTTCTACTTTGCCAAAAGGGTAGAGCAGCCCTCCCTGCATCTCATTGCCAAGGGATACATACCCTGGTGTAGTTCCCTGAGCTTTCATCGCTTGCATGATCTCTGTCGTATAATCGTATAGAAGCTGATTTAGCTTGTCCACCTTTTGCTGTTCTGTTGTGAGATGTTGGATTTGCTTTTGCCATTCGTTCGGAATGATCTGCAGGAGACCATTGGTCCAATAATCGCTGTAGTGAAAGGAGAGCTGAATTTGCAAGCCTGCGGCTTTCGCACGCTTAGCCAGCTTCAAAATATCTGGTTTATCCATAAAGCCAGCGGAACGGTAGTATTTCCTATCTCCCTTGCCTTTGCCAGGATCATTATATAAACGCAGGCGGACGATATCATGTCCTTCCTCTTTCAATATTTGAAACAGATCCTTTTGCTTCCCTTTCCGATCATAAAACTTACCGCCCTTGGCTTCTATTTGTGTTAACTCAGATACATCGCCACCTTTAAGCAACTTGTAGGGTCTATTGTCATGTACAAATTCTACAAAGTCCAAATTCAGCCAATTCCCAGCTTTGGCATCAGAATAGATTCCTACAGTCATTTTGCCGTCATTGACCTGAATGCCTCTCACGGTTACCTTGATCCATTGAGAAGAAACCGGCAGTGCTGTTCGTGATTCGGACTTATCAGCTCCCTTTGCATACAAATATGCCGCCCTTTGTCCACCACTGTTCTTCGTCCAGCCGGTCAGGGTATAATAACCGTTGTCCAGCCCAGTCAGGATCTGCTCCGTTCGTACTTGATAATTCTTCTTGCTATTGGCATGCTGCAGGCTGTATTGTCCGCTGTAGCCTGAAGCCGCCTGCTGTGAGGATGATTTATCCCCTGAGGCATGCCAAACCTTAAGTTTACTGCCTTGTGCAATTTCAAAATCATAATTCGCTATCGTAACTGCAACAGGGACAAAATCTTCATTGGGGTTTAGACTGTTCACAAGGCTGCCGCTGGGCACTGTAGCCTGTGGGGATTCCGCTTGACTTATATTCGCGCTGTTCACACAAAGTACGATCACTAGCAGAAACATAGTCACGATTTTTCTGGTACCACCGACAAATTTTATCATCCTTGCACCTCCATCAGAATAGGTATAAGCTGCTTGTTGACCACTGCTGTTCGATCTAATCGCTCCCCTCCTTTTGTGATAAACCCATACTGTACATCTATTCAGACTAAATGATAGCGCTTTCAATTTATAATTTACTTTTTTTCCCGTTTCGATACAATTCATCATTGGCGGATAAAGATGGAGTATTTTCTGTTCATGATTAAGCGAGTATCAATCTCCTTGCATTCTGCGGTATTCGGTCGGAGAGAGACCATTTCGTTTCTTGAACGTTTTGCTGAACTGGTAGACGTCGTAGTAACCACAAGCTCTCGCTATATCTGTGATGGAATCACCTGTGAACCGGAGTCGGCGGACGGCGTGCTCATTGCGAAGCTGATCCAGGTACTCCTTGGGACTGCACCCGTACCGGGCTGCGAAAGTTCTGCGTATATAAACGGGTGAGAAGCCAGTCTGCTCCGCCAACTCGGTGATGCGAAACTCGGTGGCAAATCCAGTATCCAGCTTCTCCTTGAACCTGCGAAGCGCTGCTGTTATTCCTTCCTCACCGCTGTGTCTTCCCCCTGCTTCCGCTGCTTCGTGTCCCTCTTGCACCAAGCGGTACCAGACAGATTTCACGCGGGCTTCCCGCACAAAATCCCCAGGTACCCATTGCATTTCTGCTTCCCGGAACAGTTCCCCGATTTTGCTCATGTGCTCACTTTGTAAAGGCAACAGAAATGGCAGCCGCATCCGTTCGATAGGCTCCGGGACATCCCATTCATTCTCATTTTTCCTCAGCGAAGCGCAATCGAAGAGCAACATCGTCATTCGGAGTGGATGCGCTTCGGATGACTTCATATAGAGAGGCAACCCGGGCCAAAGGTACACCAATGTGCCCCCTCCTACTTCCACGTCCCTCTCCTCACAACGGAAAATACCCTTGCCACTGTAAATGTAATAAAAGGTATGCCCGGATACTGTCTGCCGGATATCCTCCCAACCTGGCAACGCAGGCTTGGCGAGTACCCAATGTATATGCACCACCATATTTCCCAAAGCATACTCCATCAGATCTTCCCCTTATCCTAATTTGTATCATTTATGATAAATGAACAGGATTGTTTTTACCATTGTCGCTTCATTGCTAACGATGCTAAACTCCGAACATACAGACCATCCATTATAGATGATCTACGCAAAATTATTGGAGATGATGAATATGATCCGAACGTTTCAGCAGCATCGACTTAGGCAATGCCAATTGCTTGACGGATTATGGGATTTCGTTTTTGACAAGGACAATATGGGTTTAACTGAAGAGTGGCACACGAACTTTCCTTCTAACCCCGATCGGATACCCGTGCCAGCTTGTTGGAATAACGAGCTCGGTAAATACGACTATGAAGGCGTAGCATGGTACCGCACTTGGGTAACGCTTGACGATAGCAGCCATCTGCGTTTACTGTTCCACGCCGTGATGGGGCATGCCGATGTGTACTGGGATGGACAGCATCTGGGGTACCATTATGGTGGATTTACTCCTTTTGACTTTACGATTCCTAATGTCACTGCCGGAGTTCACGAACTCGTTGTCCGTACAGACAGCACACTGGGGCATAACACTTTACCCTACCATATTGTGGACTGGTTTCATTACGGCGGAATCATCCGGCCCGTAGAGATTCAATGCTTGTCTGATGTCTGGATCGAGGGGATGCGTATCACGTATGACATGACAGGAGATTCCAGTGCTGATGTCCGGGTTCTGCTCAAGCTCCGCTCCATGTCGGATGCGCCTGTCGAGGTACCCGTATCTCTCTATCGCAACGATGAGATATTCCTAAATGATAACGCTTACCTTCCTGCCAAGGGTAGCATGGAACTAGTCGTGGAACAAGCCTGGTCGGATCTCCAGCGATGGGAACCTGAAGATCCTGCTCTCTATATGATCAGAGCCGTAACCGGCCATGACGATCGGACAGACCGCATCGGGTTCCGTACCGTGGAGACCCGGAACAAGAAGATTCTGCTGAACGGCAAGGAGCTTTACCTGCAGGGAGTTAACCGTCATGAGGAACATCCGGAATGGGGCTTCGCTTTTCCCAACAAATTAATGAACAAGGAACTTGACATTATCCTGCAGATGGGATGTAACACCGTGCGCGGGTCACATTATCCCCAGAGTGAATACTGGCTCGATCTGCTGGATGAGCGGGGCGTACTTTTCTGGAGCGAAATTCCGATCTGGGGCGCCGCATTTCCGGCTAGTGAGACGGACGATCCGCTCTTCGTAGAACGCGCGCTGACCATGATGGATGAGATGATCGAGCGGGATCTTCACCATCCCTCGATCCTGTTCTGGTCTGTTCATAACGAGATTGATACGCGCTCCAAGCAGGCCTATGAACTGTCCATAAAAATGACAGAACTCGTTAGGAGCAAGGATCAATCCAGGCTGGTGGCTTATGCCACTATGCACCCTATGACAGATATCTGCCTTGGACTATTCGACGTTATCGGAATTAACTATTATGGCGGATGGTATTTCGGACATGTCGAGTTCGAAGAGATGCTCGAAGTCTTTCATGAGCGCTGCAAGGAATATGGAGCCGAGGACACCCCGGTGCTTATGACCGAATTTGGCGGAGCAGGCGTATACGGAGATTCCGGCTGGGAACCCCGTCTATTCAGCGAGGACTACCAGGCTGATATACTTGGCAAGTCCCTGAAGCTCTTCCGGTCCGATTCGAAGATTAGCGGTACTTACGTATGGCAGTTTGCAGATACCCGAGCCCAACTGCAAAGCCATCTTCCCCACTTCAGGGATCGGGCACGCTCCTTCAATAACAAAGGGCTGGTCAACGAATACCGCAAACCAAAGCTGGCCTACCGCGTGGTCAAGGGCATTTACACCGGTCACAATGATCCATATGACTGGGGTTCCACGCTGAAATGATCGCTAAGGGCTATCCCGATGAGGATAGCCCCTTCAGATGAAAAACCGTCATTCCAAATTTTAATATCATTACGGAGATGAGGAGGACGATGGGTTCATGTCCATGCACATAAGAAAGATAAGCAAGTATGCAATCATCTTGGGACTGTTAGCAACTACGCTGGCCGCGTGCGGTGGAGACGGTTCAGAATCAGCGGAATCAACAGGAGCAGAGCAGAATCAACCACTAACGAAGTTAACGTATTGGGTAGAACTGTTTCCAGATGCTGCCGCCATTATGAAGAGTTATGGAGAAGTTACTGCCTGGCAGGAAATCGAAGCCAAAACCGGTGTGGAAATAGAATTTCAGCATCCGGCACAAGGCCAGCTCGGAGAACAATTCAATTTGATGGTAGCATCAAATAAGCTGCCTGATGTTGTCGATTATGGATGGAACACTTACCCCGGTGGAGCACAGAAAGCGATCAGAGATGAGAAGCTCATCCCGTTAAATGATTATTTGGAGCATGCGCCCAACCTGAAGAAACTGCTGGACGCTCATCCGGAATGGAGAAAAATGGCTTCTACCGACGATGGCGATATCATAGGCTTCCCGTTCATTCGTGAGGATGTCACGCAGCAAGTGTTCCTGGGACCCGCAATACGTAAAGACTGGCTGGATAAATTGAATTTATCTGTACCCACAACCATTGATGAATGGTACACCGTTTTGAAAGCGTTTAAAGAACAGGATCCCAACGGAAATGGTGAAGCGGACGAAATTCCGATTCTAATCCCGGCAGGAGAATTAGCTTTTGCCGGTGCCTTCGGGATCCCTAACGATTTCTACCAAGAGAATGATACTGTCAAATACGGGCCAATTGAACCCGGTTTCAAGCAATACCTGACCACAATGAATCAATGGTATAACGAAGGTCTGCTCGACAAGGACTTCGCGACAGCGGCAACAGATAGCAAAATTAAAGATGCAAAAATTACGAGTAATCAGGTCGGTTCGACGGTGTTGTTTCTCAATGGCGGAATCGGAAAATACATGGACTTAATGGCGCAAAGCCAACCGGGTTTCAAAATTGTCGGAACCCCCTATCCGACTTTAAAGCCTGGTGAAAAACCGGTGTTCGGATATATGGATAATCCCGTTACCGGTATCTTCGCAGCCATAACCGGTAGCAACAAAAACGTTGTTGGAACTGTAAAATTTCTGGATTACCTGTACAGTGAAGAAGGAAAACTCATTATGAACTTCGGAAAGGAAGGCGAAACTTACACGTTAGTTGACGGCCAGCCCCAGTATACGGATGCTATCTTGAAGAATCCTGACGGGCTGCCGATTTCCCAAGCCTTCAGAAAGCATATTATGGGCGCGACATCAGGTCCTTTTGTGCAGGATGTACGTCACTCGCAACAGTATACGACCAAGCCGGAACAAAAAGAGGCCATGAAGCTGTGGTCTAACACTACACAGGAAAAAAGAATGCCTCCCGTTAGTATCTCTGCAGAAGATAGCAACCGATACTCCTCGATCATGACTGACGTTAATACATTTAAAGACGAAATGATTCTGAAATTTATTATGGGTACCGAGCCGCTCGATCATTTCGATAACTATGTAGAAATGTTAAAAGGTTTGGGCATCGAGGAAGCGATCCAAATTCAGCAAGCAGCTTTAGAAAGATACAACAACCGATAAGTATTGCTAACCATTCCGGAATATGGGCTAAGGGACAGCTTGCCATATTCCGGTCATCCGGGAGGGAGAATTCGTGCCTGATTTAGACAGAAACTCTGTGCAAGCAGCAGTGAGAATACCTGCGGACAGCAAAAAGAGTATCATCAAGCGGGACTTGGTTCGTAATCGATATATTTATTTGATGCTTGTTCCTGTTTTGATTTACTATGCCATTTTTCATTATGGTCCTATGTATGGTCTGCTTATTGCTTTTAAGGATTACGGTATAGCAGATGGTGTGTGGGAAAGTCCTTGGGTCGGTTTCACCCATTTTCAGAACTTCTTTGAAAGCCCTTACTTTTGGCGGCTGCTTCGAAATACCTTAATGATCAGTATTTATGAATTGTTGTTTGCATTTCCCGCCCCGATCATCCTGGCCCTATTGCTTAATGAGATTCGTCTCATCATTTTCAAGCGAGTCGTACAGACGATTAGTTATCTCCCTCATTTTATTTCAATCGTGGTAGTAGCCGGAATGCTTGTCGACTTTGCTGCCCGCGATGGCCTGATGAATAACATCCTCGGCTTTTTTGGATATGAACCCATTGCATTCCTGCAAGAACCGGGATGGTTTCGCTCGATCTATGTATCCTCCGGGATCTGGCAAGGAATTGGCTGGGGTTCTATTATCTATCTCGCCGCAATGTCCTCCATTGATCCTACGCTGTACGATGCCGCTCGTATTGATGGTGCAGGGCGTTGGAAGCAAACTTTGCATGTCACGATACCAGGCATTATGCCTACCATTGTCATCTTGTTTATACTTAATATAGGATCCATGCTTTCCGTGGGAAGTGAAAAAATCATTCTGTTATACAACCCGCTTACTTACGAAACAGCTGATGTTATTTCAACCTATGTATACAGAAAAGGTATTCTTGGAGCGGATTTCGGGTATTCCGCCGCAGTAGGCTTATTCAATTCGGTCATCAGCTTCATTTTGCTTATAGTCGCTAATACAATTAGCAAACGAGTAAGCGAACATAGACTGTGGTAAAGGGGATCGTGAAAAATGACATATAAACGTTCTCTGGGGGAAACTGTATTTTCATGGTTTAATGTCTGTTTTATGCTGTTACTTTGCTTCGTTACACTCTATCCATTTATTTATATCCTGTTTGCATCGCTAAGCAATCCTGCAGAAATGGCCCAGTTTCGCGGCATGCTGTTCTACCCACAGGGATTTAGTTTTGATGCCTATATAGCGGTGCTGGAAAATCCCATGGTTACAACCGGCTACCGGAATACGCTTTTCTATGTCACAGCAGGTACAGCCATCAATTTGATGATGACAACACTCGGTGCCTATGCTCTCTCTCGTCGTAACGTTTATTTCAAAAACCACATCATGCTCATGATCGTGATCACAATGGTGTTCAGTGGGGGGCTTATTCCGTCCTTCCTGCTGGTTAACAATCTTGGCATGTTAAATACGCCTTGGGCACTTCTCTTACCAGGAGCAATCAATTCGTTCAATTTAATTATTATGCGGACCGCATTTCAAGGCATTCCGGCAAGCTTGGAGGAATCCGCACGCATCGATGGAGCGAATGACTGGGTTATTCTGACCAGGATTATTATCCCCCTTTCCATGCCCGTAATTGCCGTCATGATTTTATGGTACGCCGTCGGACATTGGAATTCGTATTTCAATGCATTGATTTATTTACGTGACCGGGAATTGTTCCCTCTGCAGCTGGTGCTCAGGGAGATTCTGATTTCCAACAGCACAGATAGTATGATGACAGGAGCAGCGACCGGTGATCGTCTGGATATCGGGATAACGATAAAGTACGCCACGATCATTGTGTCTACATTGCCGATCCTGGTCCTGTATCCGTTTTTGCAAAAATATTTTGTGCACGGCGTTATGATCGGTGCGCTCAAAGAATAATGGATAGCATGGCTGCTGAACAAGCCGATTCGATTCATAACAAAGATTGAAGGTAGTAATGTATAAGGGTCCTTCCATATGAAAGGACCCTTATAACCATAAATATCAGATGGTCTCAATAAAATGTATACCACCCTTAGTAAGAAATACCTACTCGAGATTTGATGTAATGGCTGTCTTTAATTTGATGATACGTGAATTCTGCTGCATCCATAACAGATATCTCAACACCACCTTCAGGCAGAACGTCACGCTCTACCCGATATTTACCCAAGCGTTCTCCGTCCGGCAAATATGTAGGGCATACTATGGTCCAATCCAGAGTTGATTCTTTGAGCAATGAATATACTCGATGATGTTCTTCTGCTGCACGGGTTGACTTACGCCTGGATTCGCTGGATTGGTATCGCAGGACATTCGGGAAGGATCTGCTTTGCAGGATACCGGCAGTTCCTACAGTGATCATTCGTTGTATACCTTCGTTATGCATTGCTTCGATGATGAACGGCATACTTTCGGACATCGTTGTTGTTCCATCTGTGTTCAGTGCACTAATTACGACATCCATTCCATGCATTGCACGCACAATATCCTCTTGATTCAGCACATCACCTTGAATAACCGTTAAGTTTCTATCATGATCCCGGATTTTCTCCGGATGACGAACCAGCGCAGTCACATGATGCCCGTCCTTAAGAGCGTGTGTAACGATAGGGCTCCCGACTCGTCCAGTTGCACCCAAAATTAAAATATACATAAGAACACCTCTTGATCTTCGCAATATGATTTCTCCAAACTCTCTCCTTGATCTTAAACTAGAAGCGGTTTTCTTCATCCGGGACAGAAATATTCAAGTATTTGAAACTAACTCTGCAGCCAGAACCCTTCGGGGATTGAGCTACAACACCTGCGATGAACGGGCCTTGTGCCTCCATACCAAAATAACGAATAAGTTTCCAACTCTCCCCATCTGTGGAGTAAAGGAAGGATACAACTCTTCCCCTCTTAGTTATTCTCAAATAAGGCTGCTCTATATGGACCTGCTCTGAATTACAATCATCAGAAAAGCCGTTTTGAGTAACTACAGATACTATTGTTGGGTACTGGCCATTTGATTCGAAGCACAGCTTTGCCCAGTTGTTTTCATCCGCCATTAGCATCAGGCACCCCGAATCATACATATGACGCATGTCCACCTCAATTTGTGTAGTAAGTTCAAATGTCGAATCAACATTCAGATGTAAAAATGGAGCTGAATGGACTACATGCTTGCCTCCCGGATCTTTAAAAAAATCGGCTTCGGGCGGTGCATCGACAACTAGCTCCCCGTTCGCCGTGAATTCCCAGTTGCCCGGTTCGTGCATCCAGATTAATCGATTCCTAGCTTCAGGCAAAAATAAGTTATTGTTCACTTCTTATTCCTCCTCCTCGCAGCAAAATGCTCTATGCATAATGATATTATATTTCGTCAAACAGTCCATCACTATATAAGTAATGTAGTGAAACGGCATGTCCCTCTCTTTTACAGGAACACGCCGTTTGCTGGAGTTGCCGCAATGTTTGGATTATTGCATACCTTGCATGATGGCATTAATGATGCCTTGCTGGGTAACGGTATAGTTTGAACGGTCAAACAAAGCGAAACCATGCTGACCGTTATGTCCATTGTCCCAATAAACTGGAACCATTTTGTATTTCTTCGCGGCTGCTGTCACAGCTTTGGCATAAGCTTGACGATATACAGGATTGCTTGAATCATACGCCGTTTTATCGATAGAGCCGAATTCACCGATGACAACAGGATAGCCTTGAGTTACAAACTTATCGTACATGGATTTGAATTGCGAATCCAGATAATCCTCTTGTCCCCAAGTAGACTTTTTGGAAGGATTCGTTGCAGTTGCTCCCCACTGTGTAATCGTACCGGATTCTTCACCTGCAAAATCCCAAGGAGAGTAATAGTGTGCCGAGATCATGATTCTCTTTTGCGAGCTAGGAATTGCTGAGGATCTGAAGTTATCTGTCGGAAGAACGAAGCCATAATTACCTGCAGTATAATCAATATTGGTATTCCAGCCCGGAATTAGCAACCATCTGGAATTGTTATTGCCACCGGTCTTCCGGACAGTATCCACGAAGATTTGATTATAGGCGTTCAGATTAACGTAATATGCCTGATTGGGATTGCCGTAGCTCCCATCAAACACTTCGTTCATGGATTCGAAAATAAGACGCTCATTATAGTTGCTGAACTTGGTAGCAATCTGCTGCCAAACCCGTTGATACTTCTCCTTAATGGCAGCTTGATTGCTTCCATTCACCAGCAACCATCCACCCGGCATGGAATTGTACCCATCGCCATGAATGTTAATGACGACATACAAGCCTTCATTGTAAGCATAGTCAACCACAGTTTGGATTCGATTCAACCATGCGGCGTTAATGGTATAATTGGGAGCGCTTCCAATATGATTGAAATAGGAAACGGGGATTCGAATCGTTTTGAAGCCCGCAGCCTTCACCTTTTTGATCAGTTCCGGGGTAACGACAGGATTGCCCCAAGCTGTCTCATTCGGTATGCCGTTTACCGTTGCTTCAAGCTGATTCCCCAAATTCCATCCTGCACCCATCTCCGACACAATTTCCGAAGCCTGCAATGATCTGAAATCAGCTGCTGATGCGCGGGTACTCCATCCGGTAAAGACCACAGAAGCCAGCAATACAAGTGCTAAGCTGCAAACTCCATATTTCTTCATTTTTTTGAGCATAACCTAACCTCCGCTTATCATATTGTTTTTTTCAACAAGCAGTGAAGTTACTCTCTTGATACAGATTGAATGATTCGGGAATCCGCGCCTCCCTTCCTTATCGATCAAACAAACAAAATAATCGTACACTACCAACAATAACATATTTATGGGAAATAAAGAAGTGTATTCCGCGTTTTCTCTGACTGTTTATCACAAAATAATCCATCTCAGAAAAGCTCATTCAACCATTTTGCGAATTTTTCATTTTCCTCAAACTGTGGATAATACTCTATATTCTTCATCAATAGAACAACCTCTGATTTTTTATCAGAGGTTGTTCTGCATTCATTCTTTAAATAGATGAAAATTGTAGACAGAGATCGATTCACTTTCAGAAGACACATTTATTTCAGCATCAACTTTAAAAACATCACGTAACATTTTCTGTGTAATGACATTTTGAGGAATGCCACAGTCATAAAGTCGTCCAGATTGAAGCACAATTATTTGATCGGAAATCATTGCTGCTTGATTAATATCATGCAGGACCAGGATGATTGTGATGCCCTGTTCGATATTTAACCGTTTAACCAGTTCAATAATCTCAAGCTGGTGGTGGATGTCCAGATAGGACGTAGGTTCATCAAGTAACAAAACAGCAGGCTGTTGAGCTAGTGCCATTGCGATCCATGCCCTCTGACGCTCCCCTCCAGACAAACTATCTACTGCTCTCTCAGTTAAATCCACTAAATGAGTAAGTGTGATGGCTTGGTCTACAATTGCCCGATCTTCTTGATTTAATCGTTCGAATTTCCTTTTATGAGGGAAACGGCCATATTCAATTAATTGTCTAACAGTAATCTCGGGATTACTCTCATGTACCTGCATTAAAAAGGCAAGTTCTCTAGCAAAAGCTTTCCTGCTCCATTTATTGATTTCACTATTTTTAAATAAAATTTCTCCATCGGTAGTCTGAATTTGCTTTCCAAGCGCCTTTAAAAGGGTGCTTTTACCACAGCCATTTGGTCCAAGAATACTGTGGATCTTTCCTGCTTCAAACTGAAGAGTTAAAGCCGAAATGACTTCATTATCATGATATCCAATATGAACATTCTTTGCCTCAAGTGTCATATCGTTCTCTTCTTTCGTAACAAATATAAGAAAAATGGAGCACCTATAACCCCCATAATAATACCAACGGGCAGCTCAATTGGTGCAAAGGCAACACGGCCAATGGTGTCAGATAAACACAAAACTGTCACTCCTAGCAACGCTGAAGCCGGCAGCAATATTCTATAATCATTTCCCACGATAAGCCTGGCAGCATGAGGGACAATTAACCCAACAAAACCAAGAAGACCAACAATACTTATTGCACTGGCAGCAAGCAACGCGCTTAGAGCAATAAACCATAAACGATAACCCTCCGTGTTAAGTCCAAGCGATTTCGATTCAGCATCGCCCAGTAATAGAACATTCATTCGTTGAGCGCTTAGTAAAGCCAGTGTTACCCCAATAAGACTATAAGGAACGATGATCTCTACATGCCCCCAACTTTTTGCGGACAGGTTTCCAACCATAAAGGAAACCGCCCCTTGTATACGATCGCTATAAAACGTATACAGGGCCGATACTCCGGAGTTTAAAAAAGCGGAGGCTGCAACTCCCGCGAGGATTATCCTCATAGGGGAAACCCCCTTGTCCCAGGCTAGCATATAAATAAGCAAGGCTGAAGCCAACGCTCCAAGAAATGCAACAGGAATCAACAAATGTGAAAAGGCAGGGAAGACCAGCAACATGGTTGTTCCAAACAAACCTGCACCCGAGGAAACACCGATAATATGGGGATCAGCCATAGGGTTACGCATAACCCCTTGCAACAATGCACCCGAAAGAGCTAGATTTATTCCCACAAACACGGCTACAAGTGTACGCGGCAGCCTAATATTCCAAATGATTGTGTAGTATTCAGAATCTGTGCTTCCAAATAAAATACTTAAAATCGACCGAACATCCACGGAAACTGCTCCAAAACCTAAACTAATTATAACACTGAGTATAGCCAGGATTAAAAAAAGTCCAATAATGAAAAGCTTCCAGCTTATCTTTTTTCTAAACCCTTTATTCTCATTCATAAAGATTGCTCCAATAGTTAATTTGATTGACTTGAATAGACTAAATCTGCCATATATTTATATGAATCCACTACATCAACACCAGGAGCCATTACAAATTTATCTTTTGGAAGAAAATAAGTATGGTCATTTGAAACAGCCGAAAGTGAATTCCAAGCTGGATTCGATTTATAATTGCTTTCCATCATCTTTTCAGCATCTTCATTCGTTGTATGAGAAAGAATAAACAGATAATCAGGATCAATCTTAACCAACTCTTCCATACTAAACGGGATATAGCCTGCCATAATTTCTCCATCTAACGATTCTGTTGCATTACGAAGCTTTAACTGATTAGCAATATCTACCGCTATTGTAGAACTCTGCTCAACAAATACAGCATCGCCCATAACCGTCACTATAGCATAAGTAGGCATCTCTTTCTCTTCTGGAATATGATCAATCACTTGATTGATTTCCAAGTTCATCTCATGTATAAGTTTTTCAGCTTTTTTCTCATTACCCGTAATTTTCCCCATCAACAGTGTATTTTGTCTCATGTCTTCGATAGATTGGGTGTTAAGATTTGCGAAAGGAATATTAGCCTCTTTAAAAATCTTTCTTAAATTACCATGTGTGAAACGCTGGCCAATCACTAAATCAGGCTTTAATTCTAATACCTTTTCAATATTGACCTCGTGCATAAATCCTACTTTTGGAACATCAACCGCTTCCTCGGGTGGATCAATGGTAAAAGCATTCGTTATACCGACTGCTTTACCCCCGACTTGATAAAATGAGTGAAGAACTTGATCATTTAAGACTACAATATTTTGAGGTTTGTCTTGAAGTGTAACGAGCTGCCCGTCAAAGTCTTTAAAAGAGAGATAAGGTTCAGCTGATTGATCAACGCCCACTCTTTTTCCCTCTTGCTGTTGTGAAGTATTTTTACAACCACTGACAATTACCATTATTATTAACATAATGATTACAAGTTTAAATTGATGCTTCATCATTTTTATCCCCTTTAAGATAGCTTTTCTTAAAGATCTCACAGTCAAAGCTTCATTTTTTGAAGACGTAAGGAGTTAAGTACGACTGAAACGGAACTGAACGCCATCGCTGCACCAGCCAGCCAAGGAGCGAGAAGTCCAATGGCATAAATTGGGATACCTACCACATTATACGCGAGTGCCCAAAAGAGATTTTGCTTTACATTCCTCATCGTTCGTTTACTTAACTCAATGGCGTCAGCAACACTGTTCAGGTCTCCTCGCATAAGTGCAACATCTGCTGCCTCTAGGGCAACGTCGGTGCCTGTTCCAATGGCCATGCCAATATCAGACACGGCCAGAGCGGGTGCATCATTAATTCCATCCCCTACCATGGCTACTTTAAGTCCCAGTTGCTGTAGCCTCTTCACTTCCGCTGCTTTCTCCTCTGGAAGAATGCCAGCGATGACTTTGGAGATCCCGACCTGACTGGCAACAGCACGAGCAGTTCGCTCGTTGTCACCAGTCATTAATACCACATCGATTCCCATCGCTTGAAGCCGGCTAACCGCTTGGGCAGATGTATCCCGCACTGTATCCGCTACAGCAATCATACCAGCCCACTTATCATCCACCGCCACAAGCATCACGGTTTTTCCTTGGCTTTCCAGCTCAGACATTTGGGCCGATGCTTCTGCTGGAACCTGTACCTTGGCATCAGCAAGCAGACGGCGTGTTCCGACGAGAATATCTTGGCTGTAACCCCGTGCTCTTACACCATATCCCGGAATATTTTCGAACTGTTCCGGATTGAACATGATTTTAATACCTCTTTCTTTGATCCCCTCCATAATGGCTTGGGCAAGTGGATGCTCAGAGCTCGACTCAGCAATTCCAACCCGTTTCAACAATTCACCAGTTGACCATTTTGAAGCAGTCCTGACATCAGTCATGATTGGTTTTCCGTTAGTCACTGTGCCCGTTTTATCAAGAATAACTGTCTGAATATGCTGCGTAGTCTCCAGATGCTCCCCACCTTTGAACAGGATACCGTACTCGGCGGCACGCCCCGAACCCGCCATGATGGATGTAGGTGTTGCTAAGCCAAGTGCGCATGGACAGGCAATGACCAGAACAGCGATCGCTTTCTCCATAGCCTCACTGAAGCCGCCCGTGCTTCCAAAGAGCAATGCAAATATAAAGGTAACAACAGCAAGGCTAATAACTACAGGCACAAAAATCCCTGAAATCGAATCAGCAAGACGCTGGATTGGAGCCTTCGATCCCTGTGCCTGTTCCACGATACGGATGATCCGGGACAGCGCACTGTCAGGACCTACTTGAGTCGCGCGTATAAGCAGACGACCATTTTTGTTTAGAGTCGCGCCAGTTACATGATCACCAACCTTTTTGTCCACTGGTAGACTTTCTCCAGTTAACATGGATTCGTCCACAGAGGAGCCCCCCTCCTCCACGATCCCATCCACAGGAATCTTCTCGCCGGGCTTCACAATGACGAGATCATTGACGAGCACATATTCAGGAAGAAGCTCGATCTCCTCGTCGTTTCGAACGACCCGGGCACTTCGCGGAACCATTTGCATTAGACTTTTAATGGACTTCGTTGATCTTCCCTTAGCCAGAGCCTCCAACCATTTACCGAACAATATTAGCGTAATCAACACTGCGCTAGTTTCGAAGTACATATTGACAGGGCCTTGAGCAGTCGTGTTTACAACGTCCACTACTTGGGCGCTTCCACCATGGTTATGACCGGACATGCCGCCGGTACTGGTTAGAGATGTTAAATATAAACTATACAAATAAGCCGTGCTCGTCCCAAGCGCGACAAGTACATCCATATTGGCACTTCGGTTTTTCAAAGCTTTATACGCACCTTCGTAGAACTGGGCTCCCAAGTATAATTGTATGGGCGTGGCCAGCAGCAATTGGAACAATGGATTCATGAACAATTCCGGTACCCAGATCCATGATGTGAGCGAGAAATGCGAGACCATGGCCCATAATAAGGGGAAAGCAAGCACTGCGGACAAGATCCACTTCCATTTTTTTCTTTGAAGCTCCTGTTCCCTCATGGACAGGGATTCTTCCTCTGTGGCTTTAATATGTGCACCATATCCCAATTGCTTAATTATGAAGATGAAGTCGGAACCCTTCAGTGTTCCTGATACGAATTCAACATAACCCGACTCCAGGGCCAAGTTTACATTTGCACGTGTTACACCTGGGACCCGACTTAGGCCTTTTTCGATGCGTGCTGAACATGCTGCACATGTCATACCTGTAATGTTTAAATCAACGGCCGTCGTAGCAGTTCCGAAACCCAGGGTCTCTATTTTATTCCGAAGAGCCTGAATATCTATGGTGCCTGAATCGTACACTACCGTTGCCTCTTCTGTGGCAAGATTTACATTCGCTTGATGTACACCATTCAAGCGAGATAGCCCTTTTTCGATTCCGTTGGAGCATGCGGCACAGGTCATTCCTGTAATCTGCAGCGTGGTTTGCAATGGCGGAGTTTTGCTGGAAATGTTGTCCATAAACTTAACGTTCTCCTTATCTAAACTTCAACTTTGTACAAAGATCATACGCTATTCTTCTATATCCTTTGATGACTCATAAGGGCTATGTTTTTTAATTAAGGTGGTCAAAATATAGCTAATGTATGAACATTTGTTAAGAGTCAACATGATGGCATAACGCCAACGACTCCGATTATTGAATAGGTGCATATGTTATTGCGTAGCTGCGGAAGATGGGAACACTAATTGCTTCATGTATTCTACCGATTCCCATATCTGCAGACCGGGACTGGTAACGAACATGGAAGGCGGCAAAATCTCGAGATGGCCCGATTTGACGGCTTGCAGCGATTTCCAGGCGGGGTTGCTCTCTAACTGGGATTGGATCATACGCTGGCCTTCTTCATCTGATCCGTGAACGACGATGAAAAGGTGCTCCGGGTTCAGTTCCACCAGCTTTTCTATACTGAAAGGTACCGAACTTGGCATATTACCTGAAGGAATATCTTCCGCAATATTGTTCATTTGAAGCAAGCTGGCAATATCGAGCGCAATACTCGACGATTTTTGCAACGACGCGGTATTGGCCATCAGGGTAATGATTGCATAAGATGGCTTGTTCGCTGGTAAATCTGCCGTTAGTTCATTCAGCTTAGTGTCCATGTTGCCGATAGCAATCTGTGCGCGCTCCTCATTACCGATGATTTGACCGAACAGTTTGGCATTGTTCCGGATATCTTCGATTGATTTGACGGTCAGAATGGCAAACGGAATACCGGAATCCGCAAATGTACTTTTTAAATCTTTGTGGAACAGGGGCTGTCCTATCACCAAATCTGGTTTCAACTTTAGAATTTCCTCCATGTTTACGCTACTGATGGTGCCTACTTGTTTCACATTCGCTGCTTGCTCCGGAATCTCAACGCCTGCCGATGTGGCTATGCCGACTGCTTGTCCTCCCACTTGATAGAACAGTTCTGTCAATTCATTATTGAGGATGATAATCCGTTCAGGCTTGTTTTCCAGCGTCACTGTTTCTCCATTTAGATCTTGAAAGGTGAGGTAGGGCTGAGCAGCCTCCCCCGAGAACGGAGCTGAGGTTAGTTCCTTTTCCTTAACAGGGGATGTATCATCCGACGAAACGTTCGCCCCCGAAGTATCTGTGTTTGTACAGGCTGTAAGTAGCACAACCAGACAGGTGATCAGAATCCATTTCCAATAATGTGACTTCATCAAGCTTAAATCCCTCCAACTGTTTTCTAAATTGCTGAGACTCGTCTTCAACTGTGATCTCTATCATGGTAATGCAATCGGCTTGCAATCTTAATAACTCTTACGAGCTATACTATGTATATAAATGTGACAAATCCGCGTCTACAGGACGCGGAATATCGAGATTCATCACTTAGCAACTCTATATACAGCCCGGAAAACAAATTCATGAAGATCGTGGAAACGCCGACCCAGCAACTCATAACCCTCGGCTCCAGTGTGCAGGCCGTCCTTTAGAAAGGCTTCATCCTCCGGGCCGATCCAGTTCAGGCCATCCTGATAGTACACCTGGCGATCGCCCCCCTCCCTGAGCCTCAAGATTATTCATCTGCCGACTGATAGTAGGCAGCGCAGATCCGTTCGCCCAACTGTATTTTTACTTGTCGTCCATTGAAAGCGCTAACATTTTTTTGGAGCAAACAGCTCCATTTTCTGCCGATCAAGCCCTCCCACTGTCAAGATGGATTATAATCCCTGCCCAAAAAGAAAGGAGTGGGGCCAGTCCACTCTCCAGGGATAAATTTTAACTGTTCTTCATGCATGAGAAGACCATCGACGGTACATAGTTGCCATCCCGGCTCGCCGGAATATCACGAGTTACGACGCTCCCAGCACCAATCACACAGCCGTCACCGATGGTAACTCCGCCACAAACCGTTACATTGGGGCCAAAAAGGGTATGGTTTCCAATCGTAACCTTAGTGTCATCCTGGATAGTTAGATTATAATTGGCAAAGAAATGATCGCCGATTTCCTTGGAGAATACGCTCTTCTTCTTTCATATTGATCGGCCCCTCTTATTTGTTTATTAATCAAATCCAATGATTCATACAGTGATTTCAATTTGAATAGACTCAGGTCCTAAGATACAACTTTCATAACCGCGCATGGACACACGCGACTTTAGTCGTGTGAGGAATTGCGCTCGGCATAAGGGCTACCATCGGTAGCTCGCAAGCCGAAATCTCCATGCTTCCCCCTTCCGTCATGAAAATTTAACCATGGATCACTTGATCCATGCTATACTCAAGTGAAAAGATAGTTCAAGAGAAAACCGTTAGTTGCTGGATGTCCATCACCAAGTAACCAAGGCACTCGTTGAAACAAACCCTATCTATCCCTATTGCTTTAACAATCACTATACCTGTACCGCAAAGGAATTAAGTACATGGGGTACAGTGCAACAGGAGTATACCTCTTGCTGCAGGGGCGAAGTCAGCCGTCCTGATGTTCCAACACCCTAAGGTAGGAGCACCATAAGGTGCGTTTGCACTACTGGTTAGGAATAAGTCTAAAAGGCTTGTGCGAAGCACAAGCACTGTCTACGACGTAGGCAGAGACAAGCTCGTGACTTGAGTCATGAGTTGTTGACAATAGCCATCACCGGTTGTACGAGGTCCGCTTAAGATGGGGTAACCCGCCTCCACGATCTCCTTGGTTAATGAATCCACTTTTTCTTTACTTCCTACACTAAACGCGAGATGAATTAAACCTGTTCGCATCAACTCTTTCTGCTCATCCACCATGTTTGGTCGATTCATAATTTCCAGTCTTGCTCCGTTTTCGAATGTTAGAAAGTATGTTCTTAATCCCGTTGTTGGGTTATGATACAGGTCATTGGAAGTAGCGTTGAAAAATTTAACGTAAAATTCTTTATTAAGCGATAAATTATTAACGTACATAGCAATATGTTCAATTTTCATCATGTTCTCCTTTTTCAGCACTACAGGACTTTGCAGGCTGACTATATTAAATACATGCTTCTTCTTTTACAGAATTCATCTTACATCCAGATCTTTTTATATATACTTTATAATGATTGTTTATTAAGTGTCCAGCATTATTTTATTTTCAAGTCATGTACCTCTCAGATCAAGTGTACATCATGTAAATGCTGTTTTTCTCGCCATTATATAGTCGTGGTCTACTTGGCATGAGAATCAAAACGGTGCTTGCAGCGATCATGGTCAATACCAGGCGAATGGTGAAGCTGACAAGCGGCCAAGCAACCACAACTCAGGGGGAGTTCTCCCCTAACAAAGACCAACAGAAAAAGTCCATGTTCCGTTGCATTCTTAGCAACAAGACATGGACTTTTTCATCACTCTCTCTCTTGGGTGATGTTGTTTCGGCAAACACCATTCTACCAAAGATTTCAAGCGCTTTTCACGTTTTCATAAAAATCTACTTTCGAAATTCAAGTTTATTATTCTTTGATACTCTGACCTTTTCTGAATAAAATACTCCTATACATGCATATAGTACATCTGGAATCGAACGTCCAAGAAAAGATTGAACGGTTTGCAGCAACGAAATGTCATAAATTAATGGAATAAAAAGGTTATATAAAAACCAGTCTATTCCAAATATTATAAATCCAAAAACAAAAGCACGCTTGACTAATCGATAATGTTGAAGCGCATCTTTCACAAAATAATAAAGGATACTAATAAGTAGCCCATTTACAAGTGTCAATGCTAAAGTTTCAATCGGTTTTACTATATATGATGATTGTGCACCAATGACAATGTATGATATATATCGTCCTACTGAATATATTAAAGTAATGCCAATAATGGGCATAACATCCTTTTTAGAAACTTGATTTTTGGAACTACTTCCAAAAAACATGCCCAATAAAATGCCCATTACAATTAAGGGGAGAGCATCACCTAGCCCATATAGGATATCTTGTTTAATTGAATTACTATGAATGATGCCCATTTCAATCACTCCAAAAAACCATAGGAGACCAAAAAGAGTTCCATAAATCAAGCCTTTATAAATTTTATTACCATTGATTCTACCTTGAATTTTAATAAAAATAATTGAAAAAAATAAATATGATAATATGATCAAAATCAATGCAAATGGGGTTGTAGCTACATTTTTTATCATGCGTAGATGGAATACCTTTGCAAGAGGGTCTTCCAAAAATGGTAGTTGAATTACCTTTAAAACTACGCCAATAAATATAATGCCAATTAGCTTTAATATTGCTTTTTTATTGTTCAATCGTACCAACTCCTTAATAGTGGATGGAGCAATTTGCATGTGGAGAGGGCGATGTTAAATCATCATCGTCCAACATTAACGATCTTCCTGATCCATGTTGGCTCACTCGTCGCCGCCCGTACAAGGCAGTCGGCACAGTCTTCGAAAGGCAGCGTCCGGAACGGAGCGATGCGTGCTAATGGACCTGCTGTATAGTTCAGAGTGGCAGCCCCGTAATTCATCCCCGGCGGCCGTACAATGACCCAATCCAGGTCACTCCGCTCAACCGCATGCTCGGCAATCGTCTTATCTTTGACCGCCTTCGAGAAGATGCGGCGATGAATGCCTATCGCCAACCGATTGCCTGTGGTAAACTCCTTCCCGTCGCTCAAACCAATGCCGCTCTGCATCACGAAGCGTTTAACTCCAACATGCTGACAGGCTGCAAGAATATTCGGGATTCCCTCCGACATGACGGTACCCGGTGAGAAGTTTGCTACAACGGCATTCAGGATTCCCTTCGCCATAGCCGTACCCGGCGAGAAGTTACTGGTTGGACCTATGCAACTGATTACCGCATCTGTACCAGCAATGGCTTTGACCATACCGGGCGCGTCGAATACATCCCCCTGCCGGGTGATAAGCCGCTCTGCGGGAGTAATGACTTCCGGCCGGCGAGCCACGGCTACAACTTCATGTCCCAATTCAAGTGCCCGTTCCATCACTTTCCTTCCAGTCGTCCCTGTTGCTCCAATAATCGCAATTTTCATTGAATGTTCCCCTTCGGCTGATGATATGATTGACTTCATACTCATGCATGCACCAAATTGCACACTAGTGTATTAAGAAACAACTATGTATAATTGTATATAGAAATAGAAAGTCTACAATTCTTAAAAAAGCAGGTTCCGTGCATTAGTTCACAAATCCATTAGAATTGTGTATTTAATTTCAGGAAGGCTGGTGATTCTCCATTGTTAAAGATGGATCGAAGGATACGCAAATCCCAAGAAGCCATAAAAATGGCTGTTATTGAACTGATGATTGAAAAAAATTTTGATCAGATTACAATACAAGATATTTCTGACAGAGCGGATGTTAGCCGAAGAACCATCTACCTTCACTACATGGACAAATTTGATCTTCTGGATAAGCTCATCGAAGAACATATTGACGAGATGCGGGAAATCTGCGATTCGATAGACGATGACGCCGAATATATAGATATGGGGTTGTTATGGTTCGAGTATTTCGAGAGTCATTATTTATTCTTCTCTGTGATGCTGGCGAGTAAAGGGGGCTCTTTTTTCCGTAATCGATTCCTTGAGTTTTTTCTCCAAGAATTAAAGAAAAAAGAGAACGATATGCCCGAAGGGAGCAATCAAGGATTAACTGACGGTGAAGATGTTGATATTCAATTTTTAGGAGCGGCGATCGTAGGGGTAGTGGAGTGGTGGTTCAAGAATGGAAAACCTCACTCTCCTTCCTTCATGGCTCAACGAGTGGGGTTATTGCTTGAACGGAATCTTGAAGCTGATTTCTCACTTGCATGAAGGAAACAAACCCGCGAAAGGCACCTAAAGGTTAAGGGTTCTCGCGGGTTTTGATACTTATTTTAGACTTATGATGCTTTTACTTCGAGGCAGTTACTCCAGGGGAGGAAAGTCCCAATTCGTTCTCGAATGATCTAGAAATGTGGTCATCACCTGATGCCGCTGCGCAGCCATTCGTCTCCCGTATGCATACCGTCTACAAGCTTTAGGAGCTTTTCATAGAAATATTGAAACGTTTGACTTGTCTGTGACACGTATGCTGGTAGTCAAAATCGGCAGCTGTCATGTGCTTGATAGCTGCCGATTCGTATGTGGGTTACATCTTGTTTTAGACACTCAAAAATATTGACCTAACGAGTATACTGTGTTCGAACTTAAATTCTAGTTATAGATACTGTCGTTCACCGGTTTGTGCTGCTTTTTCCACGGTATCAAGTAACTGATGAAGTTTCACCGCGTCTGCAAAACTTGGAGTAAAGGATGTTCCTTTTTCGATATCCTGAGCGAATTTGCTGTAGGCCTGAGCGACATTAAGAACAAAACCTGAGTCTTTTTTTAGAGAATCTGGTACCCAGTAATAGGAATCAGGAATTGTTAGCTCATGAAGCTCTTTGTCAGTTGGTCCTGCACCGCGCAATTGGTGTGACCCGAATTGAATGGATGCAGGCGCGCTCAGCACGATCGTGCCATTGTCTCCAAAAATTTCAAGCGTAAGTCCTGTTTGCTGTTTGACTCCCCCTTGAATATGAATGCTGGCTGCTGCTCCGTTTGTTAATTTTCCTGTAATCAGTATTTGATCATCCGTCGTCTTCTTAATGACTTTGTGAATATCCACCAACTCGACTTCAGGGAATTGTTGCGCTGTCATCGCTGAAAGTTCTGTAAAGTCCCCGAGCATGTAAGTGAATGCATCCAGATTATGTCCGCCTACAATCGTGAGCAGGTTGCCTCCGATTTTGCGATCAAATAAGTATGCAGTAGCTTTGTCAGCAACGCCACCCATCCCATCGATCGAAATCTTCAAATTGGCCGAAAGGATTTTTCCAACATAACCTTCCGCCAATAAATCCTTCACATAATTGATAGCTGGAGCCTGTCTTGCCTGTAGTCCTATTGCGTTTGGCAATTGGCGGGACTCTGCCCATTCCTGCATTTCAAGCGCTTCAGTGGTATTTGACCCCAGTGGCCACTCGCAGTAAATCGGTTTTCCAGCAGGTGTAATTGCTTTGACTGCCTTATAGTGATCTTTAACGTTGATGCTGACGACTACCATATCCACATCGGGATGTTGAGCCAATTCCTCCATGTTATCAAAACCATGATTTGCCTGGAAAGCCTCACCACTCTTCTTTGCGCTCTCCATATTGCTTGTTCCAACCGCCGTGAGCTCAAATTCATTCAGATGCTTAATGGCTGGAATATGAGTGCCGCTTGCCCATCCGTTATTAACAGACCCGCCAATAATTCCAGTACGAATTTTTTTACTCATGTAAAACAGCTCCTTATTTTGAATGATATATAACTTTGGTACCATAAATATTTAGCCTGCTAAATATTTATGCAAGACGGAGAACTCATGATAAATTATTCTCCATCTTTTGCATGAATTGTCTTAGTATCGACCGCTCTTCCATTGAAATGGAATGTAGCAATTTTTCTTGTTGTGCTCTCCATTTCATTTCAACCGGTGCCTCTAATTCTTTGCCTTTGTCTGTAAGATAAATTCGCATTACTCTTGCATCTTGTTCATCGCGTTTACGGTATATAAATCCATTTTGCTCTAGTGATTTAACCATATTCGTTACCGTGGGAGGTTCGCATTTTAAATGTTCACATAGTTGCATTTGTGTGATCCCATCGCCTAACCACAAACGATACAGTAAATTGTCCTGGCCCACATAAAGGTTAAGCTCTCTTAGAGATTCGCTGTAATGTCGTCGCATTTGCGAGGAGATTCGATCTAACAACTGACGAATATCACAATCCACTGAATCTGTCATGAATTAATCATCCCTCGAATGTTATTTAGCGGGCTAAACCTAATTCATTTGCCAGTAATTCATGCCCTTTCTTGCGGCTTTCCTGATTAGGATAAAAATCTGCAATCATGATTTCATTCACAAAACTTGCTTGCGCAATTTGATGGAGTTGCTCAGCGACCTGCTCAACATTTCCAATAAGATACCACCAGAACCTACTCGAATGCTTTTGGTGTGGGCGGCTGCATGCATGCTGAGCAAGTCCGGTGAAGTACTCATCAAGGTCGTTGTATTATGGTGTTCGGTGAACCAGTATCTCGTGTAACCCCATCGTTCTGCCAATTGCACCATTTCCGTTATGTTTTGAAGACTTTTCGAGGCATCACTACCTTTATAAACATGAACGAAATCTAAAATTGAAAGTTGTAGTCTCGAATTTCCTGTGTTCACTAATCAAGAACTCCTTTCTATGTTATAATTTTAGTTAGCTTGCTAAATATATGGACGCAGTGATGAGCACATTATGCATTAAGCCCCGCCTTTTAGATAAACTAACTTGTAATGGACCGCTTTGCTGACACAATCATAAAGCCATTATGTTCATTTGCAAAGAGGGCAATATAAATGAACATAGTACATGTATTTGTACTTTTGGACAGGAGCGAATAAAAATGAAGGTTTGTAAAGATGGATTTCAAAAAGAGTTTATTGAAGAAAAAGGAGATATGTACGCAATAGCCTTTACTCAAAATATTTTATCCGGACGTTGGAAATATTTCATTCTTTGGTATTTAAAAGGAACCACACGTCGTTATTCAGACATCAAAACGTTTCTGGGAGACTTATCACAAGGCTCCCTCTCTAAGCAGCTCAGAGAATTAGAGAACGATGGCATTATCCAACGTGAAGTGTATCCAGTAGTTCCTCCCAAAGTAGAGTATTACCTTACAGAAAAAGGAGAAAAATTAATTCCTGTGTTAGATATGATGGAGGCTTTTGGAAAAGAATACGGAGGTTATGGAGATGATGTGACCTAAACGTTGAGCCGTTTTGTGTCGCTGCACCACAAGGCTGCTGATTGATCGTTGCTTACGGCAGCCCCGTCTCCTTCAAATTCTAAGCCGCCTGATGTTAATCGGCGGCTTAGAAACTGGGTTTATTAATATAATCATCTACATACGTTTGGAGCCGTTAGTTTTCCAATTATAACAAAGGAGCACCCAAGGAGTAGCCAACGATCATCATCAGCAGTATCGTGATGTGGTTCAACGAGAAAATGAACATGGATCGTGCCCACTTGTCTTCCTGCTTCCTACGATATCCATAAATGCTCAGAATCAACCAGCCCAAACTCAGGAGCGCATTCGCCACAGCGATGTACGGATTAAAGGACCAAAACAAGAAACTGCACAGGAACAACGCGGTTAGATATACGTTCATCTGCACGTACGTTCTTCGAATACCCTTGACGACTGGTAGCATCGGGACGTTAGCCGCCCGGTATTCCTCCATTCGGCGAATCCCAATCGCATAAAAGTGCGGCATCTGCCAAATCAGCATTAACAGGAACAATGCAATGGCACCGGGATGCAAAATGTCTGGTGAGATCGCGGCCCAACCGATCAGCGGAGGCATTGCACCCGATAGGCTTCCAACCTCTGTATTATAGATGGTTTTGCGTTTCGTCCACATGGTATAAGGCACAACATAGAGGAACAACCCCAGAAAGCCGCAGAAAGCCGAAAGCGGAGCAGCAATATACAGCGCAACAAGACCACCAACCGCGATCCAGATTCCAATAATCAGCCCGCTCCTGACGTCAACGATTCCGGATACAGTTGGCCTATTCTTCGTTCGTTCCATAATACCGTCGATATCCCGGTCATATAGATTATTAAAGACACCGGCGGCTCCAATCACCAAGGCAGTCCCAATCAAAGCCAACGCAACGTTGCCGATTTTATCGAAGAATGATAAGTGATGAACAAACAACGCCATGCTAAGCCCGGCAATCATCGAAATGAGGTTCGACTTTACAATGCCAATCTTTATCGTTTCGAAGAGCACCTTCGTTACGGAGGTAGGAATTCGTTCAATAGTATTCATATTACTTTGCATTCTCACGACATAATACTCCCTCTAAGTAATTTCACTACTATAGATTATCACATAACGTCGGTTATATGCTCTTTCCTCGACCAATTCTCATAATTCTGTCAAAAAGCTGAGTCGCTTTCGTGAATAATTTTATGGATACGTGAACTGATAGCAAAAAAATAGGTCAACCAGTAGTTACTGGCTAACCTAAATAATACGAAAAGCTGCTGTTTAAGCTTTATCTGAGTCCTCAAAATTTTTGAAAAGATTGGAGAGCGTCATGACTATGAAATACAAATTTAAGATAATGGAGGTTTTTTGTAATGTCTGATAATACAGCAAGCAACAATCCAGGGAAAATGCATTTCATGTTATGGTCTACACCCCCGAGAACGACTTTTTTTCAGGATATGACCGAAGAAGAAAGCAACATTATGGACCAACATATTACCTGTTGGACGGACTTGCAGAATCAGGGGATTGCTTTAGTTTTCGGACCAGTATTAAATCCGAAATCTCCGCATGGGCTTGCAATCATTGAAGTTGAGAACGCAGAGCAAGTCTCACCACTCGTCACAGAAGACCCCGCCTTTATTGCAGGATTGTTGACTGCCGAGTTCTATCCGATGAAGGCTGTGTTACCGAAATAACACTCTTTATTCTAAAGTAGATGTAAATGGGAGCTAATACGACAAAGGTATTGGCTCCCTTATTGCGTTAAATGGGTCTTAGTCGAATAAAAAGGCCCTTTTGGTGATAGAGTAGAACGCAAATTCATGAAGGTTGCGGAAACGCTGGCCTAGCAACTCATAACCCTCAGCTCCAGGATGCAAGCCGTCCGTTAGAAAGGCTTCATCCTTCGGGCCGAGCCAGTTCAGGCCATCCTGGTAGTATAACTGGCGATCGCCCCGCTCTCTGAGCAGCTCTACGGTCTCACGGATAGCTTCACGCATCATGGGCAGGGTGAACCCCAGCGAATTAAGCTCCGTTTCGCGGACGGTGCCATAAATCGGAGAAATGACAAGCAGCGGGGTCTCCCTGTGCTTGTCGCGTATAGTCTCCAGCAGGCCAATCAGCAGCGGTTTGAACATACGCGGACTTAAGGTGCCTGCACCATAGATGTTCACGCCCGCACATAGGGAGATGAAATCGGCCGGCAAGTCGCGAATCAGCCGCCCGATCATCGGTTCCATATGGCAGTTGCCGGAGAAGCCGAGATTGGTCAGGTTGAAGCCGCAGGTCGCGGCGGCAATGGCGGGCCAAGTGCGCGAGGGGCTAGAAGCCGCGACGCACTGGGTAATGGAGCTGCCGTAAGTAATCCAGCGGGGCCGGGTGTCCGGCAGCGGGACTCCGACAGCTTCAACACCAATCCGCAAGCCGGTGACGGTCATTCCAATATTTTGCGGGAGCCAAATCTCCAGATCCTTGATTCCGCCTTGAAGTCCGCTGAACAAGGCTTCTGTCGCTCCGACGGGCAGGCTGAGCGTCTGGCATAATTCTCCTCCTGCCACGCAATCCAGGGTGGCGGCATCCGCAAGCGGTGCGAAAGATACTGCCACCTCTGTGGAATCTGTGCGCAGCCGCAGGCGAACACCGGCGCAAATCTCGGCTTTGCCCTCGATTCCCTCGGGCGGATACAGTTCGTAATCCGTGTAAGGAATACGCCAGGGCTTGATTCCTTCCACCCGGCGCTCCAACGACACAGCGCCGTGAAACCACTCATCCGTTAAGGGAAGCTGCTTCACGGCGCATTCCCTTCCTTCTGCTTCTCGGCTGGCATGAAATCCTCTCCCAGCCATACATCCTGCTCCAACAACCGCTGCTGAAGCTCGGCTACGGAAATGCCGCGCGAGCCGGAGCCATCACGCAGCGCCAATGCAGCCGCCGTTCCCGCGGCCTGGCCCATAGAGAAGCAGTTCGGCATCACCCGCAGGGAGCCTTGCACCGCTCGATCCGAGGATACGCAGCGCCCGGCAACCCAAAGGTTGTCGATGCCAACCGGCAGCATGATCCGGTACGGTACGCCATGTGAAACCCCCGGCGGCAAGTGGTTGAAGGTCATTTCGCTTTTGCTATTAGCGAGATGAATATCGATATAGTAGGCGTTGCGGGCAATGTCATCCGGGAAGGAGCGCGCAGCAAGGAAATCATCGACCGTCAGGATATAGTCCCCTTCGATACGCCGCGTCTCCCGGATGCCGAGCTGCTCTCCGCTCGCCACCATATGGGCGCGCTCAAAGCCCGACACATAACGGCGGAAGAACTGCAGCTGGCGTTCCGCCGTGCGACGTCCTTCAATTGCACCCCGTGTCAAATCCTCGGCAAGGGTACCGTCAACGCCGAATACATGGCCGAAGTTGACACCTACCAGATAGTTGCTGATCCAGGCAAGGCCGGAGATCGACTTGCGGCCCTCCGGCAGCGCCCCGTCTTTGATCGCCCGCTCCACCGTCTTGTGCAGTTGGCCCGTGTCCCCGCTCTCCTTCAGGAACCGGTTGAACTGCGGACGGTCCACATTCGCAAGCAGATAACACATGCTTCCAGGCTGAAGCTCGCCCGCTTCCCCGCCCTTCTGAAAAGGGACTCCCGCCAGCGCGGCAATATCCCCATCTCCCGAACAATCTATAATATACCGGCAGGGGATGAAAGAGCGTCCCGTTTTGTTGACGACAACGGCACCTTCAACCTTCCGGCGGTCCTTAGACAGTACAACATCGTAAACAAAGGTGTGATACAGCGGCGTAACGCCGCTTTCCAGAATGGCATCGTCATAGACCCGTTTCAGCACCTCGGGATCAATTGGCACCCAATCCAGCAGCTCTTGATATTCCTCGCGGTATACAGGATCGCATGCCTGCTTCATCCGTTCCATCAGTTGCAGGCCGAGACCGCGGATAATCGGCTTCCGCTTATCCGTAAAGGGACAGAAGGCTGGGACGAGTGCAACGGTGCCCATGCCGCCAAGGAAGCCCCTCTGCTCCACCAGCATCGTTTGCGCTCCCCCTTTCGCAGCGGCAATGGCCGCAGCGATGCCGGAAGCTCCGCCGCCGATGACCAGCACATCCACCTCGCAGGCAACCGGAATGCTGACGGAAGGCAGCGTAATATGTTCTTTCATTGAAACCTCCCCAATTCTGTATAGGTTTATGGCTCAACCTAAAAATCGGTGCTTGACAAACGATGATGGGAACGGAGGCGTCAGCCTGGATTTGCTAAGAGACCGAGAAGACCTTATTTGCCGCAAAATACGGGGTTCTAAGTTTTAATGGGCCGGAGCGACCTTATTTACCCGAAAATAGCCTAAAACATGCTTCAAAAGGCCAAATAAGGTCCATAGGGTCCGTTCACCCTCCCAAAACGAGTGATTTCGCCCAAATAAGATCATCTCAGTCCGCTAGGCAAGCTCCCCTCGTACTCCGGATCGTCTGCTAAGCCCCGGTCAAGCTCCGATTGCGGTTTTGAGCCGGTTTAATATTTCATCATTGCTTATTTGACCGTACCTTCAAGACAAAGACGCAGCAAATCATCCACATGCGCAGTAGCCAGGCATTCTACGGTATCGGCGGCGCCGTAGTAGATTTTGACTTCCCCGGAATCCTCCAGAATCATGCCCCCCGGAAAAATAACATCATTGCGGAAGCCACCTTCGGTCTCATAAGGTGCCTCCGGTGCAAGCAGCGGCGTCTCCGCCCTGCCGATGATCCGGCTGGGATCGGCAAGATCCAGCAGCATAATGCCTGCGCTATAGCGTTTCTGCCAACTGTCCTCCCAGCCGTTCTTGCCCCGGCTGCGGTCGATGTCCACGGCATGGAACAGGGTCAGCCAGCCTTTATCCGTTTTGACAGGCGGAGCGCCGGGGCCTACCTTGTCATTGGCATAGGCTACATCTTCAACCGCCAGCAGCAGCTTGGAGTTGCCCCAGTATTTCAGGTCAGGCGAGTCGCTCATCCACATGTCAAAGCGGTCCATACCGCCACGGCTGTATACAGGCATCGGACGCTCCAGCCGCACATATTTGTCACCGATCCGCTCCGGGAACAATACCATGTTGCGATTGTCTGGTATCGATAGGCTCAGCACCTCGAAGGAGCTGAAATCCTCGGTTACAGCGATGCCGCCACGCAACCCATGCCTGGTATCGACCGCAAAGCACATATAACATTGTTCGCCGATTACCGTTAGACGCGGATCATACACACGGATGACCTCTTCATCATGCCAGGACCAGCACGGTTCCGGCTGCACATCCCACTTTATGCCGTCATCGCTGAAGGCCAGGCCAAGATTGGTTGTATGATGAGGGGCAACAATCCCTTTATGTTCATCTCCGTAGTCATTGCGGAAGACCATCACATATTTGCCTCTAAATTTGGTGACCCCGGCATTAAAGACCATCGCCGGACCGTAAGGCACATCACCCGGCGACAGAATCGGATTCGCTGAATGCCGGGCAATCACCGGGCTGGAAACCAAAGGTCCTACTGTAAAATCACTCATATACATAACGCTCCTTTTATACGGAATTGAATTTAGCCTTTGACCGAACCCGCCGTCACCTGGATAAACGTCTTGTTTGCCAGAATATAAGCGAGCAGCATCGGCAGGATCGACAAACATGCTCCCGCCATCATCAGATGGATCTGCATGGCCGCGGAAGAGCCGTAGCGGAGATTCGCCAGCCCGACAGTGAGCGTCTGCAGCTGCGGATTGGTCATCGTGAACACCAGCGGCAGAATGTATTCGTTCCACGCATGGCGGAAGGCGAACAGCCCGGCCACGCCCAGCCCCGGTGTCAAGAGCGGCAGGATAATCCGGAAGAAGGTGCGTATGAACCCGGAGCCATCCACCATTGCCGCTTCATCAAGCTCGCGGGGAATAGCTTTGAAGAAGCCTTGCAGCATAAAAAACGTGCTGGAATGGGCGCTGATCAGAATGAGGATGACTCCCCACAGCGTGGTATTCAGGTGCAGGGCCACCATCAGATCAAACTGCGGGCGCAGCACAATGGCGCCGACGGATATAAACATCATCGATGCCTGCACCGTTACATACAGGGATTTGCCGGGAAAATCGCGCCTGTCCACCACATAAGCCGCCATGGAAGCTACCAGCAGAGTGCCTGCTGTAACCATAATACTGACAAAAGCACTGTTCCAGGTATAGCGGGCGAAATTAGCCTGTTTCCAGGCTTCCGCATAGTTGGCGAATTGCAGCTTGGCCGGCAGCAGGCTGCCGCCGGTCATCATTTCGGCGCCAGTCTTGAGAGAACCAGATAATGTCATAAGCAGGGGAAACAAAGTCAGCATCGCCGTTGCTAATAAAAAGATCCACATGACCGTGCGGGCCACAAATCTGCCTGCATGGCCGGAAGTCGGGCGGGCTGCGATTTTCCCGCGCCTGTCTGGCAGTTGGGGTAACACCTGTTTGTTCATTTGTATATCCTCCTGCACGCTAATACATTTTGTTCATTTTACGGCTCAATAAGAAATACAAGCCGGTGATCGCCCCGACGATAACAGCACTTGCGAAGCCTACGGCACTGCCGTATCCAAGCTGCTGCGTTACAGGCGAACCCGTAGATACCGGGAACAGCAGTTTGTACAGATAGAGATACATGACCTCGGTTTTGCCGATCGGTCCTCCTTCCGTGATGACCATAATGCTCTCATAGCCTTTCAGGGAAGCGATAATGGCCAGCATGATGACCATCTGAGCAACTGGGGCCAGCAGCGGAAGCGTGATGCTCCAAAACCGTCTTCCGGCGTTCGCGCCGTCAATGGCTGCGCTCTCGTACAAATCCTGCGGAATGCTCTGCAGCCCGGCCAGGAACAGCAGCATATAGTTGCCAACCGCGCCCCATACTGCCACAAGAATGACTGTGAGCATCGCATGCTTCGGTCCGAACCAGTCGATCGGCTGCGAGACCAGGTGCAGCTTCATCAGAACGGTGTTAACCATCCCGTTATAGGAATTGAAGATATTATAGAAAACAACGGATATGACTGCGGTACTGATAACCGTCGGCATAAAATAAATGCCCCGCAGCAAATTTCCGCCCCGCAGCTTGCCGTTCAGGATGACCGCCAGCAGCAGGGACAACGGAAGCGTCAGCAGCAGCTTGCCTCCGGCAAAGATAAAGGTATTGCCAACCGATTCCCAGAACAGCTCGTCGCGCAGCAACCGGCGGAAATTGTCCAGGCCAATGAACAGCGCATCACCGTACCCGGCATAATCATAGAACATATAGCGCAGCATCCAGAGCAGGGGATAGATGCCTAAGGCGGCCGTCAGAATGATGCTCGGGACCAGAAACAGAGCATTCTCCCCCAGCCGTTTCCATTTAAAGCGCATGATTCATTCCTCCTTCGGGAAAAGAAACAGGGCATCCGCCAAGAAGTGCGCGTCAGCCCATCCTTCCTGTTATTTTCCCTGCGGTTTGCTTGGATCAAAAGCAGGGTTCGGCGTTACAGTGACCTCGCCTTTCTCCACAGCTTTGGACAATGCGGCGTTATATCTTGCGTTCAAATTCGTTGTAATCGCTTTCAATTCTCCCCCGTCGAGGATATATTTGAAGAAAGCATCCGCATAGGTGGAACCTTCCGGAGTCACGCTTGGCGCAGCGGGCCAGAGCGAGTCGTGTTCTCCGACCAGGAAGCCTTCCATCCCGCCGATCTCCGGGTTTTTGGCCTGTTCCACAATACTTGGCACAATGGCAATCCCGAAGCCCTTCTCATGATAGGTCTGCAAAACCTCGTCGCCGTACATATACTGCATGAATTTCCAGGCTGCGTCCTGATGGGCCGATTTAGCGCTGATGCCGAGCCAGGTTCCGGCGGACACGATTTCGGAAGTTCCCCTGATCTGTCCGTCCAGCGTCGGGGCCAGGGCGCCTGCCCAGTTGATTTCTGTCGGGAATTGATCCTTGTACACGCCCGGTTCTGTCGAGAAGGAAAGATACATGCCGATTTTGCCTGCCGCGAATTGGGCGCGAAGCGGGTCGATATCCAGCGATTCCGCCCCGGGCAGAATGCTTCCGTCTTCATACATCTGCTTGAAATATTCGATGGCCTGCGCGTAAGGCGCGAAATCGAATTGGCCTGTTTTCGGATCGAAACCAAGTCCCTGATAACCGCTTAAGGAGAGGATCTCCCGGATGGAACGGTCAAATGCCTGTTTGGGACTTTTAAAGTTCAGCGCAAAACCGTAGATGCCTTCGGACTTGCCGATTTCGGTGATTTTCCTGGCATCATCCACCATTTCCTGCAGCGATGCCGGAGGCTTCTCGATGCCCGCTTTGGCAAAGAGATCCTTGTTGTAGACCAGACGCATGGTGAGGCCGGTGTTAGCCAGAGAGTACACCTTGCCGTCAAAACGGTTGACATTGTCGATCAACAGACTACCGAATTTCGTTTTCATGTCATCGGTAAGATAATTGTCAATCGGCGCCAGATACCCTTTTTTGACGAACTCGGACGTATTGGCGCTCTTCAGACGCAGCACATCCGGCGCCTGGTTGCTGGAAAAGGCAATATCGACGCTTTGCGTGTAGTTCTCGGACATCACCGTCAATTCCACCTGAATATTGTCGCCGTTCGTCTCATTAAACTTGTTGATCAATTCCTTGATATACTCTTGGTCGTGGCGGTCGTCAGTCCAGTATTTCAACTGTACAGGTGTGCCTGTTTCGGCTGCGGGAGCCGCTGTGCCGTCGTTAGGCGCTCCAATCGTCGCCCCGCCATTGCCGTTGTTGTTCCCGCCGCAGCCTGCGATTCCGACGGACAGTAGGAGGCTCAAGCCGAGACCTAACCATTTTTTTTGCATACATCCAGCCCCTTTGATTGACGTTTGTATTGTGAGCTCATTTTTAGTATAGACCCTCATACTCAGAAAAGGAGTGAGGCAAATTCACTCTCCAGGGATGGAATTCTATGGTCTCCCGCAGCATGTGTCTCACGCCTCCGGCTGGTCCGGGTGATAACCTGCCCTAAATTCCGATGGTGTCTGGCCGGTGATCTTCTTGAACATCTCGCTGAAATATCGGCGCTCCTCATAGCCTACAGCCGCAGCCACCTCCTGCACCTGTGCCCCCTCCACCAGCAGCAGCTTCGCTTTCTGGATGCGTTCCGAGGTTGTATACTGGGTGACCGTCATCCCGGTCACCTTCTTGAACAGGCTGGAAAAGTAGCTGGCGCTGAGATGAACATGGGCGGCGCATTCGCCGACGGTGAGTTCCTCGGACAAGCGGCCCTTGATATAGTCCATGGCTTCATAAATCATCCTCTGCCCTTCGGATAAGCAGTTCCGGCGCACCAGTCCGGCTCCCTCCGTGCATAAGGCAAGCAACTGACGCTGCAGGGACGCCAGCGACAGCCCCGCTGTCCCTTGCACCGCCCTGAAGCGCTGAATCAGCGGCTGAATGTCCGGATATGGAACCATCTCATAAAAGGTGCGAATGGCTGAAGCGGCCAGCTCATCGTACAGACTGAGGAGGTAATCCGGATTTTGCCGGGAGACCAGGCTCTGCAGCGTTTCCGAAATCGCGGACAGAATGGCGCCCGTCCGCCCGACATTCCCGGAACGAAGAGCCAGCAGCAACTCATCCTTGTACTCCAGTACCAGCGGCTCCTGGCTTCCGTTCTGGTGAATATCATCGTACATAATGGCCGCATTGCCTTCGGTGAACAGGTGATGGGAGAGCGCCCGCTGAGCCTGACGGCAGGAATCTGGCAGCTCGCTGATCTCCTCCACTCTGCCGCCGACCCCGACCGAAACCGTAAACTTGGTATACCGCTTAATATTCCGGCAGCACTGCTCGGCAATTTCGATCGGACTGAACGGACTGGACATACATGTATCGTTCAGTATGGCCAGGTACCGGTCATGATGGGCGCGGAAAACGACACTGCGCGCATAGTCAGCGAGTGTCTCCTGCATGATATTCAACAGTGAGAAACGGATCAGCTCCATCTCCCGGATGGACAACTCGGTAACCTGCTCCTGGAAACGGTCGATTTCGATCAGCATCACCACGAGACCCTGAGGCTCCAGCTCAATATTCAGAAAATCCCACCGCCCCGAAGCCTCTTCCCATGAAGTGCGGTGGCTCACGAGCAGCGCAAAGTATTCCTGCCGCAGCACCGGCATGCTCTCGCGGAGCTTATTCTCCATTTCCCTCAGACTTAAGCGCTTGGACCTCTCTTCCATAATCACAGCCTTGGCCCGCAGCACCGTCGACATGATATCTTCCTCTGAAAAGGGCTTCACCACAAAATCAAACGCTCCCAGTTGCACCGCCTGCTTCGCATATTCGAAGTCGGCATAACCGCTGATCAGAATAACCTTGCAACTGCGGTTCTCTTCCAAAACCGCACGCAGCAAGCTCAACCCGTTCATTCTCGGCATTCGTATATCGGTAATGACCAGATCCGGCCGCAGCCCGTTGATCAGCTTCAGTCCCTCTTCCCCATTACTTGATACCCCCGCGACTCGAATCCCCTGTTCTTCCCAGTTCATCGTGGTCAATCCGTCCACCACGCTTTTGATATCATCGATAATGCAGAGACTGACCGTCTCATGATTGCTCATCCGAATGCTCCTCCTTCCTGGGTAAAGAAATCCGTATTTCTGTTCCGCGTTCCGGCGCACTATCCAGATGAAATTCCGCACCGTCCCCGTAATAGAGCTGAAGCCGCCGGATCAGATTGGACACGGCATAGCCCTTCTCCGATTCCCGCCAAAAGAGTGCGCACACCTGGTCTTCGTCCATGCCGCTGCCGTTATCGCGTACGGCAAGCGTCCAGCGTTCCCCATCTCCGGCAATTTCAATCTCGATCCGTCCACCGTTCACCAGGTCGCGAAAACCATGCAGAATGCTGTTCTCCACCAGCGGCTGCAAAATGATACGCGGAATCGAAAGCACGGACAGATCGGGCTCGCGGACATGAATCTCATAGGAGAACAACCCTTCATAACAGCTTGACTGCAGCTCCAGATACTGGCGCACATGCTCCAGTTCTTTCGACAATGTCGTAATTTCCTGGCCGTTGTTCAGCCCGAGCTGGAACAGCCGGGAGAGTGACATGACCATTTTTTGCGAAGGCCCAACCTGCTGCAAATTCAGCTTCCAGTAGATGGTGTTCAGGGTGTTGTACAGAAAATGCGGATCCATCTGCCCCGACAGCGCCTTGATCTCCGCAGACCGCTTATGCGTCTGCGCTTCCGTGACCTCTTCAATTAATACCACAATCTGCTCCAGCATCCGGTTGAACCGGAAGCCCACCTGTGCGAGCTCATCTCCGCTGCCGCTCTCAAAGCGGGCGGACAAATCATTGTTCTCCACCCGCTTCATCACCTTCAGCAGCCCTTGCAGCGGCTTCAGCAGATAGCGCGTCAACGCACCGGAAATCAACGTTGTTACGGCAAAAGCCGCCAGAGCAACTCCGGCGATCAGCCATTTCACATATACCATGTCCTTCAGCACGCCGGCCTGAGACTGGATGGTGGTCATCGTCCAATCCGCAATGCCGAGCCGGGCATAATTGAGCAAATAAGCTTTGCCGTTCAGTTCAAAGGATTGGCTGCCTTCCGGGCGGTTCATCATATCCCTCAGATTCCCTGAGTCCACCGCCTGCCGGACCAGCGGCTCCTTCACAGAGTAGATCGTCTCGCCTTGAGCGTTCAGCAAAAAGCTGGACGCCCCTGTCCCGCTGTCTCCCTGCACCAGCTTGCGGAAGCCGTCCTCGCGGATATTCACGACAATATAGACATCGCTGACCGGAAAGTCGAAGATCGGCTCCAGAATCAACGAGATGACACGTTCCCTGCCAGAGAAGAGCATATCCTCATGGCCCTCCACCCAAAGGTTCTTTTTCTCCTGTTCGATACGCTCATATAGAAAGGTATCTTCAAACGCAGTGAGCCGATTGCGGTTCATGGACGAAGGATAGAATTCGCCAATCGGCGTAGTGACGTAGATGGACTGTATCAGCGGCTCGGCGATCCGCGCCTGTGAGAAAACGTTGTCAAGATCGTTCAGATGCGTGTAATACCCGCTGGTGTCTCCGGAGGCGGCATCCTTCAGCATATCGTAAAAAGGCTGGCTGATCATGAACGTCATCATAATCAGCATCAGCTTGTTCAGCTTCTCATCCACGATCTGCGTGGACCTGACCACCGTGTCCTGTGTGAGCTTCAGCGCGTTCTTTTCCAGGGTGACAGCCGAAATATAATAAGACAGCCCGCCGGTCATCAGCACGGAGATCAGGATGACGGCCAGAAATGCGATTTTGAGTTTGTTACGGAACGATTGCCTGCGAAGATAGTCCAAGCTTCTCACGCCTTCCGTTAAAAATCTCTATCTTTTGATTATGTCACCGCATCCCCCTGTACGACAATGCAAAAAAACGGAGCTGTCCCGAGCAGCCATTTCATGGCTTTAGGGGCAGCTCCTTCGTATGATCCCATTTAGTCTAGTACCAAAGCATCGTCAAAATGCACGCCTGCCGAGGTGGTCCGGAATCCGATCCCCCCTGCGGTCAATTCTGTTACAGGATTAGTCCATTCCATTTTGAATTGTCCATCCACATAACAGCTAATCTTGTTCCCTTGTATAACCGCCTTAACCGTATACCATTGCTTCTCCTTAGCTGTGAACGGAGTACTGGTTACAAGTTTCAGTTGTCCATTCATAGATTTGTACAATTCCAGCTGTTTATTCGATGAATGGATTCGATACATGTAATAATTATTTGCATCCTGCACCCTGAAGAGAATGCCAGCATTTGCATCGGTGATGGGCATTTTCATTCTGGCTTCATACGTGTAATCCGTCCATAAGCCACCGGCATTGGCGGTAATCAGGGATGTGGTTGTCTGGCTCCCGCTGGACAGCACTTTATTCGTACCGTCTGTTGGTACGGTCCAGCCGCCTGTGACAGACGTCCATCCCGCCGTGTTTCCGTCTTCGAAATTGTCGCTGAATAGCGGCGCCGTGGAATTGGCAAAAATGACACCGTTTACATTATTATTGGTGGTAACATTCAAGTCGTTCAGGTTTGTTGCCAGCTTGCCTTCAACATAAACATCTGTGAACGTGACCCCATTAATCATTCCGCCCTTGGTGGCATTCCCGGAAAGTCTGGATTTCTGAGATCCTGTCTCGCGAACATTGATGTTCTTTAATATAACATTGCTTACATCGCCGGAAGTACTGGTAGAAACCCCGAGCCAATAGTTCCCGAATTGATTGATACCGACGCGTTCGATATCGATATTTTCAAAAGTAATATCTTGAGCGTAACCTTCCTCCGGAAGCGTATTATATTGGTAACCATGATCAACCAGCAATGCCCGGGCGCTCTGATACACATACGAATTCCGGATGGTTACGCCGATCTGCGGCTGGGCCACTCCCATACCAATCTTGAAAGCCGCACATCTCGTCCATGCAAAAGCGTCATCAAAAACCACATTTTCCAAATGTTCAAGCGCTCCCGGCCACCCTTTAGACATCCCCGTTTGCAGCCAGGTTTTGGTAGAAAAAGTGTCATCATCCGATATGCCAATCGCATGTTGAACAAGCACGTCCTGACTTTCATTGATATCGATAACGTCATTCTCGATTTTGTATAAATCCTGGAATCCCTTGAGGTTTTTGATGGTCACATGGTCGGAACGAACCACCATAAATGACCAGAAACCGGCATCCCGCAATATTAAACCATCAAACGTAAAATTTGTGGTTGCGATCGGTACGAGCAGGTTATTCAGGAGCCCTTCATTTTTATGCGGCGCCGGCATCTTTCGCTCCCGCATCGCTATGCCTTTTCCATCAATGGTTCCCCGTCCCCGTACGGTAATATTGCTGGAATCTACGGCAGTACGGATAAAATACGTTCCATCCGCATTTCGTGAATCCTTGCGAAAATCAATCACGTAGTCTTCCCCCTTGCCCGTGCCAACAATGACAGCGCCTCCGGCCAGGTAAAAGGTCACATTGCTTTTTAATGTCAGGTTCCCGCTTTTATAGACACCAGCCGGAACAAATACAACGCCGCCGCCAGCTTGATGGGCGTCATCGATCGCCTGCTGAATCGCGTCTGATGCCATCAATGTCCCCGTCTTATCTGCGTTGTATGGCGACGCTGTCACATTATAGATCCCGACACCTGAGGATGGGGGAATATCTGTCTCCAGGGGATCTGCGGCGATGACCATCTTCTTCTTCCAGTCATTGATTTTCACGATCACATAGGTTGAGGAAGAAAGCGAAAACGTCAGCTTGTTCCCGTTAACCGTACCCTTGATGTTTTTGGCCTGTGGACTGATGGAATAAGATGTAATCGGCTCACTGGCGGTAACCTCGATATTGACCGTGCCGGAAAAAGAAAATTGAGCGTAATCATAGTCAGCCAGATAGCTGATGACAGGAATCGCTTTGTTATCTGCTTTTAATGAAAATACACTGGATGCGGTATAGATGGATGGCATCGGGTAATTTTGTATCGTGGCTGGAGCAGCGGCGGTCTGTAAGCTCTCAATCTCGGTCGCATCAGCAGTTCGGGGTACAAATCCTGTGATCATGACGGCAAGCACTACCAACAGACTAACTGCTTTTCTTGTAATGGTAAGCATAAAATACCTCCTCAAGATTTTGAAAGCGCTAACATTTATTTGTGCACAAGAACCCCATTTCCTGACGATCAAGCCCTCCCTCCATTAAAACTTTTCACTGTCAAGATGGATTATAATCCCTGCCCAAAAAGAAAGGAGTGGGGTAAGCCCACTCTCCAGGGATACATTCTAACTGTGCTTAGATGACTTCTTTTCTCTTATACAAATACACGTATAAAATAAGTGCGGTTATCGCGCATAATGCTGCACATAATCCAATGAAGCCGTAACCGGCTTGCAGTCCACGAAGCAGGCTTGTGGGCGAATCTTCACCAACCATGTGTTTGACGAGCTCTGTGACTCCCCCGATGAGATAATTGCCGATTACACTGCCTAACCCCATTAACGTAACAGTAAATGTGATAGCGGTATCACTGCCCTTCGGATATCTCTTCGCGATAAAAGCCATCACTGTCGGATAAATCATCGCAATGCCTATACCGGAAGCAGCAAACAGGAACACGACACTTTCACCGCCTAATATGGCAACAAATGTACATAATGCCGAAAACCCTGAGAAGATAATGAGAGATAATACAAAGCCTATCCGATCTGTTAGCGGACCAAGCAATAGCCGGGCCAGTGCGAAGCATAAGAAGAAGATGGATAACATCCCGGAAGCATTAACGGTATCCCAGCTATATGCTTTCTCCAGGAAATTAACGAGCCAGCCGCCAACGGCCAATTCAGATACAACACCAAACGTAAGCACCAGCACCATTAACCATAATACGCGGTCTTTCAGCAAGGCCTTTAATGGAATACGGTCCTCGTGCGAGATGTCATCTCCCGGGAACGTACTGAACAAGGCGATCACAATCGGGATGACGGACAATAGCAGCATCACCATATACATCCCGCGCCAATCCAGCGTGTGGCCAGCAATCGTCACCTTCATCAGGCCAGTTGCAATAAGCGGGGCGACCGTTGAGCTTAAGCCGTAGAAGCCATGCGTCATATTCATCATCATACCCGTGTTTTTCACGAAAATCCGAGCGCTTAGAATGGCCAAGCCAATTTCCAGCATCCCGTTGCCGATATACATCAGGAAATACGAAGCCGAGAACATCGGGTAATAATGAGAAAAGAAAATCAGGATACCGGATACAGCCATAGAGGCGAACGCGGCGACGGTTACCCATTTGATCCCCCATATTTTGGTCAAATAAGCTGTAAAGGAACAGGCGATCAAATAACCCAGGGCGTTCAAGGATAACAAAGTACCGAGTTGAGATTCACTCAGCATAAAATCGAATTGAATGCGTGGTATGGCCGGTCCTTTAATATTTTCCGAGAACCCGAAGATGACGAATCCAATAAATATGGTTGCCAGCTGCATGGCGTAAATCTTGTTGATCTTGCCTATACTTTTTTCCACCCTTTGTGTACTCCTAACTTGTTATCTTTTCTGAGGGACCTGCAGCCGGTAAGTGAGACTTTCCAGCGTAGCTGTGACAAGGCCTGTCATGTATTCCTGTTGAGTATTGTTCCGAATCATGAGCTGCGGCATATGCTCCTCCGGAATATGCTTTAAGCATCCCATATAAAGGTCTTCCAGCTGTGATTCATGAGGCAGTTCGCCTGTAATTGCAATGGTTACCGGATTGATAATCGCGATGATTGAGGATAGTGTCTTAACTGCCAGCCGGATAAAACCTTCTTCTGTATGCAGCTGCCGCAGCTGCTCCTCGCGCGAAATGCCAAACGGTAAGAAGGATACCTCACCGCCAAATGTGGTGTTCCCCGATAAGATCCGTCCGTCTACGATAAAACCGGCACCAGGAAAATGGTTCTTGGGAAAGGTCACAACAGCAAACGTCCTATCTTCTTCGAAATTTTGAAGATGGTAGAAGCCGTATACCGTCATGTTCATGTCGTTCTCAATCGTAATTGGGAGCTCATACTTTTCTTCCAAATAGGGTCCTAACGGCATTCCAGTTAGATCCGGAACATCACATACGCCAATCACTCCAAGGTGAACGATGCCTGGAATCCCGATACCAACGGCTCGAACATTCTCGTTGTCACTGATTAATCCCTCAATCAATTGGTCAATAACATGCCTATCGATATGAGGCAGTCCCAACGTTGTCTCTTTAATAGTCTCGCCAAGCAAATTCACGATGCTGTAGCTGATAGAATGAATGCCGCCTTCCGTCCTGACAAGAAGACAGATAATGCATCCAAAGTTTGCATTGTACTTATATTGCTTGGCTGGTCTGCCGCCATTTGGCCCATCCGGTTCTAATTCGATGACTTCGCCTATGGCAAGCAGCTCATTAAGTATTGTCCCGCAGGTGGCAACACTAAGCTTGGTCAGGCCTGCAATGGACGCTTTTGTAGCTATTCCCTGAGCCTTCAAGGCGTTTTTAACCAGCTCAATATTCATCTTTTTAACTTGAATCGTATTATGCGTGTAAGATGACATGCTCCAACCCCTTTTTTTAATATCTTTTTAAAACTATTTTAATAAATGGAGTATAAAGTTCCCTTACGGATAAGTCAACTACTAGAACCCAAAAAAAGGCAAATAAAACCCCGATGAAGTCAATTCACCGGAGTTCTTTCTTGTGCGGATTCGTAGTGTCTATTTAATTTTAATAGCCATCTCCTGAGCTTTCAGGCACAGCTCCGCCGCGAGGAAGGCATGTTCTTGTGTCATCGCGTTTTCGGTTCGATGCAAGCAATCCAGAATGAGCTCACCGAAGAAGGGATAGCCGATCTGTCCGGCCACCTGGAAGTGGAATTCTCCTTCTTGATTGACCAGATAGACGTGATCTCCTGAGTCGCTACGGGCAATATCGACATTCTTGCGCAGCTCGATGTAGCCTTTTGTTCCCAGAATTATCGTACGTCCGTCTCCCCATGTACTTAATCCGTCCGGGGTCAGCCAGTCCACCCGGAAATAATTCGTCGCTCCATTATCTCCCAGCAAGGTCGCATCACCGAAATCGTCAAGCTCCGGATAATCGGGGCAGCTGTAATTCGCGATCTTGCTGTGCAGCACTTCGGCATGCTTGCAGCCGGCATAATAAAGGAACTGCTCGATCTGATGGCTTCCGATATCGCAGAGAATGCCGCCATAATACTCCTTCTGGAAAAACCACTCCGGACGTGAGGGTGCGTTCAAACGATGCGGACCAAAGCCGGTGACTTGTACGACCTTGCCAATCGCCCCCTCCTCGACAAGCTGGCCGCCATAAACGGCAGATTCGTCATGTAACCTCTCGCTATAATAAACCATGTATTTTTTGCCCGTTTCCCGAACTTTGGCACGGGCCTGTTGCAATTGTTCCAGAGTCGTGAACGGAGCTTTATCCGTAAAATAATCCTTGCCTGCGTCCATTACACGCAAGCCCAAGGCGCAGCGTTCGGAAGTGATGGCGGCTCCGGCCACCAGTTGTACTTCCGTGTCCCCAAGCACTTCCTCTTCCGATGACGCTATTTGTACTTGAGGATACTTGTGCTTAAAAGCCTCCGCTCTATCCGGGTCCCGATCATATACCCACTTTAAGGTGGCGCCCGCTTCGAGCAGACCGTTTACCATTCCATAAATATGACCGTGATCGAGAGCAATGGCTGCGATGACGAATTCCCCGGGCTTGACGACAGGCATCGGTTTCCCGACAGGTGCATAGTTCATTCCATCTTTCTTATCCATGGTTCACCTCGAATTATTTAATGTGATTGACTATTCCAATTTCGTTCCGATCGTGATTTGCTGATCGGCGAAGTTATCGACATGACCGCTTTTCTCGTAGAAATGAATGGCATTCTGTTTAACACCTGCTTGCGTATAGAACGAGTCGCCCGCAACCAGCGGAAGGCAGACGTTCTCTCCCGTACTGGCCGACTTATAAATGCTCATGATCATCTCCAGGGTCGTGCGGCCGCTGACTCCGTCAATTAACGGCGGCTCTCCCGACTCGATGGCATGCAGGACGTTGTCGATTTGAGCGGTATGCCCTTCGTACGGCAAATCCGGCAAGCTGTCGTACACCTGCTGAAGCCGTTCTTCCAGCTCCGTATTCTTTTCCGGGAATCCATTCGATTTGGACGAGGAAGCCGTTACTTTCCAGGGAGCCGAGATGCGGGCGTGTTGTCCCTGGAAGATAAACTGCTGCTCCTCACCATGATGAACGACCGAGCTCGTGATTTGCCCCAATGCCCCATTCGGATAACGAAGCATTGCGATCGATAAATCTTCGACCTCTGCATTGTCGTGCGCGACGTTGCTCATGAACGCCTGAACCTGCTCGGGACGGCCCATCATCCAGAGCAAAGCATCGATGTGATGAACCGCATGATTAAGCGTACAGCCACCTCCTTCCTTCTCCCAGGTGCCGCGCCACCAGAGATCATAGTAGCAATGGCCACGCCACCAGAAGGAATCGATCTGCGCATGCAGGATGGGGCCGGCCAGTCCGGTGTCAAGCATCTTCTTAAGCTTCATGATTGGATTCGTGAACCGGTTCTGCGCCACGACCGACAGCACTTTGCCGCTTTTTTGCGCTGCTTCGATCATGAGATCACATTCCTCCAGCGAGGATGCCATCGGCTTTTCAACCAGTACATGACTTCCGGCATTCAGAAAATCTACCGCAATCGGCGCATGCATATACGGAGGCAAACAAATGGAGACGAGATCGATCCCTTCATCGAGCAGCTCTTTGTAATCGCTAACAACTTTAGCATTCAATGCATACTGCCGTTTCTGCGCTTCTGCCTTGTCGGGATACAAATCGCATAAGGCAGCAATCTCGCATCGCTCCTTAAACCGCAGGTAACCCTCGATATGAGCTTTGGAGATCGCCCCTGCGCCGATTATCGCAACCTTTAACATGATGATTTCCTCCCACGGAATTGATGTCCACAACATGATAGTACCCGAGGAAGGCTGCTCATTGTGAGGCTGCAAGGTGGGAAAAATAACGCTATATTGCGGTTTTGCCGGAGACTCGTTATAGTGAAGAGGATTGAGACAGGAGGTGTCTTTATTCATGCGATATGATCTGTATAAGTTTAATGAGAATCCCATTTATTTCGCCTATAAACGCAAAAGTGTAAACAACGAGCATAAAGAAACCTTTCATTCCCATCTGGGCATCGAGCTGCTGCTGATCCACCAGGGTCGGGGAACGGTGATCGTCAATAACAGGAGCTTCGAGATCAAACCCGGCATGCTCTGTATTTTTCAGCCTTTTCAGCTTCATCATCTGACGCTGGATTATTCACACGACCAATGTTTCGAACGGTCTTTGGCTATTTTTGAACCCACCATGTTCGAAGCGTATTTCGAGAAATGGCCTGCACTTCATGCCTTCTTTACCTATATTTATCTAGGGAAGCTGCCCTTCCCTTGCCTGTACGACATTGACGATCAGCATATCCTGGTTCATCTATTTAGAAACTTTCAGGAGAGGTTGCCTTTTGGAGCAGAGACGAATCGATCGGAGGAGATTTCGCTTTTTCTCGTGAATTTCTTTCATTTTCTCAAGCCGATGTGGAGTCATCTGGAGGGGGACTACGCAGCGTATCCTGCCGGACGCAAAAACCACCAAGTGGAAAAAATATTAAGCTGGATCGAGACGAACTATCATATTCCCTATCGGTTGGACGACTTGGCCAAATCGCTGCATGTATCCCCCTATCATCTTTCCCATTTATTTAAGGAAGCAACCGGGCTCAGCATTTCGGAATATATCGCGGCCCGCAGGATTCATCAGTCTGTTCGCTTATTGACAACGACGACCAAACCGATTTCGTTCATCGCCGAGGAGATCGGCTTGACGAATGTCTCGTACTTCTGCAAATTATTTAAGGAACATATGGACATCACGCCCCATCAATATCGCAAAAGGTGGACAAATCATTCGTTTTATTAAGAATATCCTTGATCTCTGCCAGCAACATTTCGGCACGCTTTGCCGATGAATGGTAATTTTGGACCAACTCATAGCCGTTTCTTGCGATTTGTATTCTTTCTTCCTCATGATCTAAATAATATTGTGCTTTTTCCACAAAGTTATCTTCATTGATGTCTACAAAGTGCTGATCCGGAATAAACCCTAAGTCGTATAACTCTGGTATCGCTGGTGCCAACAAAAGAGTATTACAGGATGGAACCTCAAAGTATTTTGTAATAGGATAATGGAGAATGGAATCACAAGTAAAAAACAACTTGGCACGGTTTATCTCTTGCGCATAATTCTCTCTAACCAGAACCTGCTTGCTTTGGTGTTCATTCTCTTCAATATTTCTATATCCAGGATGCGGATGACATAAAAAATTAGATTCATTTTTCAATTTCTCATAAATTTTAAATCTTAGAGGATAATAGTGTTGGTCTGTGCTTCCCATAAGCAACATATCTATATCTTTTGGTAGAGCATAATCATAAAAAATAGTTGTAGGTGCATGTTGGGGAAGCCATCTCATCAATGGAGAGAGGTCAGGGTAAAAGTGCTTGAAACCATCACGGTATCGGGTGAAGATATATTTAACCTTAATATTTTTCATCTCTTCATTTCGCTGTTTGTGGTTATAATGAATATCATGTACATAAATAGCAAATGGCAGAGTTAATGTATCCAAGCCACTGATGACGGGACAGTTCGTTTCACCAAATTCATTTACAAACACGAAGTCGGGCGGCTGGTCCAATTTTGCTATAATCTCATGAATATCCCCAGGCTGATGCCACTCAGCAATATTGGCTCTCTTCTTTAGTTCATTCAGTAAATGGTAGGTACCATCCGCAAGGTATTTGGAGAAATCTCCGGTTATAAATAATATATTTATAGCGACCATCTAGATACCCTCCAATCATTTTGGATAATTCATTAAATGCGCAGCTCGGACAAGTTGTTTAGATTAAAATGGAAGTATTTCGAAAAAGGCTGTCACCCCATCATTCCGCTGTACACACCACCATCGAGGAATAAAATTAGCGAGGGGGAATTGCGTCACGTAAAGTGACACCGTTCCCCCTCGGCGGTCTGCTTGCTTTAATATTCTCCTTTAATTACAAAAAACGAGCCTCGAATGGTTCCGGCCAGTTTAGACTTCTGCCTGGCAAACTTAAACTTCCCTTCTAACTCTTGGGGTACCTCCATCCCCTCAGAAAGCTTAAAACCAACGGCCCGCTTCTTGGGGTCATCAAGCGTATACATGACATTGAGCCCCAGACCATCCTCATAAAAGACATAAGCAAATTGGATATTTTCCACTTGAAAACGCGACGTTTCCAAAGGCTTGGCCGCAAACTCAAGATCACGTTCTTCTTTCAAAATCCGGTTCACATAATCAAGGGTCTCCCGGCTTTCACTAGCTTGTACAACCGTAAATTCATGCTTATATTTGTTCATAAAGTAGCGGGCTTCATTAGCTCGTAAACCAGCCAGCGCTTCTGCTACTGGTGAAGACCCCAAGCCAACCGTAGACACATTCTTAAAATCAACGATATAGGACATTTCATCCCTCCTGAAAGTTTTGTGAGCGTTACCTCTTAGAACCTGCTTCGAACAAAACTCACATCGGAAGCATTCGCTTAAAGTTTTGTGAGCGTTATTTCCTAACAACAGGAATCCACATTTCGCCATATACTAAGCCGTTTCGCTGCCCCATCTCAACCGTTGTATTTGGCCCGCCAACATAGGCATAATCCTTTGCTTCCGCCAAGGCTTGACCAAAGGCAATGCCAGTAAGCGTATTACTCAACTCTTCAGCCGTCTTCCCTTCCCCTTTAACAACCAGATATTCCCCTTTAGGAAACTGGATAACCCTGGTTGCCTCTGGTAACGATGCCTCTGTCATGACGCCGGCATAATGCATCATCTTGTTATTCACCGCTTCGTTCACGGCAAAAATGTAGTCATTTGCGGCTTTGGCTTTTAAAGTGTCAAGCCTTCCATCTTGTTCCACTGCCTGCCAAAAGTCTGCTTTTTCCTTGTTAATGCCGGCATAGTCTGTGTAATCGCTCTTAAGCTCAATTCCAATGCCTAAAACGGTAAAGCTGTCTTTTTCCTCAAGAGTATAATTTGCCATATTCAAAACCGTCCTTTTTTTAAAATTAATCAAATGATGTTGTCTTTTCACTTGATGAGTTTATAATAACCATAAATCATGTCAAAAAATGAACCTGTTTAGGGGGGCCAGATGAAAAAAGTTGAACGAATTAATACCATCATGCGCTATGTCAACAACCGCGCCCACTTTACCATTTCTGAAATTATGCGTGAATTTAACATCTCTCGTTCGACTGCCCTTAGGGATATTCGAGAAATTGAAGCCATGGGGCTACCACTAGTCGCTGAAGTTGGCAGGGATGGGGGGTATTTTGTCATGAACAACTCTGTCCTGCCGACGGTTCGCTTCACCGATAATGAAATTAAAGCTCTGTTTATTGCCTTTATGGCGACAAGAAATCAACAGCTCCCTTATCTGAAGAGCCGCCAGTCTTTAGCCGAAAAATTACTGGGTCTCATCTCGGAAAGCCAGCAAGATGACCTTGTTCTATTAAATCAAATATTGCTCTTTGAAGGGACCAACCCCCATAATCCCGATCTGCTTGATCTGTCAGACCTGCCCCATCCTATGTTGGAAAAACTCATCGAAATCCTTCTTTTGGACAGCTATTTATTGGTTTCTATCGAGGAGGAGAAGGAAATAAAGTCTTATTCCATTGTTCTCTTGCACCTATATCGGGAAAAAAGCTTATGGTTAATTGAAGGTTTTGACTTGGAGGAAGAAAAGAGGCGGATTATTCCTGTCGACAATCTCACTGATGTAAAACCATACCCCACGAAGAAAAGAGTAAGCAGGAAAAAAATATTAGAAAAACTAAGCAAGCAGGAAGAAGCAGTCAACCTTGTCCTGGAACTTGGTCCCAAGGCGATTGCCCAGTTCAAAAAATACCATCCATTAAAAATTTCACTTTCTTATACGAATCCTTACCAAACGACAGCCATTCTAAAGACTTTTATCAATGTTCATCATTCAGAAGAATTAACCGAAATCACAAATTGGCTGCTTTTCCTGGGTGAAGATATCAAGGTCAAAGAAGTGCCAGGTGAAGTCTTGGAAGGTTTACAAGAGAGCCGACAATTCATTTATATGCTGACAATGCAAACATAGCGATAGTGATCATTTCTTCGAGATCTTCACGGTTGGCCCCGTTCACGGCCTGGACCGTCATACCGTACACGAGGGTCGCGACATACCGGGCCAGGGCGACAGGATCGGCGTGCTTGGGCAAATCCCCATCCTTCTTGGCTTGCTCCAACCGGGTACTTAGCGCTTTTTCGGTTTGAATGCGTAGATCGGTCAATGATTGTTTGATCGGATCGGATTCCTTGCTGTCCGTAAGGGCTCCTTTGATTGTTAAACAGCCTGGAGAATAATTGGGATTGAGCACCGAATCCGCCGTTGCGCGAAGAAGCTTCTCGATGACTAATCGAGCTGTCGGCTCGTTCAGCGCAGCCACTGAAGCTTGAATCGGCTCTTCGCTTATATAAAAATCAAGCGCCATGTGAAACAGGTTTTCTTTGCTGCCGAAGGTTGCATAAAAGCTTGAACGGTTGATTTTCATGGCTTCGGTCAGGTCGGACAACGAAGCTCCTTCATACCCTTTTTGCCGAAAAATCTCTACGGCGCGCTCAAGCGCTTGTTTGATGTCAAATTCCCGCGGACGTCCGGCTGCCATCATCATCTCACCTTTCATAAATCAGATAAGTGATATTTTACTACACAGCTCGGAATTTGCAATGTTTTCGGAAAATATGAAAAGATCCAAACGGCCCGATAAGATCGGTGGCCATCCGGTCTCCTGACAGTCTGGATCTTTTTGCTTGCATAATCTATTTCTTGTTCATCCTGCCCTCGTTAAGAAAGCGCTTGTGATTAAACGCTCCCGCCTCCGTCGACATTCAGGGTTGCCCCGGTAATATAGCTGGCTTCAGGGGAAGCGATATAAGCCACCAAACTTGCAATTTCGGATGCTCTGCCGTATCTTCCCAGCGGAACCATGTTTACGACTGAAGCAGAGGGGCCGTTCGCAGGATTCATATCCGTATCGATCAATCCCGGTTGAATGTTATTGACTGTAACGCCTTGAGGCGCCAGATCGCGCGCCAGCGCCCGTGTCAATCCGGCTACCGCAGCTTTTGTCGAGACATACAGGCTGTTGCCAGTGAATGGATTAAATTCAGCGGCAACACTGCCAATATTGATGACGCGACCGCCTTGTTTCATTTGCGGACCGGCAGCTTGAACGGCAACGAACACCGCCTTCATATTAACAGCAACCATTCGATCGAATTCTTCAAGATCAAACTGGTCATAAGGCGTTAAGCTTGCAATGCCGGCATTATTAACAAGAATATCGATACCGCCAAATGCTTGGATTGCCTCTTCGACAGCACCTTTCACTGCACCGGCATCGGCGCTGTCCGCGCGAATCGCCAAAGCCTGACCACCTGCGCTTTTAATTTCTTGTACCAGTTCATCTGCCTTGCTTTGTGCGCTGACGTAAGTAAAGGCAACTGATGCGCCGTCTTCTGCAAGTCTTTTCACGATTGCTGCGCCAATGCCGCGTGCTCCTCCGGTGACCAAAGCTTTTTTGTCAGCTAACGGTTTATTCATTGTGCTTGTCGTATTCAAATGTAAAACTCCTCTCAATTCATTTTTGAACCTTTCGGTTCATAATTAGGTATGAGGCTATTATGTACCTTTCGGTTCAAAATTGCAAGAAGAAATTTTTATGCTCGTTAGTGATCGATATCCGCACGATCCAAGCCAAACACCGACAACGCAGCGTTGATGGCTTAATGCGCCCATCTCAGTATTCAGAAATAACAAATTGGCTGCTCTTGTTGGGCGGGGATATCAAGGTCAGAGAATTGCCAGGTGAAGTCTTGGAAGGTTTAAAGAAGGGTTGAAAAAAATCTTGTTTTGGATGAATTTATGTATTATGCTGTTCATTATTGTTTTTTCGCTAGTAGCACGAATTTATACATAAGATGAAAGAGGTGTTAAATGGAAATATACTTGAAATACTTCTTGGTTGGCCTTACGATTGCGATGCCAGTCGGAGCAATTACCGTAGAAATGACCAAGCAAGGATTGAAAAACGGATTTATTCATGGCTGGGCGGTCGGCCTTGGTGGAATGACCATTGACCTGACCCTGATTATTGCGATGTATTTGGGTTTTGCCTCCTTCCTGTCCCTGCCGTTTATTCAAATGCCGCTCTGGCTGGTGGGTGCAGCTTTTCTCGCCTATTTGGGTTATGACTCTATCAAGAATGCCGATAAGGATATCACCCCAGCGGATGAAAAAACACAAAAATCGTTTTGGAGTACATACCGGAATGGATTGCTCGTTGCCGTATCACCAGGCAACCTTATTTTTTGGGTCTCCGTTTTCGGTGCCGTTCTTTCCGATTCCTATAGTTCCAACAATACGGGCAATTTCAGCATTGCGGCATGCGGCGTGATTAGTGGCATACTGATTCACGACATCGGTCTGCTGTCTGTCGTCTCCGTAACAAGGACAGTCATGAGCCGAAGAATGATTCAGATGGTTTCGGTTATTGCAGGCATTCTGCTGATCGGTTTCTCGTTATACTTTATTTATGAGTTTGCCCTTGGAATCTGGAATTATATTCAATAATATATTGATATTTCACAATGTTTCATGCTCAAGAAAAGGAGATTGCTGCTGGCGAACTCCTTTTCTTGTCTTCTCGGGGTCATTACATTGAAGGAGTGGTTGTCAACAACTCATGACTAAAGTCACGAGCTTGTCTCTGCCTACTTCGTAGACAGTGCTTGCGCTTCGCACAAGCCTTTTAGACTTATTCCTAACCGGTAGTGCGAACGCACCCTTATCGTGCTCCTACCTTAGCGTGTTGGAACATCAGGACGGTTGACCTCGCCCCTACAACAAGAGCTATACTCCTGTTGTACCTGTACCGATGTACTCGATTCCTTTGCGGTACAGATTCATAGCGCCAATTCGGTCATCGTTCGAGCGATAGTGACAGGTTTGGCATTCAAAGGTGCGCATTTTTTTGTTTCGATTGGCTCGTTCAACATGTCCACATTTCGGGCAGGTTTGGGAAGTATATTTAGGATTTACTGCGATGACGACCTGCTCGTTCAGTTGAGCCTTATACTCCAACATGTCACGGAATTGGTGAAATGCCCAGGAAACCGACACATAACGATGGCGAACACACACTTTTTCCGTGGCGGAACGAACACCTTTTAAATTTTCGATCACAAACAGTGTGCCTTTCGGATACGTTTCAACGAGTGCCTTGGTTACTTGATGGTTGACATCGGTAACATAACGGTTTTCTCTTGAACCGATTTCCTGGAGTCGTTTTCGAGCCGATGGGGTTTGTCTCATCTGAAGTTGTTTGCGTAGAACCTTATACTGGCCACGTTTATGTTTCACCGTTCGTCCAGGATAAAATGTCGTCCGGCTTTGGCTGTCATAGGTGGTGGCGAGAAAGTTGATTCCCAGGTCAATGCCAACAACATGGTTGACCTTTGGAAGATCCAATTCAGGAAACTCTTTGGTCATGGAAATGTGCAAAAACCACTTCTTGTGTTTGTACACGAGCTTGGCCGTGCCCCATTTCCATGTCCCGTCAAAGAAATGCTGCATGCCTCGTTTTTTGTAACGAAGCTTCACCCGCCCGTCCAGTGTATTCACGCTAAACCGATCATGGTTCCAAGAATAATCTCGATTCCATACCAGATCATATTCAGGGCGTTTGAATTTGACCAAGCTCCAATCGTGCCCGTTGGATCGGGTAGATGTATAGCGGGCGATGACGGTTCTGATCACCGATTGTGCCATTTGGCTCTTTAAACCAAAACGACTTCGCAGCTCTCGATAATACAAGTCATGGAGTGTACGCTGACGTAACTCTTTAGTTTGAAAGACCATTGCAGAAAGATAGTTACATGCTTCGCGGTAGGTATGGATGGTCTTGATGAGCATCTCCTTATGTTCATGCGGGACATCGATTTGGATTTTTGCTGTAATGGTGGGTATCGGATTCACCTCTTTTCACTGCATTCAATATAGCACACTATGTTAAATTCTCATGATAAAAGGAGGAAGCATGGACCTTTCGGCTTTCGAGCTACCCATGGTAGCCCTTATGCCGAGCGCAATTCCTCACACGGCTAAAGTCGCGTGTGTCCATGCGCGGTTATGAATGACTACTTATTCGCGCTGGCGGTATACGCACAATGGGCCGTTCATATCCACTCCTTAGCATGCTTTTTTATTAATGAGATCATGCTTTTCATGGATGGTGAAAGCCATTTATCTTTGTGGTAAGCAAGGTACGTTGAAACTGCAGCAGGATCAGATTCGACCTCTTCCCCGATTAATTTATGGCTTTCCAATTCCTCTTGTACCGAAAAATAAGGAACCATGGAAATTCCTAAACCGCTCCTGACACATTGTTTAATCGCTTCGATGCTCTGGAATTCCAGACCTTCTTTAACTTTTATTTTCTTGTCAGTGATATATTCTTTAAAAACTGTCTTATAACCGCAACTACGTTCGGGATAAAGTACGGCCCCCAGTTCAAGATTCTTGTCAGGAGGCGGGCTGATCATCACCATTTTTTCTCTCAACAGCTGTTCATAGTGGAGTTCAGACATTTTCCATCCATCACTTTCTAATACCAATGCAATGTCGATTTCTCCTGTTTGAAGACAAGCCAACATATCTTGGAAATCAAGTGTTTTAAGGGATAAATTCACATTCCGATATAATTTTTTATACTCGACAAGAAGAGATGGGACACGATGAATCATAAGTGACTCCGATACACCCAGCGTAAGATCACCTGCAGGTTCGTTGTTTGTCGATAAAGCTTGATCGTATAATTCTATAATTTTTAAAGCGTACGGAAGAAATTGTTCCCCGTAGTGGGTTAGCACGACTTTTTTACCCAAACGATCAAAAACGGGTTTTCCGATCTCGGCTTCCAACTCCTTGATATGTGCAGTGACGGAGGACTGGGCGTAACCAAGATGCTCAGCAGCTTTTTTAAATCCGCCTTTTTCAACAATCGTTTTCAGGGTTATGAGATGACGAAGCTCCACGATTTCACACCTTGTATTAAATTTATGACATGCAAAACACTTTAGTTCATTATTAATGAACGTTTAATTCGAATATATCAATTTTACTGCACATAAAACTCTGATTTATAATGTACCTGTCTGCAGACAACAATTCAACCTCTGTTTATCGGAGGAATGTGATCTTGCCGGGAACCCGAACTCTACAAAGGAGCGTGAATTCAAAAATGGACGATACAGGCAAGAAAAAGATTATTGAACACTTCCTTAGCCATTACGGGCAAGGTCGATGGGGGGACCCTCAGAACACGGAACCGTTGAACGCACTTCTCGATATGCTCACCGATGATGTCGAGTGGTGGATGAGCGGACTTCCACACCCTGGGTTCATCACCAAGGATGAATTCCGATCGATGTTGACCCCGCTGGACGACATTACTGACGGGCCACTTCAGATCGTCCCTACCGGTTGGACCATCCAAGGGGACCGTGTGGCAGTGGAAGCCTACTCAACGATGAAGCTAAAGAGTGGACGTCGCTATCAGAACCATTATCATTTTCTCTTTGAGCTCCGGGGCGATAAAATCGCCGTTTACCACGAGCATCACGACACGGCTCATGTTAACGATGTATTAGTCAATATCATGGGTGACGCCGAGAAATAAGCAGCTGATATGGTGATCGGGATTGATTCTGATTCCATCTACTATTTTCATCTATCAGTGGTACCGTGAAGCGGCATGTATGTCTGATATCTAAGAAAAAAAGCCCACAACAGTTTAATAAACAAACTGTTGTGGGCTCCCTTGTTGCTCTTAGTCTAACAGATTCTGAGAGCGTTTTGGGATTTCCAGTTCCTTCACCATTGTTCCAGGGTCATTATAAGGAAAAACCGTCGTTTTTTTCTTCGACGGTTTTTAAATTTCAATTTATTTACCATATGTCTCCTATTCGATATGCTCAACACATACCTCATCCAGGCGCCTTTGTTGTCGATTCCCGAACGACCAGCCACGGCTTCAGGATCATGTTCCGCGCAGGCTGCCGCTCCTGCTTCAACTCTTCAATCAGCAGGTCGACCGCATGACGTCCCAGCTCTTCGATCGGCTGTGCAATCGTCGTCAGCGGCGGGCTCGTTACGGAGGCGAGAATCGTGTTGTCGAACCCGATGACGGACAACTCCTTCGGCACCCGCAGGTTCAGCTCCTTGGCTGCTTGCAATGCGCCGATAGCCTGAATGTCGTTGCAGCAGAACAGCGCAGTGGGCTGAGCGGATTGTCCAAGCAGTTCCAGCACAGCTGCTTTGGCAGCATTGAGCTCGGCCGTCGATTCCCTGATCCGCTCTGGTGCCAGCGTGTACCCCGCCTTCTCCAGAACTTCGCGGAAGCCGCGCAAGCGCTCCTGACTGCTGCTTACTCGCGCAGGCTCCGACAGCACCGCCACACGCGTATGTCCAAGGTCCAGCAGGTGCTGTGCCGCCAATGCACCACCAAGCCGGTCATCCGTGGCAACCGTATGAACAGCGAGTGACGGCATATGACGGGCAATCAGTGCAAAGGGGATTGACTGCTGCAGAAGCGGTGTCAGTATCCCGGCATTTCTGATGCCTGTTCCAATCATCATGCCGTCGACTTTTTTTTGCTGAAGCAGGTTCAGGTATCGCTCTACCCGCTCGTCCTTGTTATCGGTGCTGCAGATCACGACACTGTAGCCCAACTGCCGGCTCCGATCCTCCACCGCCCTGGCGAGCTCGGCGAAATACGGATTGGAGATGTCTGGCACGAGCAGCCCAAGCGTATACGTCTGCTTGCCTGTCAGGGCAGCGGCGATAGCGCTGGGCTGATAGTTCAGGCGCTCCATGATTTCCATAATCTCGGCGCGCCGCTTTTCGCTGATTTTGCCTTTGCCGTTAATGACCTGGGAGACAGTGGCAATGGACACTCCCGCCTCCCGTGCAATATCGTAAATGGTTGCTTTCATTGTAACTCCCCATTGTTTTCATTTGACTCCCATTATGCAGGCGGATGCCGCCATAAGCAACCTGATGCACACAGACGGCTCACGCGCTGAAAAAAGAAGATGGGTTGGGTTGGGAGCTCCATCAATTAGCTGGGCTTCATCAACCAGTCATGATCCGGGTCATTCCGGAATCTCCAGGTTCGCGTCGGTCCGGCCATCACGTTTAGATAGTAGACCTCATAGCCCGGAGGAGCGCTTACCGGGTGGTATCCGCAAGGTACAAGCACGACTTCCCCATTGTTCACCGCGAGAGTCTCATCCACGGAGCGGTCATCCGTGTAAACCCGTTGAATCGCAAATCCCTGCTCCGGCTCTACGCGGAAATAATAGGTTTCCTCCAATAACGATTCCTCTGGCAGCGCATCCCGATCATGCTTGTGCGGCGGGTAGCTGGACCAATGTCCATCCGGCGTGAATACCTCTACAACAAGCAAACTGTCCGCTTCCTTTTGCTCTGGTAAAATGTTGTGGATCTGCCGCTCCAAATTGCCGTACCCGCGCATCTCCACTCCAACATCTTCAGGGGCAATCAGTCGCGCCGGATAGGTGCCATGGCCCGGTGCCGAGCAAATAGCCAGTTCTACGCTTGTCAGTGCCGTGATCTCTACCCGATCCGAGCATGGAACGTATACAGCGTACGGCGGGATTTTTTCGAAAACGCTCATTCGTTTCCCTATTTTGTCCCATGTCTGACTGCGGGTCACGGCATTCGCCAAACCACTGAGCAGCACAATGCAGAGCTCCTGATCCCCACTCTCGCGGGTCAGCGTCTGCCCTTCTGCCAGCTTTGCCACCAGAAACCCGACATAGCTCCACCCGGCAGATTCCGGGGTTACGGTCAGCACCGTTCCATCTTCATCCGGTGTCAGCTTAGATTTAATGATGTATTCTGCCATTTTTACCTCCACTCCCTCTCCTGGTGATTTCTTTCATCCGATTCTCGAAAATGATCTTCGAAAAAGCAGCAGCTCATGGGGCAGCCGTCTGTGTTCCAACAGTCATCCCAGGCACCTCACTCAGCTTTACGGGTCTTTTCTGCAACAATGACATGCGAGCCGCCAACGCAATGCGCTCCGCTTGTACGGCATCGTAGCCGCCCACCATCACGGGGGTGTCCTTCAGAATGGACTCGATAAAAAGGGCCGTTTCCTCTACATACGCTTCATTGTAGCGTTCCAGGAAAAAGTGCAGCGGTTTGTCGCGCATCAGGCCACCCGCCGTGCTAATTTCAGCTGTATTCGGATGGTCATTGGCAGCCGCGGCGTTTCCAAGCGATCCGAACACTTCGACGCGCTGATCATATCCATACACAGCCTGACGGCTGTTATCGATAACACCGATCGCTCTGTTCTCAAAATTCAGGGTGACAATCGCCGTATCCACGTCCCCGTGCTCCGCAAATACAGGATCAATCAGCACATTGCCCAAGGCATACACCTCCTCCACCTCACTTCCCGTCAGGTAGCGGGCCATGTCGAAATCGTGAATCATCATGTCCATGAATATCCCGCCTGACACCCGAATGTACTCTGCCGGGGGCGGACTTGGATCGCGTGACGTGATTCTGATAATGTGCGGCTCCCCGATCGTGCCCATCTGCACATGCTCACGCACCCGTCTGAAATTATGATCGAACCTGCGGTTGAACCCGATCTGCAGCTTCACACCCGCCTGCTCTGCCGCAGTCACGGCGGCGAGGGTCTGTTGAAGGTCCATGCTGACAGGCTTCTCGCAAAAAATATGCTTGCCTGCCCGCGCCGCCTGCTCCATCAGGGGCACGTGCGTGTCGGTGGAGGAGCAGATCAGCACAGCATCCACTTCAGACATTGCGATCAGCCTGCTGCTGTCAGTTGTGACGGCCGCAATGCCGCGTTCCGCTGCCCAGCTCTGCAGCTCCGGTCCGGCGAATAAATCACTGATGCCCACAATTTCGGCAAGCGGGTTGCGCAGCAGATTGTCGGCATGGATTTTGCCGATCCGTCCGGCCCCGATAATTCCGATTTTCACTTTATCCTTCTCCATTCGGTTATCCTCCCTGTATGCATCTGCACTGCGCCGCTCGGCTTCACAACAAGACTTCTAGCGGTCCAGCCTAAGTTTCACTGTGGACTACCAGCGCGCTGTCAGCATTTTTTTGCGTGTATAGAACTCAACTCCATCCGTGCCATTGGCATGCAGATCACCGTAGAAGGACTTCTTCCATCCGGAAAACGGGAAAAACGCCATCGGCGCAGGTACGCCCAAATTAATGCCCAGCATACCCGCATCAATCGTTTCGCGGAACTGCCGCATGCTCGCTCCGCTCCGGGTGAACAGACACGCCCCGTTGGCAAAATCCGAGCGATTGGCCAGCTCTACCGCCTCTCCCAGCGTCGCCACTCTTGCCACCGAGAGCACAGGCGCAAAGATTTCGTCCCGCCAAATTTTCATGCTGCTCTCCACTTCATCGAAGATGGTGGGTCCAATAAAATAACCGGACTGATCGGCTGCCTCATCTTTCCGGCCATCCCGGATCAGGGCGGCTCCCTCGTGCTCCCCGGACGCGATATAACCAAGCGTACGCTCCTTATGCGGGCCACGGATGATCGGGCCAAGAAAGACCCCTTCGTCCATGCCGTTCCCGATCACAATCCGGTCGGCAGCCTCCGCCAGCTTCTGCACGAGGGTGTCCGCGATATCCCCAACGGCAACAACGACCGAGCAGGCCATGCAGCGTTCCCCGGCCGAACCGAAGGCGGCACCCGTAATTTCCTTGACGGCCAGATCAAGATCAGCGTCGGGCATGACGATGGAATGGTTTTTGGCGCCGGCAAGGGCCTGCACCCGTTTGCCATGCGCAGCGGCCGTGGTGTAGACATATTCGGCTACAGGCTGTGAGCCGACAAAAGAGATCGCTTGAACATCCCGGTGTTCAAGCAGCCCGTTCACGACGTCATGCGCGCCGTGAACGATGTTCAGCACTCCGTCCGGGAGTCCTGCTGCCTGAAACAGCTCTGCCAGGCGGCACGCCAGCAGCGGTGTACGTTCGGACGGCTTCAGGACAAAGGTGTTCCCGCATGCAATCGCCAGCGGGAACATCCAGCACGGTACCATCATCGGGAAGTTGAAGGGGGTAATGCCCCCCACAACACCGACCGGGTACCGGTACATGCCCGATTCGAGCCTTGTGGCGATGTCGGGCAGCTGCTTGCCCATCATGAGATTCGGGGCGCCTGCCGCGAACTCAACGCATTCGATGCCGCGCTGCACTTCGCCGTAGGCTTCGTTATAACTTTTGCCGTTCTCCAGCGTCACCAGCCGGGCCAGCTCCTCCCAATGCTCGACCAGCAGCTGCTGGTAACGGAACAAAATCCGCGCGCGCCGCGGAACCGGCACGAGGCTCCAGGCAGCGAAGGCTTGCTTCGCCGTACGTACTGCCAGGTCAACATCCGCCGCCTCAGACAGCGGCACGTAAGCGATGACCTCCTCCGTCGCCGGATTCACCACCGGTTCGGTGCAGTTGCCCGCCGGGGCGACCCAGGCACCTCCAATCCAGTTTTGTACGTGAATGATTTGCGGCTGCTCCGTTATTGCTCTTTCTCCCATAATCTTGTCTCCTTTGCTCCTTCGTACTATGACACTCGCCTTCTTCCTACGACACTGTGATCTCGCCACGATTGCAACGTTCAATATAATCGTTTACTTGCTCCACCGTTGGCATCGCATCCGAGCAGCTGTGGCTGGAGATGACGATGCAGGCGGCCGCACTGCCGTACCCCATGCTCCGCTCAATCGACCAGCCCTGCATCAGACCGTACAGGAACCCGGCTGCATAGGAGTCGCCTGCCCCAAACGTTTTCACCACCTGCGCCGGATAGCTGGCCGCACGATGGGCAAGCCCTTCGCGGGTGTAGGCGATGGAGCCCTGCTTGCCATGCTTGATCACGACGATTTTTGCCGTAAAATCAAACCACTTCTGCGCCGTTAACAAATCGCTATGCTCCGGATTATGATCAAACGTCTCCATCATGTCGAATTCCTCGCGTGTGCCCAAGATGATATCGCATTTCTCGGCCGCAAGATTGTAATATACCGCCGTCTCCTCCGGTGACGTCCATGTATAAGGGCGATAGTCAAGGTCAAACACGATCACGGCACCGTGCCGGCTGGCATAGGCCAGTGCCTGAAATACCGCCTCCCGGGATGGACTCTGTGCCAGGGCCGTGCCCGAGATCAGCAGCACCCTGGAGTCGGCAATCAACTGCTCCTGCACCTCGCGTGGCTGCAGCTTCAGGTCAGCGACATGGTCGCGGTACATGAGGATGCTGCAGTCGGTTGGACTTTTGATTTCGGTAAAAGCAAGTCCGGTCACCGCCCCGGTATCGTCTGTCACGACATTGGACGTATTGATGCCGTTGTTTTCCAGATAACCGTGGATGAATCTGCCCATCTGGTCATTGGCGATTTTGCCGATGAAGGCTGTCTTCATGCCAAGCCGGGACATGCCGATCGTGATATTGGCCGGAGAACCGCCAACGTATTTCGTAAATGTCATCGTCTCTTCCATCGGACGGTTGATCTCATTGGCATTCAGGTCAATACACAGACGTCCGATCGCCGTGAAATCCAGTCTCCTGGAAGCGGGAAAGGATACATCACTCATGCCTGTGCACTCCTTTCTGTATCAGGCTCTTGCAGCAGGGAATGAAGATATTCCAGAGAACGCTTCGCATACGCATAAGGATTATGCAGCGCCGGGTCCTGTTCCCCTTCGAGCATCGCCCAGCCGTCATAACCTCGGGTGACCAGTTCCTGCACGATCGGGCCAAAGTCAATGCAGCCATCTCCAGGCACCGTAAATACCCCTTTACGAATACAGCTGACAAAATCGCTCTGCTCGGCCCGCGCCTCCTCCAGGACATGCGGACGCACATCCTTAAGGTGGATATAGGCGATCCGATCATAGTGCTTACGCAGCACCTCAAGCGGGTCGGCACCGCCATAGTAGGCATGACCCGTATCATAGAGCAGGTACACCAGACTGGGGTCAGTCAGCTCCATCAGCCTGTCGATCTCCTCCGGCTGCTCCACCACCGTGCCGCCGTGATGATGATAGGTCAGCTTCAGCCCATGCTCACGGGCGATCGCTCCGGCCGCATTCAGCCCTTCCGCAAGGCTGCTCCATTCCTGCTCGCCCAGCCTTAGCACCTCTTTTTCATGTGGTGTCCTCCGTGGATCAAAATGCAGGGAGCCTCCCACCTCGGCCGTGCTAATCACTGTACTTCCCATGGACTGCAGAAATTCGGCATGGCGGCGATAGCTGTCCAGCTCGGACTGCCGGTAAGCCGGATCGGAGAACAGCACTGATTTCCACTGGGATACCAGATTAATGCCGCGCTGGCTCAGCTCCTTCCTCAGAACCTCCAGGTCTGTTGGAAATTTACGCCCCATTTCCGTGCCTGTCAGTCCAAGGCGCTGAATATCATCCAGAATCTGTTCGCACGTCGTATCCTCACCGTGTTCCTTCACATCCTCGCCAACCCAATTGATCGGATGAATGCCAAGCCGGAATGGCAGCTTGCTCATAGCTTCACGTCTCCTTTGTGATTCGATTTAGACGAGTCTTGCTTTGGTGCGATACTCCTGCATAACACCATGGGCCTGAACGACCTTTTCCGCCGTAGATACTTCGGGAACACCCACATTCCACCACGAATCATACCCGCCGGTATTGGTGCCGGGAACGACCGGAATTTCGATCAGCGTGGTCACAGTCTCTGCCTGGGCATCCCTGAGCGCCTCCTCCAGTTGCTTGGCGTTCTCCACCCGGTAACCCTTGGCCCCCAGGCTGCGGGCATGAGCGGCAAAATCGATCGGTATATACGCTCCGGTCAAACGTCCCGTGTCTGCTTCCCGGTAACGAAATTCATTGCCGAACCCGTCGCTGCCATGCTCCCGCTGCAAATTGTGAATGCACTGGAAGCCATTGTTGTTGAACAGCAGTATTGTAATTTTGCGCTGCTCCTGCAGGCTGGTCACCAGCTCGGAATGCAGCATCAGGTAACTGCCGTCACCCACCATGGCGTACACCTCACGCTCCGGCTCGGCCAGCGCAGATCCCAGTGCTCCGCTCACTTCATAGCCCATACAGGAGAACCCGTATTCCATGTGATACGTCTTCGGCTCTGCGGACCGCCACAAACGGTGCAAATCACCAGGCAGGCTGCCTGCCGCGCACACGATTACCGAGGATGGCGCAATCGTCCGGTTGATGACACCAATCGCAGCGGTCTGGGCCAGCCCTGCCTCATGTCCAAGCCCGTACAGCCGCTCCACCTCGGCATTCCACTGCTGGCGCAGCTCCACAATTTCCGAGCCCTCGTATCCGCTGCGGTATCCACACTGCTGCAGAAGCGACTGAAGAGCCTGCAGACCCTCCCTCGCATCGGCCAGAATGGCTTCTCCGCCCAGCTTCGCGGCATCCATGCCGTTTAGATTAATGTTGACGAACGCTACATCCGGATGCTGAAAAGCAGACCTGGACGATGTCGTAAAATCCGAAAATCTCGTACCGACACCGATGACGATATCCGCCTCCCTGGCCAGTCTGTTGGCGGCCAGGGAGCCGGTTACGCCGATGGCCCCCACATTGAGCAGGTGGTCCCACGGCAGAGCGCTCTTGCCTGCCTGCGTCTCGGCAACCGGAATGCCAAAAGCCTCGGCGAAGGCCGCAAGCTGAGCGGATGCCTCGGAATAGAGCACGCCGCCCCCTGCGATCAGCAACGGCCTGCGTCCACGGGCGATCTGCTCGGCCGCCCGTTCCAGCGCTGCCCGAACCGGGGGCCGGCGATCCAGATAATGCACTCGCCGGGTGAAGAACACTTCGGGGTAATCGTACGCCTCAGCCTGCACATCCTGCGGCAGCGCCAGCGTCACTGCTCCTGTCTCTGCCTGATCGGTCAGCACCCGCATGGCGTGGGTGACCGCCGTCATCAGCTGCTCGGGGCGCACGATGCGGTCCCAGTACTTGCTTACTGCCTTAAACGGATCGGTGGCAGAAACCGTATAGTCGCTGCCCACTTCAAGCTGTTGCAGCACCGGGTCCGGCTCGCGTGAGGCAAAATTGTCACCAGGCAGCAGCAGCACAGGAATTCGGTTGACTGTGGCGGTAGCCGCCGCCGTGATCATATTGAGGGCTCCAGGCCCGATAGAGGTGGTGCACGCGTAAATCTGCCTGCGGTTTTTCTGTTTGGCATAAGCCGCCGCAGTATGCACCATACCCTGCTCGTTTTTGCCCTGCAGATAGGTGAGACTGCCCGGGCTGCGCTCCAGCGCTTCCCCGATTCCTGTCACGTTGCCGTGCCCGAATATGCCAATAACACCTTTGACAAACTTGCTTTCCACCCCGTCCACGGAAATGTACTGCTGGTCCAGATAACGGAGCAGTGCCTGAGCCATCGTCAGTCGAATCGTTGTCATGGATGAACCGTCTCCCTTCTTCCAAGGTTAAGCGCTTAATCTATCTGAAATTAAACGCTTTCCATTAAAGGTTAAGCGCTTAATTTCATAATATTCCAGTCAACATCGTTTGAGCAAGATTTTTTTGCAAGCGTTATCATTTTCTCGTCGGATTCTCTTATGAGCCTGCTGAACTAAACTTCGGAGAGACTCTTGCCCGTAAGATCTTGAAACATCTGGCGCCTCGCTCTACTCATACACCATGGTTTCACTGGCATTGCTTTCTTATCATGGAAGGAGATAAAGTGATGGTAAACGTCTTATTGAATGGGGTCATAAAATTGACCAACACCGCCTTGCAGTTATCCTGCAGCTTCGCCTCGCGCACCGTGGCGGCCAGATGGCCCAGTTCGCCCCCTGTCAGTTCAATCCAGTCCTCGCCGCATACATAGCGGAGATGGCCACCGCTCCAGAGATAACAGTCCTCTCCTGCAGCCTGCAATTCTCCCGTGGTGAAGCTTCCTTCCCGGCCAAAAATAAAGGAAAGCTGTGTCATGACTTCCCCCGGCTCATCACCAAGTAGCCGGATTGTCCAGCCCTTGTTGGTACGCTGAACCTCCGCCTCCACACGGAACGTCTGTTCATGAGTAAGCGGGCGCATATGATGAGGGAGCAAATACCAAGGGCTTACCGCCGTCCCGGATGTCGGAGGAAGCAATGCTCCTTCGACCGGGCCGTAATATCCCTTTTTTTGCTCCCCTGCCAGGCGGTATCCTTCGGGGAGCTTGGTCATTTCCTGCATCGGCACATAACCCGGATAAAAGTAAGAAGCCAGCTGCACGGCCAGTAGCCTCACAGCTCCATGGCGCAGCGCAAAAAATGACGGCGTCTCCGTCATCAGCGTCACACTGGTACCGCCGTCCCTGCAGCGGGCAACAGGCGCCCCGAAATCGGTATGCAGCCGGCTATGGTAGATTCGTCCTAGATGGCCTGCGAGCTCCATATTCTGCAAATAGCCATGCCGCAGGAAATCGCCGTTCAGTATTTTTTCGTATTTTACAGGAAGGATCTCCGTTGCCTCAAACGGCTCTTGAAGCTCCGGCTCCAGCAGCATCCGCACAAGCACGTTGACGGAGCAGACACCCGGACTAGCAAGCGCCTGACCGGCCCATTCTGCCATGCCTGCGAATACAGGATCTTGGTCATAACGGGCCAGAATGGCATAAGGCAAATAATATGGAGACAGATCGTGAAAACTTCCCAAATCCTGTCGTCCGGAATAATCGGTAACGACCTCGCCCGCTGGATGGACCAGATATACCATCATGCGCAGATTCAAACGAACTGGGTCAAGCAATTGTGGCCGATCCAGCAAACGGGCGGCATGAATAAGCATGATATCGCTGACTGCGTTGTAAATCCCGTTGCTGCGTTCCGTCCATTCACCGTCCGGTGTAATGTCCATGCCTTCCGACAGCCACTGATCCACCCGCTGAACAGCCTCTTCCAGTCCAAACAGCTTATACAGAAAGCCTAGTGCTGCGCATAGCACCCAGCGGTGATTCGGCGTATGGCAGCCGCCCGTAAGCATGGCGGGAATAGTTCGCTCAAGAAACAGACGCATATTATCCAGCACAGGCTGCAGCGGCGCCCATTCCTGCTGTGCCAGCAATTGGTACAATTGAGCGTAACCGACGATGACAAAGGCCGTGTCCGGCGGTGAATGGTAGTTGGTCCAGCCAGGAGAGATAGAGCCGTCCTCATGCTGTGCGCGCAGCACAAACTCTGTCGCCAGCAGCAGCCGTGCCAGCAACTGCTCATCCCGGTAATACGCAGAATCGGGATGAGCCAGAGCGGCCCCCCAATAACACATGTCGGTCGGTGTGCCGGTTGTGTGGTTGACCCAGGCAATGCCCGTACCCGGGTCAATTGTTCCTCCATAATAACGGCTCTGCGGATCGAGCACCTGCCGGGATAATCCTTCCTCCACTGCTCTGTTATTACTGTCCACCAGTTGTTTGTACATTAGTAACTCCCTCCCGATTGCCTTCTGCGCGCCAGCTTGGCAGCCAACAACGCCCTACAGTTCAACCTTTGACGGCACCAAGCATGACACCGCTGACAAAATATTTCTGCAGCCACGGATAGACGAGAAGGATCGGTACGGTAGCGAAAATGACGGTGGCCGCCTTGAGGCTTTCCGGTGTCAGCGGGGTCCGGTTGGCCCCCTCCAACTGCGTCAGTTCAGAAACCATATTGTTCTGCACCATTTGGAACAGCTTAAGCTGGAGCGGATACAGGTTCGGGTTGTTAATATACATAAGGGAATCCTGGAAGCCGTTCCACCGTCCTACTGCATAAAAGAGAGCCAATGTGGCCATAACCGGCATGGACAGTGGAACTATAATGCTCGACAGTGTGCGGAAATGGGAGCTGCCATCGATTTCGGCCGATTCCTCCAAACTTGGAGGAATGTTGTTGAAAAAGGAAATGAGAATAATCAGGTTGAAAGGACTGACCAGGCCAGGCAAAATAAGCGCCCAGACCGAATTAAGCAAATGCAAATCACGAATCAGCAAATATTCGGGAATGATGCCGCCGCTGAAGAACATCGTGATAATGATAAGGTACATAAAAAATTTGCGGCCCTTGAGATTTCTTTTGGTCAGCGGATAGGCTGCCGCGATCGTGAAGAGCATACACAGCACCGTTGTGGCCACCGTCAGAACAATCGTGAAGATGAGCGAGCGAATCATGGCATTGTCGGAAAATACTTTAATGTATGCGTTCCAGTTCCACTCAACGGGAAAAAGCGTAACTTCTCCGGAAGTGATAGCCCGGTTTGAACTGAGCGACACGGCAATTACATGCAAAAACGGAGCCAGGCAGAACAAAACGAACAAGGCAACAAACGTAATATTAACGATATCAAATATCCGGTTTGAGGTACGTTCACTCATGGCACTCACTTCCTTCCTATAAAATACCGTCCCCGGTCACTTTTTTCGAAATATAGTTCGAGCCGAGAATGAACACCAGTCCCACCACGGCCTGGAATAATCCGACTACGGTAGCCAGCGTATATTGACCGGATTCCAGACCGATGCGGTACACAAAGGTGCTGAGCACATCGGAATATTCCCGCACCGCTGTATTTCCGATAACATAAGGACGGTCAAAGCCGATGCTGACCATTTTCCCGAGATTGAGGATAAGCAGTGTCACAATGGTTGGTTTAATGCTGGGGAGTGTGATATAGCGAATTTTTTTCAATCTTGTTGCCCCATCCACCTCTGCAGCTTCAAACATTTCCTTGTTAACACCGGTCAACGCCGCCAGATAGAGGATGGTTCCCCAGCCCGCGCTTTGCCAGACACCTGTGAACAAATAGGTGATCAGCCATGGATTGTTTTCGGTCAGAAACGGGATCGGAGTGAGGCCCAGGCTCTCCAGCACACCGTTCACCATACCTGACTGATTGCCGAATAATTGATATACGATGCCCCCGATAATCACCCAGGAAATAAAATGGGGAATGTACAGAATGGTTTGGGATATTTTTTTGAACCATGCCGCCCGGATTTCATATAGCATAATAGCCAGGATGATCGGGGCCGGGAAAGAGACGAGCAAATCCAGAAAATTCAGCATAAAAGTATTGCGCAGGGTGCTGTAGAACTCCCTCATGCCAAAGACTTCGCGGAAGGCATCAAAGCCGATCCATTCACTGCCTGTAATTCCCTGAAACAGATTGAAATCCTTGAAAGCAATCTGCACACCATACATCGGACCATAACGGAAGATCAGGAAATAGAGAATAGGCAGCGAAAGCAGCGCGTACAATTGCCAATACCGTCTAAAGTAGGTCGCTTTGCTCAAGTCGGTTTCCTCCTATAGGTAAAAACCGGTGAAGCGAGCGGCATCCCCCGGTTTTTACCTTTATTCATTTATTGAGTCGGAAGCTCCATGAGCGCCTGTTCGAGCTCTTCCTGCAGCTTGGCTCCGCCCAGGGACATATAATCCTGCATTTCCTGCTCGTAAACCGCTTCGAATTCCTCCGGCTTGGCCATCGCAGTCTTGACAATAATGACGGTGATTTTGTCATTAAGTGTGGTGCCATATTGGGCCTCCGCTTCAATCGGTTTGCCGAAAACAATAGGACCAATCGTGTCGGTGTTCGCAATCGCGATTGACTGCTTCAGCATTTCCTGGTTGCGCTCCGGGAAGCCGCTCACCCAAGCTTTTTCGTTGGTGACCTGATCTCCGATGTTTTTGCCATTGGAAATGATGGCCATATCGCCAGCGTTGTAAATCCGGTCCACAACTTCCTGAGGGGCATCGGCTTTGACGACCGGCAGGCCATCGACCAGATCATAGTTCTCCCCTTCAATGCCGCTGTACATATCGATCAGATTATGATCGGAGGCCATCCAGTCCAGATACTTAATCGCTTCGACCGCGCGTTTGCTGCTTTTGGGAATCATGATGTACATGCCGTTCGAGGCATAGCGGGACTTAATATGCTTGTTTTCAACTTTGGCGTTGGTCAGGACGTCTACCGGAACCACCTTGCTCCCTTCTACATTTTTGTAGAGGTTATCCAATGTGCCATCGGCATAGAACAGGACATCTACGTCCTCCGACCAGTAGCCTATATTGCCGTTCTGAATATCTTTGGCCAATTGGGTTTTATCCTCGTCCAGACTGAAATCCTTGCTGATCAGCCCTTCGTTATAGAGCTTGTTCAGAAATTGCATCGCATCCTTAAAGCCCTCATGAAGCGGCAGCTCGTAACGCTGGCTGTAAGTCAGATCACCTCTGACCGGCTTGATGAAGGAAAATATCAGGGTTTCAAACTGGGACGGAGCCAGTGCCATGCCCATCGGAATATTTTGGCTGCCGAGGCCTCCCGGGTCCTTCTCTTTAAACGCTTTCAAGGTTGTATACAGCTCATCGGTCGATGTTGGTACAGGCAAGCCCAGTTTATCCAGCCAATCCTGACGGATGTAAGAGCTATAGCGGCCCGTGATCGCCCGTTTGCCAGGGATTGCGAACTGCTTGCCTTCAAGCTGGCCGAAGGCAAGCGTCTCTTCGCCAATAAATTTCTTCAGATTCGGACCATACTCATCGAGCAGCTCTCCGACATCGGTCAGACCACCCTGTTGGGCGTAACGGTAAAACACGGTGGAATCATACGTAAAGACGATATCCGGCACATCGGTATTGCTCGCCATCAACACATTCAGCTTCGAAACTTCCTCAGAGCGCTGAACCGGTACAAACTCGATATCAATGTTATTCGGATCGCCGAACCGTTCCTGCACCAGTTTCGTCAAATAGTTGTTGGTAATGGTATGCGGTTCTGGACTGTTGCCACGATCAAACACCTCAACCTTTAACGTGACTCGTTCGCCGTTTTCTCCTTCTGCCGCCGAATCCCCGTTTGTGCAACCGGCCAGCAGAGAAATTCCCATGACTGCGGCCATTCCGAGCCCGATTGTCTTCTTCAGTACTCCATGCAATACGTTCATTCTTCCATCCCCATCCCCTTTGCGTTTTTTAATTGTGGCTTTATGACCGCCTAACTTTAAAGCTGTCCGTCCCTGTGCGGAATCCCGATCACGTCATGCTTGCTTTAATGCTTCGAAGCCTGGCACTTGCTGTTCCGGGATGCCCACAGTATTTCATGAATTTCAGCGGCTTGACAATAAACCTGTTTCGGATACTCCCAATCAGACCTTCTGTTTATCCATGCAACCATTTTCGTGCAATAAACCGCTTTCGAAAATATGAAAAATAAGACCGCATTCGTGTTTGCATCCTCCTGGTGGAGGTATGCGAGCAGGAATGCGGTCCCGAAATAACAAGTGTAAGATCAGTTGTTCATGTTCAATCTGAACAGGCGTGCCGCTCATGTTCTGGAGATTGGACGGCCGCGATTCAAAGAGCGGTAATCCCCCGGCGTGATTCCGGCGACCCGTTTAAATACTCTGCCGAACGTAATGGCATTGGCGTATCCCACCTTGAACGCTATATCCTTCAAAGAATACTCCGTTTCCAACAGAAGCTGTTCGGCTTTCTTCATCCTCAGTTCTGTAACGAAATCAACAAATTTCATATTAAATTCTGTTTTAAAAAGATAGCTGGCATATTTTCCAGATACCTGAAATCGGTCGCTTAAATGCTTCAGGGAAAGATCGGAATCCGCAAAATTTTCTTCGATATAGTTCTTCATTTCGTTGACCATCGCCCGGTAGCTTTTGGTCTCGCTGGCGGAGACATAGGTGCGGAAGACATCGGTCAAATATTCAAACAGAATGCCCTTGACTTCATCAATGGACTCCGACTCTTCCAACAGCTTCAAACGTATCGAAGCATTCTCCGTCGACAGTGCGTCCTGCAGTTGCTCCGACATCACAGCCACTTCCCGGCTCAGCATTTGCAGCATGGCCTGGATCAGAGAGCGAATATCATCGTCCTGCAGAAAATCCTGCTCGAACGCTTTAAAGATCTCTTCCAACCGCTCCCGCCATTGGCCGCTCGCCATGCGAAACTGCTTGACAAACTCGGCAATCATTTGTAAATACTTGTATGTCTCAAGCAGCGACTGGCGTACTTCCCCGCATTGCACCAAAGCGATATCTTCATGCATTAAAAGCTTGTGCTGCATCACATTCTCGGCCGCCGCATATGAATCCCGAATTGCACCTGGACCAGATACGGGCGGTCCGATGCCAAAGCTGAGGGAAATACGCAAATTTTGCTCTACCCAGGAACGGCATTGCTCGGTGAATAGACGGATTTCCTCAGTCATCTTCTCATCGCTTCCGGTTGACAGGAAGAGAATCGCTGCCCGGTCTGTGCTGATCCACTCTGCCCAAGCCTGCAAATCCGCCCCCCGCGCCAATTCCTGAAAGACATTCATCAGAGCAAATTTGAGCGTGTTCTGGTCGTCCCTCGTATAACGATCCCGAAAAACCTGTTCGTAGCGGTTGATTTCGCTCAGCACAACCGAAAAGCGGGATGAGGAATGAACACCAGAGAACGGCGACAGCTCCTCTATCCGCTGGGCAGCATTGTCCATCCGCTCATTGCGCAGCAGATCGGTGAACAGCTTGCTGCGCTGCAGCAGCAGGTTTTCCCGGCTCTTCCTGTCATAATCCGTCATATGGTTGATCAGATCCTCCAGCACCCCGTCAATGAGCTTCATTTCGTCCGGTCTGTAGGTGGAATGGTCCATTGTCCGGATTTGATGGCCTTCAATCCGGTTCATAATCACCTGAATGGGCTTGTAGTTGCGCCGGGTAACATAGACCAGATAAATAATCGCACAGATAACCGTTCCGAAAGCGATAGCCACCCAGAGATAGGAGATGACAGATACCCAGCCGAACAGGTTGCCCGCCTTGATGCCGCTGGAGAACGTCCAGCCAAGCCGTTCCAGATCAATGGTATTCAACTGTTCCCCGTTCGTTGCGCCTTCACTGTCCGAGTGCGCCTGGTATACAGTCTGCCCGTCACTGCCAATAATCGTAAGGAAGGAGAGCTGTTCGTTGACCATACTGTCGACCATCTGTTCAATTCCGCTCATTTTGATATTGATAACAAGTATACCCTCCGTGCCAAAGGGCAAAGGCATTGCTTTATTTATGGTAAGCACACGCACAGGTGTGCGTTGAACGAACTTATCCCTGTATTCCCTGACAGGCTGCCAACCCTCGGACACAGAGCCGGAGGTCATACTGCGAATCCAGTCTTCGTCTGTAAAGCCCGAAAGATCCTTTAACCCGGTTTCTGTTAAAACGCTTTCGCTTTTCTTGTCATATAGATAGACAGACTGAATATAGGGCGATTCGTCGGTCAGATTACGCAGGCTTTGGGCCACCGCATAGATCGTCCCCCTATCCGTCTGGCCTTGATTGTTGAAATATCGTTTATAGGCATCACTTCGTTCAGCGGCAGCCAGCACCGATAACTCAACTTCTTTTATTGTCCGGTCTACATTATCCACGATATAGCTGGCGGAGATGCGGTCCGCTTTCTTGGTTTCCATGCGTGAAATATCATTGATAAACACAAAAGAGGCAAAAATGAGTATCGTTACGGTGAGTAAAAAAATGGGAAAGTAGGACAGCAGCAATCGACGATACCAGGTACGGAACAATAGACAATCCCCCCATACAAGCGTTGAGTGAGATACCAGAGCACGGTGCGGCCGCTGATCCGGTATTTTTGGATAATGTATCCGCTTTCAATAGGCAGTATAGCAGATTTCCCGACCCAAAAACTACGCTATATTTGCTCTATTGACCTGCTTGTGCTGCAAATTTGCCCGCAGTGCCCAGTAAAATCTAAAAAAAGCACTCTCGCCGGCGCGAGAGTGCCTCTATTATATTGTCAATGAATTCACGAAAATCCGCAATACCAGATATCTTAATCCTAATTTTATTAGAAGGTATCCTGAGCAGTTTGAAAAAGACCGGGGATTCTTCTCCCCGGCCTTAACTTACTATGGTTTTTCCTCCACAGGCTTGCCCGGAATGGACAAAGCTTTTCTCCTATTCAATATGCTCAAACAAGAGAATACTTTCAATGAAATTGGAGCTTCTTCTTAATTCTTTTTCCTGTTCTTTATTGATTTCTCCCGTTTCATACATCGTGCGTATGGCCAGTCGTTCTGCATCAATTACTTTGAGCCTTAGTTCTTCCTTGAAGCTAACATATAGATCATCCTGATGTTCGTTTACACGTTTGAATCTCATGAGCATACTTTCATATTCCAGCATAACAGCATACACGTACTCCGGCTGCTGCAATGATTTTGCATGTGCCTCAAGGCCTGTAATAGCAGCCTGAATCGCTTCCATTTGCACAGTTTTGACCTCACGCCATGTATCTTGATTGGGAAAATCCCATTTCCGGAAAATTCGAGTGAAACGAACAGCAGTATGCCTGATTCTTTTGGTCATTAATTTGGCTCCGGAACGCAGACTATACTCGAATGCCGCTTCCTGCATATCATAAAATTGGACTAACCGATCATGAACCAGCACATCAATTTTATGGTTGTCTAAAAGCGTGGAGACATAATTCCTCTGAATATCAATAGCCAGCTTTCGAATTTCATCAAGGTTATCGTTAAATCGCGTCACATATTTATCATTAACATTGTGTCCTGAGAAGTTTTGTTCAAAACTGAGTATATATTCCTGCATCAGTTTGAGTGCAGCCGGTTTATTCTGATCATTCATTTCTTCTTTGATTTTTCGTAGGGCGACAAGTAAAAGCTTGGTTTTGGCTGCTCCCAGTTCCAACTCGTCTGCCTGATCATGGTCCTCCTCGCTTCTGCTGAGTATAGGGAGAAAAACAGTAGCCAGAATTAAAAGCAGCAAAATGACCCCGGCAGCAAGGAAAATGATTAACGAACGTTCAGGAAACACGTCCCCATTGGCAATGGAGACAGGAATCGTAAGCACTCCGGCCATGGTAACAGCACCACGAACCCCGGTTAAGGTCGTGATCAGATCCGTCTTTATTTGTGGTTTTTCTCCTTGTCTTTTGTTAGCCACGTTATACGTAAGCAGCGAGGTGATTATGGACCAGACCAATCGTGTTACAAGAATGGTCCCCCCGATCGCAGCAACATAGCCAAAAGCCAACCATCCGTTTATATCCGGTTGCGAAAAGATATCCATCATGGAAGACGGAATGTTCATGCCCAATAAAAAGAAAACGAAACCATTCAAGATAAATAACAGCATGGACCATGTATTTTCAGTAAGAACTTGCTCTTCCGCAATAAACGTCTCCGTGAATTGTTTCACGGTGGAGTGAATAATACCTGCGATTACTACAGCAATGACACCTGAAGCATGGAAAAAATGTTCTGTAACCATATAAATGCCAAATGGAGTCAAAATTTGCAGCAGCGTATGGAATGTGACGTCATGTATTCCTGCTTTGCGCAATCTGAAGCGAAGCGAGGTTACAACTAAGCCAAGGATAAGCCCCAAAATGGCTCCGACTACAAAAACATAGGAAAAGTTTAACGCAGCATCTTTCAAGGAAAAAACGCCGGTTACCACCGCAGCGATGGCGAATTTGAAAGCGACCAGTCCTGAAGCATCATTGATCAGGGATTCTCCTTTGACCAAAACCATAACTTTTTCCGGTATTTTAATTCTCTTGGCAATACCGGTAACTGCAACAGGATCTGTAGGTGACAGAATTGCTCCCAGAGCAAATGCGGCTGCAAGCGGAATGCTGGGGATTAGAAAATGAATGACGTAACCGCAGCCTATTGTTGTCAAAATGACCAGGAAAAATGCATTCCCCAATATGAGAGTTCTCATTCCCCACAATTCCTTTTGCGGAAAGAGGCGGCCATCATTATACAAAATGGGTGCGACAAATAATAACAAAAACCACTCTGCGTCAATTTCGAATGAATAATGGCCTGGTATTAGTGTAAGGATGATCCCTAAAGCGATCTGCGTTAAAGCAGTAGGAATGGCTGGTACATAGTGACTCACAATATTGGATACCAGTAATCCAACCATGACTAACAAAACAATCATTAGAAAATCCATCGTCGGCTTCTCCGTTTCTATAGTATTTAGCATAGTCAGTAAAAGATAGGTTTATTTAGTATTTCTTTCGGATAAGCCTCTTTATTCACTTCGTATCAAATCAGCAAGCACCTGGGCAACACGAAGGCAGAGCCTTGTTTGCTCAGGTGCCTAATTTCAAAGCACATAACTGTCGAGTCGCATCTTATCGGTGTATTGTTTCAATTATTCCAGACTAAACAGTCTGTTCATAGGCACTTGCAGATCTTTAAAAACGATAGATTGGACTATCTCTTGCTCCGTATACAGATTACGTATTTGGTAGCTGCCATCCTGCAGAGAATATACATGAACCGTCCGGTTTCCTGGATCGACAATCCAATATTCTTGTACTCCGTGCTTCTGATATAAATTGAACTTCTCATTAAAATCTTTCAGTGCGGTTGATGGGGATAGCACCTCTATAATTACCGTTGGAGCCCCCAGACAGCCATTTTTAGATATTTGATCCTTCGAGCATACAACCGAGAGGTCAGGCTGAGTGACATGATCAGGCGACTTATAATCTTCACCTTCGCTGAAAAACACATCAAAAGGAGCCACGAACACAAAGCAATTACGATTCTGAAAAAATGTCCGTAGTGCAAAATGAAGCTCTCCAACAATAAACTGATGCAATGAGGTTGGAGCTGGTGTCATATTATATGCCTGGCCATTAATTAACTCCCATGTTCCATCCCATGTCAGCCAATCCTGATAGGTTTGGACTTTTTTCTCATCCGGATTTGACACGTTGTTCAACCTCCTTCTGGTGTTTCGGCGGAACTAACCTTTTATCCATTATAAGTTAAGTATTACTCAATTGAAATCTGTTGTTCCGATTACAATATTTCAATATAGCCTTCTGTTCCATGCACGCGAATTCGTTGCCCGTCTCGGATCAGTTTGGTAGCATTCTCCACGCCAACAACGGCCGGCAAGCCATATTCACGTGCGATCACGGCTCCATGGGTCATCAGTCCGCCAACTTCGGTGACGAGACCTTTGATGGATACAAACAAGGGTGTCCAGCTAGGGTCCGTAAAGGAGGTGACCAATATATCCCCATCTTCCAGATCAGCATCTTTCATGTCTAAAATGACACGTGCGCGCCCCTCGATCATTCCGGAAGAAACAGCCAGACCTGCAATAGCCCCATCCGGGAGATTTTCTCGTTTGTACTTGCCTGAAATAATTTCACCATCAGACGTGAGCATACGTGGCGGAGTCAGTTTCTCATATCGTTTGTACTCGTCTTTTCGTTGGCTGATGAGCTGGTAATCCAGTTTATTGCTGCGTACAACCTCGTGAAATTCTGCAAAAGTGAGATAATATACATCTTCTTGTTCGTGAATAACGCCCGCTTGTACGAGTTGTTGTGCTTCTTTCAGCAAAGCCTGCTTATACACGAAATAACGATTCACCATGCCGTATTTTGGATATTCCCGATAACCGATGAAATTCCGGACGAGATCGATCATTCGTTTGGTTTCTGCGGCTTTTTGTTCACCATCCGGTAATTGCTTTAATCGCTCCAATATTTCTTGTTCTTTGTTTAATGCTTCCTGTCGCCCTTGCTCGAATTTCCGCTGGCTGGCATTAGGCGTAAAGTTTTTGATATTACCCAGAATCATCGGGACAAGGGTAATTGGTTTTTCGCTCCAACGAGTTCTGGTTATATCGATTTCTCCGGCACAGCGCATTCCGTATTTGTCCAGATAAGCATAGATCGCGTCTCGGGTTTCCTGCCCGCCAGTCAACTTAAGCAGCTCATCCAAAAAGCTATCACCTTGTACATGCTGCAAATATTCAATGACTTCCGGGTAAGGACGAATCACATCCGCGACATCCAGGAGCGCCAGACCCATTTCCGAAGTAATATTGTTAGGTACGGATTGAGAAAGCGTATCTGCCGCGTTTTTTTCACCTAACCACTTGTTCATGTTTTCGTTGATCCATGCTGAAGCATCCATCGCAGCCATAAACACAGCCGAGCTTTGCGGGTCAAATAAAATTTTTTTTAATTGCTGCTGAATATCGTCCACAATAAAATCAAATAAATCCGCTCCAGATTTGGTTTGGATGTTTTGCTTTAACTCTTCGATCGAGGCTTGATTGCGCTTAATCAAATCAGAAACGATGGCCGGATCGCTATCAATTTGTGTTCGAGCACCTGCAGGCGGCATAGCTTTATTGCTATTAGCAGGTTCTTTTTCATCATTTGGTAACAATTTAATAAAATCTCGCTCGATTATGGTCATAAGTGCGTCTTCAAAGAGCGGATCGAATTGCCCCATATTTAATAAAGCTTCTCTACCGGCAGGCGAAGCCAGGCGAGATGTGATATCGACAAACAATCTTCCGCCGGCTGTATGCATAGGTGCAAGAGTTGTTGACAGAAAAAAAGACAATCCTAATGGTTTCATGGCATCGGTCATCATTTGCTGGTGGCCGACAGATAAGTAAACATGATTTTCCTGATCATTTGCTTCAGGGATGGGGTATAACGTCGTGATAGGCCGGCTCTGGACAATATAAAATGTATCCTCAGCCAAACACCATTCGATATCTTGCGGCTGGCCGAAATACGCTTCAATCTGTCTTCCGATGTCTGCCAGTTGTAAAATTTGCTGATCAGTAAGAGTTTGCGTATTTTGCTGCTCAGGATCAATCTGTTTTGTCTCGGTCCCGCCTTCTTTTCGGCCGTAGATCGCCAATTTTTTGGCTGCGATTCTCTTCTCGACGATTTGTCCATCCTGTACTTTATAACCATCGGCAGATACCAGGCCGGAGACCAATGCTTCTCCAAGTCCAAAACCAGCGTCGATGGACAGCAGCTTTCGATTGGAAGTCATCGGATCAGCGGTAAACATAATCCCTGAAGCCTGCGGGAAAACCATCCTTTGCACGATAACAGATAAATAAACCTGGCTGTGGTCAAATTCATTTTGCATACGGTAGATGACGGCACGGTCCGTAAATAGAGAAGCCCAGCATTTGCTGATATGCTGCAGGATGGCATCAACGCCGATAATATTTAAATAGGTGTCTTGTTGGCCGGCAAAAGAGGCATGTGGCAAATCTTCAGCAGTCGCACTGGAACGCACAGCATAAGCATGTTCCTCGCCAAAGCGGGAGAGATAGTGAGTGACTGCTTTCACTACATCCGAAGGGATTTCTACTTCCATAACAGTTTGTCGAATCTTGCTGCTGATTTCAGCAATTTGATCCCGCTCTTCTGCTTTGAGCATGGTTAGTTGCTGCAACAATGCTTGAAACGTTTCGTTTTGTTCAATGGCTTTTTGATATCCTTCGGTTGTAACACAGAACCCTTCTGGTACCTGGATTCCTTGAATTTTTGATAATTCTCCTAAATTTAACCCTTTTCCACCAACAAGCAGCTGCTGCGTTTGCTCCATTTCCTGAAAACCGAGCACCAAAGAACTCATTCAACATCTCTCCTAACCATTAAATTGAGAAGAAACATGTTTGCTGGCTAATGTACAGCAGCTTATCGCGGCCGACATCCCCTTGATCTGTCAATATGGCGCTTTCTCGTATAAATTTGCAGACAATGCCTGCACAAACGGCGACCAATCACCTGTCGTGTAAAGATGCAGCCGGTGCATGGCCCGCGTACACGCCGTATACAGAAGCTTGCGTTCATTGTCGCGGCCGTAAGCTTGAGGGGAAGCCTCATAAATCAGAACGGCATCAAACTCAATGCCCTTGGCAAGATATACGGGAATGATCATTACTCCTTTCTCAAAGGCGACCGTCTCCTTCGTAATGAGCTGTAATGCTTCGCCTTCTTGCATCCGTAATGATTCAAAGGCAACGCGGCTTTCGGCCGCTGTCTTCGTAATGACGGCAATAGAGTCGAAGCCTTCGGCTTTAAGTGCCGCAATGTCCTCCAACATTCGCTCATCACGCTTCTCTCCGCCTTCTAACGTGACTAGAAAAGGTTTCGGCCCGCTCCTTGCAAAGGGGACGATTTCCGCCCCATCAGAGAGCAGTGCCTTCGTGAATTCCACAATCTCCCGAGTTGAACGATAACTGCGCACAAGGAGGATCAAGCTTGTTTCGGCTTCACCATAAAGCTGAAACAGCGGCGAATCAGACTCCTGCAGGTTGGTAGCCTGCATAAAGATCGCCTGCCCGAAATCGCCGAGCACCGTCATGCGGGCACGGGGAAACAGTTTTTTGAGATACTCATATTGGAACGGCGAATAATCCTGCCCCTCATCGACGAAGACATGCCGAATCTCCGTGTTCGTGCGGACACCTTCGATCAGTTCTTTTAAATACAAATACGGAGTCACATCCTCATAAAATAATTCGAGCCGATCCAGCTTTTCTTTCGTTTGCTTGCAGATTTCAGGCCATAGAACAGGGATTTCGATCTCATTCGTCTTCTCCAGATAAGCAGCTTCATCGTCAAATAATTGGGCGTACAGGCCCTGGACATCGATAAACGCAAATTTCCTCACACTTTGCCTTAACGGTTTGAAGCCCATCTTCACGATCCTATGGCTGAGCAAATCTTCCTCGCGCTCGGTGAAGTCAAAGTCACCTTCATCTCCCCGGCGCTTATTGCTTATTTTCTCGTAAACTGCGGCGTAATGCTCGGCAATGTCAAAGACCTCCCTGTCCTTGTGCAGCTCACCGAAAACTTCCGCATATTGCTCGTTGTCGAGATATTGGAGCTCCTCCTCTACCCAGGACGCCATGCGCTCTTTGCGTTCCAGTTGTGCCAGCTCCTTCAGAAGCCATTTCTGCAGCAGTTCAACACGATTGGCCAAGCGCAAGGAGGGGTCATAGCTGTAAAATTGCAATCTCATTTGCTCCGCGGTGATCAGATCACGGTCCCGAAAGCGAATGCCGTTGAAAAGCATGCCTGCCTGCCCCAGCCACAAGGCATAGTTTTGCAGGGTTTTCGAAAAAGCCTCGGACGCCTTGTACTTCATCCCTTGCAGGCGAGCCTCATAATGTGGAGCTGATTGTGCGGTCAGCACATATTCGATCTGATCGAAGGCATCCTCCAGACCTAAGGATGAACCAAGCCAATATTCAAGATACTCCTGTAAAGTCGTCTGCTGCATGTTCTCCTCGCCGAGCTCCGGAAGGACGGAGGATACATAACTGTTAAATATCGGATTCGGTGAGAAAAGAACGATCTGGTCAGCCTTAAGCGAATCGCGGTTTTTGTACAGCAAATACGCTACACGCTGCAAGGCTGCGGAGGTCTTCCCGCTGCCAGCCGCCCCCTGCACGATAAGCAGCCGGCTATGATCGTTGCGGATGATGGCATTTTGCTCCTTCTGGATGGTGGATACGATACTCTTCATTTGCGAGTCCGCGCCTTTGGCCAGCATTTGTTGGAGCAGCTCATCGCCAATTGTTACGTTCGCGTCAAACATATTACGGATTTGTCCATCGTGAATCTGATACTGCCGTTTCAGTTCCATCGTACCCGTGATCCGCCCGCCCGGCGTGACGTAAGAGGCTGTACCGGGGGAATGATCGTAGTAGAGACTTGCTATGGGAGTGCGCCAATCATACACCAGGAAGCTCAATCCATCTTCAGCGACGAAGGAAGATACGCCGATATAAATCTGCTCGCTCAGGTTCTGGCCATCCTCCAGAAAGTCGATGCGTCCGAAATACGGAGATGGCAACAGCCGATTTAAGCTCTTCCATTGTTGCGTCAGAAGCCGGTGGCCACGCTCCCGTTCGGATAACACGGCAGCCTGTTGTTTGATTGTATAAAATGTTTCCTCAAATTCTTCGTCCGTGCTCGTGTTAACCGTAACTTCTTCCCAGAACCGCCTGCGAATCTCAGCAGCCTGATCGTGCAGCCCGGTAATCTCCGGTTCCAACTCGTCAATCCTTGCTTTCAGCTTTTCCCTGACCTGATCCAGCCGTTCTTGCTCTGTCCGCCATTCCTTCTCCTCCATGTTTTCTAGACACACTCCTTTTCAATCTAGTCTGCAAAAAAGGGCATTGACAAATCAGCGGTCACTGGTATAAAATAAAGTTAGGAAAAGTAATTAATATACCGTTCTTGACATGATTTTCAATCGCGCTACCGATTATAACATAGCGCTTTTTTGTGTTCAAATGTTTTTTTGTGCCTTGGCTTATATGCCAAGCTTTTTTTGTTTTCCGCATAATCTGAACACCAATAAAAAAGCTTTTCATAGTCACCCTTTCGGGCGATTATAAAAAGCTTAAACTGCTTTGCAGCACCTATCGCGTTCTGTTTAAAATTTTCCGGGGAATTGTTTGACAATGCCTTCTGTCAGGATATCCGCTAAATGAATCATATGGATCTCGTTTCTGTCGGTTGCTGCAATATCTGCTTTCCAATCTCCTTTGAGACAGTCAAGGACGATTTCCGTAATCAACTGAAGGTGTGTATACAGCATATCCTGCAGCACTTTAAACTGCCAGTTCGGATTCGCTGTGCTTAAAAATTTGGCGATATCGTCAGCATTTCTATGCCAATCCGCCTCTAGCTTTTTCACATCCGTCTGATTGCCCGCTTTGGCCGCCGCTACAATTTTCCCTGCGATTAGAATATGCTCTCTCAGAAGATCAGCCAGCTTATTGCCGGCGGCTTCCCCGTAATAAGGTTTGATTATATTGCCTATGTCCTGTTGGTTCCGCAAAAGCCGGTCCAATACGTCCTTCTGATCTGGGAGATTCGATATGGCGCTGACAATATAACTTCTTGTCCATATCGTATGGTCGATCCAAGCTTTCCGCATATCGCCCTGCAGCTGCACCATTTTGGGGCTTAGACAAGCCAAATCCTTTTCCGCGCCTGCCTTCGCTTGCACGGATCCTGCTGGTATCATGCTAACAACAAGCGCCAAGGTTAACAGCAATGCCGGCAACCATTTACTTTTCACATTCATCTGCTCCTCCGTACGTTTGGAAACAAACCAATTTGTTATATTATGGTTGAAATATCCGATTTTATACAGAGTATTACATCCTCATTGACCGAGGGCCCATAGAGTCCCGGCACCGGAATATCAAGCAGCATTTTATTTTTATATTCTCCGCGTCTCCCTTTTCCTTCTATAATGCAGTGGCGCATGGCCCGTGACCGCCTTGAACACCCGGCCGAAATGCGTCACGCTTCCGAAGCCCACCTTGCTTGCGATCAGGTTCACCTTCATGGAAGAGCTCTCCAGTAGCTTCTTGGCTTCCTTGATCCGCACGCTGTTCATATACTCTACAAACGCGAAGCCTGTCGCCTCCTTGAAGGATCGGCTCAAATAATAAGGACTGATATAAAACCTGTCCGCCAGTAAATGAAGCGATAGTTCTTCCATGTAATGCTCGTTAATGTAGCGGACGATCTCCGATACTCGTTCGTGCATGGGACTGGGCGATGCCAGCGGCTCTGCATCATGCTGCCGGAAGTGTCTACAGCACAGGATGAGCAGCTGCACGGCAAGCGTCTGGGCAAACAATTCGAAGCCCTTTCCGCGTTCCTGCATCTCTTGAATCATCGCTCTGGAAAGAGCTTCGATCGGCTGCCTAGTGCGCAAGGAACCGTTCATAATCAGGTAATCCCGTTCCAACAAAGGCTGAAGCGCTTCCTTATGAGAACCATCCGGTGAAAAAAAACGTTCATGCATATTGATAATGAGCCGCTCATGCTTCGGCCGCTCCGCATTGGTCGTACGGTGCAGAATATTGGGAGCGATAATGACGACATCGCCTTCGCTAATGGTAATTGTCCGGTCTTGAATAAAAATTTCCCGCTTGCCGGACATCAGATAATAGATTTCGTAGGTACTGTGAAAATGGCTCACCGGCATATGGTGGCTTAACGCTTTCCGGTGGGATACCTGGAATGTGCCTGTATTATTTTCGAAATATAGATCTCCCAAGCCGCTCCCCTCCCCTTCCGTATCTGTTGTTTATTATACCGCAAGAAATAAGAAGAAAAGGAGACATTCCGCAAAACATGTACATATTCCGGTGCTAGAATAGGAGTACAAATAACCAAGGAGGAAGGATACGCATGCAAACCGCTTCATCCCTTATGACCCCGATTCAATGGGCGCTAAAAGCCTGCGAAGCATTAATGAATAAATTCGAGCCGGAAAATCTTCCGCCAGACCGGTTCCACTACCATCAAGGCGTCTTCCTGTCAGGCATGGAGAAATGCTGGCGGCAGACCGGAGAACAAAAGCTGTACGACTACATGAAAGGGTGGGTGGACAGCCAGATTCTTGAGGACGGCAGCATCAAAAAGTTTATGTCCGACGAACTTGACGACATACAGCCCGGCGTGCTTCTCTTCACTCTCTACGAGCAGACAGGAGACGAGCGGTACAAAAAAGCGCTGCACACGCTGGTGCCCTTGCTGAAATCCTGGCCAACGAATCCATCCGGCGGATTCTGGCACAAGGGACATTATCCGAACCAAATGTGGCTGGATGGCTTATATATGGCCGGACCGATCGCTGTGCAGTTCGCCAAAACATTTGACGAGAGCGATTATTTTGACATGATGGCCTTCCAGGCGCTGCTCATGGAGAAGCATACGAAGGACCCTGTCACAGGTTTGCTGTACCACGGCTGGGATGAAACCAGGCAGGCCAAATGGGCCGACCCCGTTACGGGCCTTGCACCGGAGTTCTGGGGCCGTGCCATCGGCTGGTATCCCGTCGCCTTGCTTGAAATGTTCGAATACATGCCAGAGGATCATCCGGATAAAGCAAAGCTCGTAACCATTGTACAGGATCTGCTTATCGCTCTGACAAAGTATCAGGATCCTGCCACCGGATTATGGTATCAAGTCGTAGACAAAGGCGACCGCCCGGATAATTGGCATGAAAACTCCTGCACGGCGCTGTATGTGCATGCCATTGCCAAGGCTGTCCGGTTCGGCTATCTGGACGCCAAATACATGGATTATGCCTGGAAAGGCTACCAGGGCGTCATCGATACGCTGCAGTTCGACGAGAACGGCAACGTCGTGATTGGCAACATTTGCATCGGCACGGGAATCGGCGACTACGCCCACTATATCGCCCGTCCAACCAGCGAAAACGACCTGCACGGAGCAGGCGCCTTCATCCTCATGTGCGCAGAGATGAATCTGGCGGATAAATAGGTCATGGTAGTTTTTAAACCCAACTTGTAAAAACAGATCACTTGGGGGCATATAGATACCACCTGAGTGATCTGTTTTATATTATTATTTTAAATATCTACCCGTGATTGACTGCTCCGCATGGATGATCTGTGCAGGTGTGCCCTCGAACACTACCAGGCCGCCCTTGCTGCCTCCGTCCGGTCCCATATCGATGATCCAATCTGCCTGGCTGATTACCTCGAGGTTGTGCTCAATGACGATCACCGTATTGCCGGCATCCACAAGGCGGTTCATGATTTCCAGAAGGTGACCGATATCCGACATATGCAGTCCGGTTGTCGGCTCGTCCATCACGTAGATGCTGCCCTTCTTATGCAGTTCGCTTGCCAGCTTGATGCGCTGGCATTCCCCGCCCGAGAGTGTGCTGAGCGGCTGGCCGAGCGTAATATAATTCAGCCCCACATCACTCATCGCCTGCAGCTTGCGCACGACCTCTTTAAGCTCAAAAAAATCCAATGCCTGCTCCACCGTCATCTCCAGCACTTCTGCAATGGACTTGCCGTTCAGCTTGTACGCGAGCACCTCTTCCTTGTACCGTCTGCCTTCACATACTTCGCATGGCAGCTTCACGCTGTCGAGATATGCGAGGTCAATATACACTACACCCAGCCCTTGGCAGTTCTCGCAAGCCCCCTTGGAATTGAAGCTGAACAGGCCCTGGTCGACTTTGTTCGCGGAAGCAAACGCCTTGCGCACATCATCCATAATGCCAGTATAGGTTGCAGGATTCGAGCGTGTTGACACGCCTATCGCCGATTGATCGATGACGATCGCATCCGGATGCTGTCTGAGAAATACTTCGTTAATCAGCGTACTCTTGCCCGAACCGGCGACACCCGTAACGACAGTCAGCACTCCGGTTGGAATATCTACGCTCACATTGCGCAGGTTGTGCAATGTGGCATCCTTGATGGACAGCTTGCCGGATGGCTGTCTGCAATCATGCTTCAACTGGAGCGGCTGCTTCATATAGGTGCCTGTCAGCGTGTTGGCCTTCAGCAGACCTTCGTAGTTTCCTTCGTACACAATGGACCCGCCGTGGCTGCCAGCGTGTGGCCCGACATCGACGATATGATCCGCAACCTTGATCACATCGGGATCATGCTCGACGACAATCACGGTATTACCCTTGTCGCGCAGCTTCTGCAGCAGCTCATTCAGCCGGTGTACATCACGGGGATGCAAACCAACGCTGGGCTCATCAAAAATATAAGTAACATCCACCAGACTTCCGCTCAGGTGCTTCACCATCTTGACACGCTGCGACTCGCCGCCGGACAATGTATCTGTCTCGCGGTCCAGTGTCAAGTAGTCAAGTCCGATATCCACCAGATGCTGCAGCCGCTCCGTCAGAGACTTGACGATTGGCACGGCGACAGAATCGTCAATCTCCCGAATGAAGCGAATGAGCTGGCCGACCTCCATGGAGGACAGCTCCGCAATGTTAAGTTCGTTGATCCTGCAGCCCAGCGCTGCCTGACTGAGTCTGGCGCCATGACAGCTGGAGCAGGGACCCTCGGAGATGAACGGCGCAACCGTTTTTTGTGTACGCTCGGACTTCGTCTTCACATCCTGCTTGATGTATTTATTGGTGAACTTCTCAATGACGCCTTCCACGGTAATATTCGTTGCCTTCCCGGCGAAATCCATCTTCACTTTCCTTGCCTTGGCGTATAACAGCTGTTCCAATTCCCCAGCCGAATAATCGCTCAGCTTCTTGTCGGGATCGAAGTCTCCCGACTGTAGAAGCATATTCCATTCCCAGCTGTCTACCGAATATCCTGGCAGCATAATCGCCCCTTCATTAAGCGACTTGGACATGTCCACCGCTTTGCTCATGATGACACACAGACTGCGGCCGATCCCGTTGCATTCGGGGCACATACCTTGCGGATCATTGAACGAGAACATGTTCACTCCTCCAACATAGGGCTGACCCACTCGAGAGAAGAGAAGGCGGAGAATGGGTGAGATATCGGTAATCGTGCCCATCGTGGAATGGGAACCGCCGCCCAGCCGCTTCTGATCCACGATGACAGCCATGCTCAGGTTCTCGATCGCGTCTGCATCCGGCTGCGGTAAACGTGGCAGAAAGGTGCGGACGAATGTGCTGAAGTTTTCATTCAGCAAACGCTGGGATTCAGTGGCGATCGTATCGAAGACGATCGATGACTTGCCGGATCCGGATACCCCGGTAAAGATCGTGATCTTCCGCTTGGGGATGCGTAAGGATACGTTCTTAAGATTGTTTTCCCTTGCACCCGAGATGATGATATATTCCTGATTAGCCCCGCTCATACTTAACTCCTTCCTATGGTTCGTACTTCAGTACTTGCTGTAGAAAGCCACCCGATCTTGAACTGGGCTCCATTTAGTGACGATTTGATTATAGGACACCATTTGGTGTCGTGTAAATTAGCCATTTTAAATGACTTTTATCAATAAAAGCGCCACTGACAGCCTTGATTTGTCAGTGGCGCTCACATTAGGGGTATATGTACGGCAGTTGAATTTTGCTTTGTTTTCCTTGTATAAGACCATTCTAATAAAGTGCATATAATTCTTTTCAAGTCCACTTCGCGGCTTGCTGGACCTTTTTTCTTTTGCGTGAATCAAGAATTTGCTTTAGTTTAGGACGTTCCCGCTTACGCTCTTCCAACAACAGCTTGACTCCCCGAATCAGAAGCCGGTATCTCATGTCATCGTCATGGTCAAGTTTGTGCATCTCTTCGAAATAATTCTTTTTCACTTACAATCTCACTCCATGCTTCTCTCAATTTTTATTTTAATAGTACCATATGACCCTAGACAATTTCTAAACATGACCAAGGAACTATATATTCAGGGTCTTATAACCTAAAAAACTTAGGCCATCCGTGGTCGGATGGCCTCTGCCGAATAGAATATCATTGCAGTTATTGACTTTTAAAGTCGAAAATCTCATCAACAGCTTGATATTACTGTTCCCTTCATTGTATAAGAATAAGGGGCTGTGTCCCATACATCCGTTAACCAGTTTCCCCTCTCCAATGATAAAAAAACAAAGTTATTGTTGTAAAGAGCTCCGAAATCGAAGGCTGTTGCTTTTTCATCGTTATCCGCATGCATATACCGATGTGGTCATGCAAATGCTAATTTCTCTGAGTTTAAAGAGAATTTGAAAGGAGAAAAACATGGCACTTCAAAACCAACCCGCGTACATCATCAAGATGCGCGCCAAGCCCGGAAACGGCGACAAGCTGTTCGAACTGGCTACCATCGGCATGGAAAAGTCTGGCGCGTCCGACCGGTTCATCATCCTTCGTGAGGACGACGACCCGGATGTGCTCTGGAACGTCGAGGTATTCCGGTCCATCGAGGCAAAGGAAAGCTACGAAACCAGCGCCCTTGCCGACGAACTCCGTGACGAGATCATCGATCTCCTCGCCGAGCCGCCAATGCGCATCCCGGTCCATCCGTACTCCGCTCTGCCGCTCGACCCAGCGTGAACTGCCCGCCGGGATGCAGATGAACGGCCTGAAGCATCTAACGAGGGGTAATACCAGCTTAGCTGATACCATCCGCAGTTGCGTATTAACAGAAAAATGGGGCTGCTCATTATACTTCGTAGCAGCCCTTTACTTTTCATTCTTTCATGCGCATGAGTCGTAAACTGTTTAATGCAACCAGGAGCGTTGCGCCCATATCAGAAAGGATGGCAATCCATAGCGTGAGCCAACCCGGAATAACGAGCAGCAAAGCAATCAACTTAATTGCAAGTGCAAAAGTGATATTTTGTTTGATGATGCGGAGTGCACTTCGGCTTAGTTTTATCGCGAAAGGCAGTTTTCTTAGATCGTCACCCATCAAAGCCACGTCTGCTGTTTCCAGCGCCGTGTCTGTACCGGCTCCGCCCATGGCGATGCCAACCGTGGATGCAGCCAGCGCCGGGGCATCATTGACCCCATCCCCAACCATCGCTACGTTCCCGTAATCGGATCTCAGCCGTCCGATTTAACGTTTTGATCTGCTCGTAAATAGTCGAAAAAGGATATAAAAAAACACCACTTAGGGATAGTTCCCGAAAGGTGTCGAATGAAAAATGGGCGCACTGATCGTCCGAATATTTACTTGATTTTTTGAGGTTATACAGGAGGAATTTTTTTGCTACATCCAGCCATCACAGTAAGGTGACGGCCCCTCACAGACATCAAAAAGCAACATCGGGTACATGATAGTCTCCTATCTCAAAGCCGCCGCAATTTAAAAAGGTTATCACGCCCTTTTAGTATCTCTTGAATATTTCGTTGCGGCAGCGCCACTTGGTTAATTAGTGAGAGCCATGATGTTAATGAAATAGAGCCAGCAAGTTAATAAGGAGAGCCATCAGAATATGAGGGCTCTCTCATTTACAATGTTCAACTATCATTCCCGTTATTTCGTTAAAATTGTTGCCGACGGGTTATTTTTAGGCACATTCCGATCCTTCCTTTTGAAAGGTAGTCCCGCTTTCTCCGGCTTTCAGCAACGCCTTATTGAGCCGGAGTGCGCAAGTCATAATCAGCACCAAAGCTCCGGTTGCCAGCAAAAGCCATTCAATTGAAACCACATCAGCGAGCGGACCATACAGGAGCATTCCTAAGGGAGTCAGGCTACTGGTCATCATAGTTATTATGCCAAACACTCTACCCCGATATTCCGGTTCAACCTTTTCCTGCAACAGCACTACAGCAGGTGTGTAGAAGATATTTGCCGACACACCACATAAAACCATAAATAGAAGGTATAAGCCGAAATTAATCGGTAATCCTATACCGATGGTCGTTATACCCATGATAAGCCCTGCCAACGCCATGGTATGGACTTTGTTTTTCAGTCCTCCCCAGACTGCTATAACAATCCCACCAGCCAGCACACCAACCGAGTAGGTCATTTCGATTGCGGTGAGTCGCCAAACATCGCTACCAAAGGTTCTAGTGATTTGGAGAGGGGTTAACAGTTCCATCGGTGCAGCTAAAAAATCAAAAGCAGCAAAGAACACAAAAACGTTGCGCAGGTATCTGTTCCTAAAAATATAGGAAAGACCTTCTTTCAAGTCACCCATGTAGTCCGGTGCTTTCGCCATGTCCACTTTCTTTTCCTGTTTAGGTAGCTTAAAAAAGACCAGCATAGAAATTATTGCTATGGCAGCGGTTATCACATCAATAAAGAATATACTTTCAATGCTGGCGAATCCCATTAATGCGCCGCTGGCCATAGGTGACAGTAGCGTAATCAAAGATTGAATTGAACTGTTAATACCACCAATTCTGGTCAGATGTTCATTCGGTATAATATCCGGTAGTAGTGCATTCACGCTAGGAGTTTGTATCGCTGCTCCTAACGCACGAATAACCGATGCAACAAACAATAACCAGATAGAGTCATGCCCCGTGAGAAACAGGATTGCCAGCACCAAGGTACATGTTGCAATACCACCATCAGACAGCATGATTAGCTTCTTGCGATCATACCGATCAGCCCATACCCCTGCAAATGGGGATAGGAGAAAGGTCGGCAAAAATCCGCAGATAATAGTCAACGTGGCATAAATGCCTGATTGTGTTTTGAGGGTGACATACCATGTAATAGCAAACTGCACAAGAGATGAACCAAAAAGGGATATCGCTTGACTTGCGATAAAAATCCCAGCATTCTTTTTCCAATTTTTTTGCATAAAAACTCTCCTCATAATTCAATGAACCAATGTGTTGTTTATAACAACGAAATCACAGAAATCAATCTGCATTCTTGACTCAAATTAATAATTATAAGATAAAGTATTCTGTAGCTGGATAGTCAATAGGAAAGCTCAAAAAAAGAGAATGACTATTAAACCCTTTTAATACAGCTAAAATTTATCTTTTATATATTTGTTATAACGCATTATTTAGTATACTGTAACTGGATAGTAGAAAGGAGATTGAAAATGAGTACAATCCAAAAAACTTACTTTAAGACAGGAGAATTTGCCAAGATTTGTGGAGTTAATAAAAAAACCCTCTTTTATTATGATGACATTGGACTGTTCCAGCCTTCTATCACAGATGAAAAAGGGTATCGTTATTATTCATACCATCAAATAAAAGTATTTTATACCATTGCCAGCTTAAAAGAATTAAATATGCCTCTTAAAGAGATAAAAGCCTATCTGGATATAAGAACACCAGAGCTAATTGTTAATCTATCAAAGCAGAAAATTATAGAGGTCGATAGAGAAATTGAACAGTTGAATTATATTAAACAAATTCTGGAAGAATATATCAATCTTACGAACCAAGGAATGCAGGCTGATATTGATAGAATTATATTAGAAGAACAAGAAGAAGAAGCCATTATTTGTAGCGGTTTATTTACCGAAGACAGCTCAAATGACTATTGGAAATGGCTGTGGGCTTTTTATAATTTTGAAGCCAACATGTCGTCACAGGGAACCTCTTTTGCTGGCATAATGCAGGCAAAGGAAAAAATCCTAAGTGGCAATTATAATGATAGTTCTTACTTTTTTGTAAAAATAACCAACAAGCAAGATCGTCCGAATACCCGAATAAAACCAAAAGGATTATACGCTGTTGGTTACCATCGAGGGGGATATGGTAGCATGGGAGAAGCATATGAAAGAATGCTTGCCTTTTTAGAGAGAAACCACCTTCAAATGGGGAGCTTTGCTTATGAAGAATATCTGATAGGTGAAGATACTGCAAGGAGCAAAGAGGACTATGTAACAAAGATTACCATGGAAGTAGAGATGTAAATAGATACTTGGAATCTGGGGAGCTTCACAAACCGGCAAGCAGGGCAAGTGTATTGACGCATGCGGGATTCAATATCCACAATCAGATTGATCTTGGGCCGTTCCTGTCCTTTTGCGCGGAAGCAGATTGAACCGCCGCGCCCATGTTTGACCTCATAACCAGCCGCCGCCATGGCCTGTAAAAAAAGCGTCCATATCCGGCGGTTTCTTTGCAAGGCAAGCATCAATCTACGCCTTTAATTTTTCCTGAAAAGTCTGCGGCTTATTGCCGCCAAGCCACTCACCATAATGCTTGAATTTTCCCTTGCTATGGAGCTTTGGATTGGAAATGACAGATAATCCGTGTTCAAGACAAATGCAGTCAGAGAGCCGCCGAACCGCACGAGCCGAGCCGATAAAATCACGCATCTCTTTATCCAATTACCAATCCACAAGAACAACCTCTCGGAGGGGTAGGGCTAGTAATATTGTTTATTTCGATTGTATATCCAATTTATATAGCCATAATTAACTTTGCTACTTCGCTGTATTGGGCAAGAACACTATCGTAAAAGCAAAAAGCCGCCAATTTGGCGACTTCTTATGCTCTTATCCTCCAGCTCAGTAAACATCATAATTTTGCAAGGTATTTTGCGGTACGTATCATCTGGCTGGTGAAGGAGTTTTCGTTATCATACCACGCGGCGATTTTCACCAGTGTATCTGTCCCTAACTCTGTTACCTTCGTCTGTGTTGCGTCAAACAGGCTGCCGTAAGTCATGCCGATGATATCAGACGAAACAAGCAGTTCATCTGTATATCCGTATTCATCCGATTGGGATTGCTCCATCTTCTTGTTGACCTGCTCCGCTGTCACGGAGCCGCCCACAACTGCGGTCAATTCTGTCAGTGAGCCTGCCATAACCGGCACCCTTTGCGATGTTCCATCCAGCTTGCCATCCAGGTACGGGATCACGAGCCCGATTGCCTTTGCTGCCCCGGTTGAGGTTGGGATGATGTTGCCCGCCGCAGAGCGCGCCCGGCGCAAGTCGCCTTTGGCGTGGGGGCCATCCAGGGTATTCTGGTCGTTTGTGTAGGCGTGTATCGTGGTCATAAAGCCCTTTTTGAGCGGTGCAAGCTCGTTCAAGAAATAGGCCATTGGCGCAAGGCAGTTCGTTGTGCAGGAAGCAGCCGAAACAATGGTATCGTCCTTAGTCAACGTGTGTTCATTAATACCGAAAACGATGGTGGGAACATCTTTTCCGGCGGTAGTGGATATCAGTACCTTTTTGGCGCCAGCTTCAATATGTGCCGCTGACGCTTTTTTTGATGCGAAAAAGCCTGTGCACTCCAGAACAACATCAATTTGCAGTTCTTTCCACGGGAGCCTTCCGGGGTCTTTTTCGGCATAGATCGGAATATCCACGCCGTTCACGGTCAAGCTGTTCTCGCTATAATCAATCTTGGCGTCATAACGTCCCTGCGTTGTGTCGTGTTTCAGCAGATGCGCAAGCATCTCCGGACTTGTAAGGTCATTGATGGCTGCAACTCTATATCCTTCCGTACCAAAAAGCTGTCGAAAAGCGAGTCTGCCAATTCTGCCAAAACCATTTATTGCGATATTAATTGCCATCATCGTAACCACCTTTCTTTGTCTTCATTCAAATTATATCCCTTGAACTTTTGTGATACACTGTCATAAGTGAAGCATTTAACTATACTATCTGTCAGGTGAGAACCATGCCGCAAATTGACCGCCATAAAAACAGAACTGTAAATATTGAATTTGTAGCAGCTGAGGATTTTACACATTTTCCTTACCCGGAGCGCTTGACTCTGGTTTTTGTTACGAATGGAAGTATAAAAGGGCTATTGAATGAACGCCCGGTCACCATTTCAGCACCCGCTATCCTTTGTTTGTCTGCAGAGGATACGATACAAGTTTTAGATAAGCATAACGCTTCGGCATCATCATTTTGTTTTCATCCGGATTTTCTTGATTCGACCCCCCTTTCTGAAACACAAGATTACTTTCCGACCAATCTGAAAATACAAACAGGTCTTTCACTGTTTCATAAATCTCCTGCACGAACCGGAATACCTCGTATTAGCGAGAAGGCATACCCACAATTATTTGAGTGGTTTTTTGTGCTTGGCACAGAAGTGTATGCACAAAGCGATGCACTCTGGGCATGCAGAATAAAAAAATACCTCATACAAATATTGGGGGTGCTTGAGGATTTGAACCGCCACAGCGAACAATCCCCTGTTGATGCAGTTCTGGAATATATACACACAAACTATTCCGACAAGATCACCTTGGAAGATTTAACGAAATGCGCGCACTTGAATCGCGTCTCTCTAAATAAGATGTTTCAGGAAAGATGCGGATGCACAGCAATGGGCTACTTACTGTTGCACCGCTTGAAAGTTGCGGGGAATTTACTGACTCATACGGACATGAGCTTGAATGAAATTGCACGTGCTACCGGATTTGAGTATGACACTTACTTCATAAAACAATTTACAGCTAAAAGAGGCATGTCTCCTACAGCATATCGGGAAACCTCCCGCAAGTTCGCTACTGCTCAATAAGGAGAGCAGGAAAAGCCGCCATGCAGGCGGCTTCTTAAGCGACAATATTTTGTTCTCTGACATTTGTAAGAAACTGATCCACCCTTTCGCTCCGCACCAATAGCGGCTGCGCTTTCTCATAGCGCAACCGCCTGGCTCTGAACTGCCGTAGCGGCCGCGTCAGTCCGTGTGTGCAACAGCGCTGACTTCCACCAGTTGCTCAGGGAACGCCAGGTATGTGACACCAATAAGACTGCCCGCTGGCCGGTGTTGTCCGATGTATTCCTTGAACATCTGGATGACTGGCTCGGAATGCTCTTGCGGGTTTGTCAGATAGAGCTCCACATAAGCGAGGTTCGACTTCGTAACACCAAATTCCGCCAGCACGCGATCGAGATTTTCCAGCGTCTGCCGGGCCTGTGCCTCGATATCGCCCTCACCAACTAACGCGCCCTGCGTATCGTGGGAAAATTGTCCTGAAATGTAGATGGTGCCATTAACGCTGTAACCCTGGGAGATGCCGTGATCCCAAAGATCGTGATTGTAGGTTTTGATATTAGCCAATTTATTCTCTCCTTTACTTCAATGTAAGGTTAGTATAAACTGACCACAAATAAAAATGTAGTACGCACTTTTTTGAAAGGTACTACCCGAAAGGATAGTGTAAATATGAGCATGGCTGATTATAAAGGTGAAGGGAATATTCAAGAGACCCCTTTTGGTTACACATTGTCTGTGATTGGGGGTAAATGGAAAATGCTTATTCTTTACCTGCTGGCCGAAAAGCAGCCTGTTCGCTTTAATGATATGAAAAGACAAATAGGAGCCATTACTTTTAAAACATTGAGTTCACAGCTAAAAGAATTGGAAGCAGATGGTATGGTGAATCGGAAAGAGTATCCTCAGGTTCCCCCTAAAGTCGAGTACAGTCTTACTGAGAAAGCGGAAACACTATTACCCATTTTGGAACAGTTGTGTGATTGGGGAACAAAAAATCAAAATAATTGAACCAGTGTCAACACAAGACACATTGTCATCAGCCACTTTAATCGACGGTGAATTCGGAACCGCCAATTAAAGTGGCTTTTATTGCTAACGTTCTTAACACGTTGAATGCTGTATTATTTGCCCTGTTGTAGTTTATCTGAGTCCTCTAGATTTTTAAAAAAATTGATTTTCTGATCGATTTTCTCCAGCGTCTTTTCAAGCTCATTCATTTGATCGATAACTTTCCTGCGGTAAGCTTCCATGAATTCTCGTCGTGCTGTTATTGTAGAGACTTCACTACTGCGCAAGGCGGTATAATGCTGCATCTCCCGAATGGGCATCCCCATCGCTCGAATATAACTTAAAACTTGAAACCATACGATATCGGATTTTGAATACTGACGATATCCATTTTCGTCCCGTTCTATACCGTCAATTAACCCGATTTGTTCATAGTATCGCAATGTATGGACGCTTAATCCCGTCATTTCAGAAACTTGTTTACTCGAAAATTTGTTTTCCATATTTTTATTATAACATTGGTTCGAACGCTATTGCTATCAAGTGCACTCTATACGTTATCATTGCACATGTAAGTAGAAATACAAATTTAAGGTACTGGAGGTTTTTTGTAATGTCTGATACTACAGCAAGCAACAATCCGGGTAAAATGCACTTCATGTTAAGGTCTACAACCCCTATAACGGCTTTTTCTCAGAATATGTCCGATATGACCGAAGAAGAACGCAACATTATGCACCAACATATCGCCTATTGGACGGACTTGCTGAATCAGGGGATTGCTTTAGTTTTCGGACCCGTATTAAATCCGAAATCGCCGCATGGGGTTGCAATCATTGAAGTTGAGAACGCAGAGCAAGTCTCACAACTCATCGCAGAAGACCCCGCCATTATTGCAGGATTGATGACTGCCGAGTTCTATCCGATGAAGGCTGTGTTACCGAAATAACACTCTTTACTCTGAAGTAGATGTAAATGGGGGCTAATGCGACAAAGGTATTGGCTCCCTATTGCGTTAAAGGGGGCTTCGATGTCTTTCCCTTACTCTCAATATATAACGCATCAGGTAACACTTCTTACTTTGTTCCACCATAGGAGCATACGGCGATGATATCCTTCACAGAGATACTTACTTTATATTCACTTATTTCTTTATAGTTATCAGATGCTTCCAGAGCTTGCAAAAGGATTTAATAGGAAATTTTGGTATTATTCACTACGAAATGAAGTTGAATATTAGATCAAAGACCGCCCTTCTAGGACGGTCTTTGATGGTTTAGGTGTGGATTTACTGATAGTTGTAAAAATTACTGTCTAGTGTCCCATCCCATGCTCAGTTGTTGTATAATAATCGTTTGCACTCACAGGAACCCCAAAAAGACTAATTAACCCTATTGTAAGCATCATCGTTAGAAATACTTTTCTCATTTTTGATCTCCCTTTCCCAAATTTCGTTCATGAATTTTGCATAAGTGTTCTGCTGATCTTGGTCCGCATGAATACGATGGTGCTCAAACAAAACCACGCATTTTTTAAAGACTGCCACATTTTTAAATTTATCAGACACTGCTAAAGTAAGTAGGATATAATGTAAGGCAATTTGATAATGTTTCATTTTCAAATGATATTCTGATAGGGTGTAGTAGAACTTTGTCACATACACTACTTCTTTGCTGTCTTTACTACAAGCCTCAATCGCTTCTTCAATAGCCCCCTCGGAATCGTTCAGTACAAAATCGACAGCAAAACCATGCTGAATGGCTGAGTTGAGTATTGTTATCATACCGGGCAACAACTCTTCAATTCTGGATGCTTTGAGAAATTGTACATACTGATGGAGATATTCCTGCCTCCCTGCAAGTAAATTCACGCTGTATGTATTGGCTTCCGCAAACGTTTTAAAGGCTGCTATTTCTTCGGCAGCATCTTTGCTCCCATCGTCCAACCAAGACAGATCAGCATAGTTTTTTATACAAATCAATGACTCATTGTACAGTTCCTTTTTCTGTAAAGCAATACCTTTCGCCATCTGACTGAATCCGAAATAGTAGACGATGTGCCTCTTTCCATCTAAATAAACGTATCGTTTCCCTGAATCTATTGATTGTTTTTGCCTAGAGTATACTCTCTCTGCCGATAGAAGAAGTTTATCAGCTATTTCAATCATGTGTTCGTAATCCTCTAACGTGTACGATGCTTTAAGTAAGTCTACTAAGGAGTCAATTCTCAGATCATCTAAGTGTAAATCATCCAATGTATTCCCTCCACTTCGAACCATTTACTCCAATTTTATAGTATAATTTTCCACAGGTCAATTACAAAATTTCGTATTTTACTATTTTCGCATTGATATTGAAATATATTTAAAAATGTGGTAATCATATTTCCAAAAACCAACATAGTTATGTTTTCTGAGGTAATTATAAATTGGCATTATACGAAAAAAGCGAGTGCAGCGGTTGTTCTCCCTCCTGCACTCGCGCTTTACATTATGCAAACAGCACTTCTTCACTTCACTGCATGTTCTTGTATCAGTGCTGACAGTGGCAGGCCGGTCTCAGCACTGATTTGGATGTAACAGTTCCAGGCTTCCTCTTCTGTTGCTTTTTTGGTGTGGAGTATGTCCTGCAGCAGTTGCAGTGCCTCCCTTTGCTCCTCTTCGGTCTCATGGCGCCCCTCCTGCTGCATGTGCAGATTGCGATACTCCAGTTTTTGGAATCGTTGAACGACACCGCTTGTATATTCCTCCATGCTGCTGTTGCGATTCGGGATAAGCTGGGCCATGGACAGGCAGGCTGCAGTCACGGTGGATCGGCTTTGCTGCTGCACATCCCGCAATATTTCGATGATTTCATCATAATCATGATCAACGGAAAAGCTCCGAATATGGGGATACGCTTGCCGGATCGTATTGCGCAGTGCTGCTCTGGGGCCAATCTCAATCAGGACGTTCACGCCTTGCCGCAACATACACGCGATGCTCTCCGACCAGCGGACAGGATGCAGCATATGGGATTGCAGCCCGGCACGAACATGCTCCTTATCGCGGTATGGCTGTGCATTCACATTAGAGATGACAGGCCAGCTTCCGTTCGCAAAATTTACATGCTGCAGCGCTGCGGTAAATTCGGCATTGGCCGCGTTCATGTATGGGGTATGAAATGGTGCCGATACATGAAGCGGATAGGCAGTGCCGCCAAGCTTGGCCAGCAGATCGACTGCGTGCTGCACCTGTCGGCTTTCACCTGAAATCACAATTTGATCGGCCGCATTATAGTTGGAAATTTGCACGAGCCGCTCATGATCTGAGAGCCGTGCACATACCTCTTCAATGACGGACACATGAACACCTTTGATGGCAGCCATGCGTCCAAAGCCGCTTTCAGTTGCGCGCTGCATGCATGTTCCTCGCTTCTGAATAAGGCGAAGCGCTTCTTCAAACGAGAGGACTTCTGCACATGCCAGAGCGGTAAGCTCCCCCAGACTGTGACCTGCACCGAAGGCTGGTGCAAGAAAGGCTTCCTCAACCAGCATCTGATACCAGGCATAACTGTAGGCAAAAATGGCAGGCTGAGCATATTCCGTCTGCTCCAGACGGTCCGAGCCGCTTTCATTCATCACGGCAGTGAGATCATATCCCAATATGTTGCTGGCCTGGTCAAAAATACGGCGGGCAATGGCCGACTTGGCGGCAAGCGACCGCCCCATCCCCGCATACTGGCTTCCCTGTCCGGAAAACATGATGCCAAGCTTGATCATTGTCCATCGTCCTTTCTTATAGAGGGTCTCGTCTCATCCCCGGTTACCAGGAACCGGATGCGGTCTTTTGCGTTTCCAGGTGTATCATTTGGCCGGATTCCATCTTAACCAGCCTATCTGCCAGATCAAAATAGCGATCATCATGAGTGACAGCGATCACGCATTTGCCCTGCTTCTTCAGGTCTGGCAACACTGAATGGTAGAAGAAGCGGCGAAACTCAGGGTCCTGGTCTGCTGCCCATTCGTCAAACAGATATACCGGTCTGTCCTCCATATAACTGATGAACAACGCGAGGCGCCGCCGCTGTCCCGAGGAAAGCTGAGTTGTGCTGAAACGGCCGTCCTGTATGTACACCTTTTGCTCCAGATGAAGCTGTTGCAGATAATGGCTCACCGCCGTATCATCCAGGTTGTTACGAACCCCGTACAATTTGTCAAAAAGATGGTACTCGCTGAACACCGCCGTAAACTGCTCACTAAGACCCGCAGGCGATACGGGACGGCCATTCATCGAGACAAAACCGGCCGAAGGCTCGTAAAGGCCTGTAATCAGCTTGACCAGCGTGGATTTGCCGCTGCCGTTTCCTCCTGTAATAAAAGTAACTTCACCTGCCCTGAGGACGAGGTTAACCGGACCGACGGAAAATGCTGCACCAGAATCGTTCTCATACGTGTAACAGACATGATTGAGTTCCAGGGTGCTGAAGCTGGCATCCAGTCTGTCCTCCATTTGCACAGACTCTGCCGCTCCAGGCTCGTTGCCCAGCTCTGCGGACAATTGATGAATCCGGTTCCAGGCAATGCGCATACGAATCAGATCAGGCACGGCATCCAGGACACCCCGCACCGGCGCCCCCATGTACAGAAAGATAAAAATAAAACTGCGCAAGGAATGGCTGCGGATGGAATCAAACCATAACGGGAACATAAAAGCTGCGACACCAATCACAACCGTAAACATGACCTCTCCAATGACAAACACGTTGGCAAAGCGTGTATCCCCCTGGATTCGCTTCACCCGGTACTCATTACAGCTTTCATGCAGATCGGCCCGGAATTCGGACTTTTTGGCCTGATGCAAACTGAGCTCCTTGAACCCTTGGGCCATGTGACCAATATACTTATAAAAGACATTCTGAATGTCACGGGTGGACTCCCAATGCTTGTTGGCATCGCGCCCTGCGGCATAATAGGCAAGGGCAGCAAATGAAATCACGAGCATGGATGCCAGCAGCCCATATACATTAATGAAACCGAGATAGACAAAACAGAAGATCAGGGTGATCAGGCTGGTCAATCCGAATACGAGCACATTGATGCCACCGCTGATTGTTTCAATATCGTGATTTAACACGGAATACAGCTTTTCCTTGGCAATCTTCTCTACTTTGCCATAGGGTGAATGCAAGATACGGTCAATGATTTCCGTTTGTTTGACATAAATGAGATCGTTGGTGAACCGGATGAGCTGTGTGCGGACGATTCTTTGACTCAGCACATATACCAGCAGACCGACGAGAAAAAACGAGAACAGTCCGGCCTGAAATGCACCCGTTCGCGCCAGTGCTTCATTAATAATAAAAATAATGAGTGTGTTGCCGATACCGCTCACCAGGCACAGGACGATAAAAGGAAATAAAGGCGACCTGCCTTGTCCGGGGAACAATGAATTGAGCAACAGGCTCAGGGCAAATAAAAGAAGTGCGGCATATAGAAAACACATGGACATCTTGAAGCTGGACGGTGCCCACACTTCGGCAAACCCCCAATTTACTCCGTTGAAAAGCACCTCGGGAAGCAACAGGAACGCATAGGTCAGCCCGCCGGAAAACACGACAAAACTGAGCAGCCGCAGCCCGTTCATAAGGATGCCGGAGGCCGCTTGCCGCCGCTTGTGGCGCAGATCGCGTCCAATGGAAATGACAAACCATAACGACAATCCGATAAAAGGCAGCGATATGGCCAAAAGAATGACCGACATCCGGTCCACATTACGATAAATATCCCCGATCTCCGTTACCGGCTCCTTGTCCAGCAAGAGATCAAGGATGCCCTGTCCGATGACCAGTGTATTGGCCGAGTTCAGATTGGCCATCACCGCTACGCCAAGCTGTTCCCCGGGGCGAAATGCAATAAAGGAGGAATAGGCCGGATTGCTGCCTGAATGGGACAGCTCTCCGCCTCCGCTCTGGTATACATACCACCCGGCGGCGTAAGAAGAGCCGTCCGCATCCGGGGACACTGTCCGGTCCGGTTGGTGCGATCGGGAAAGGACTGCTGCCATTGCCGGGTTCACAGACACCGCTCCCAACTGGATTTTGAGCCATAACGCCATGTCCCGGCTATCCGTATATATGTATCCAGCGGGTGTATTTCCCTCGTAAACGGGAGCATCAAACGGTCTGGGCTTCAGATATCCCAGCTTGTAGCCCTGAACCCCCTCGTCATGGCGGCTTGCTTCTGCTGTCGATACATAGGTATGATGCAGTCCGAGCGGCTGCAGCACTTGCTCGCGGATATAATTTTCATAGGACTGGCCTGTGACTTGTTCAATGACATATCCCAGAATGTCATAATTGACAGTTGCGTATTGGAACCGCTCACCTGGTGAAAAATCCAGCTCTGTTCCGCGCAGCTTTTCTATAGTTTGCCGGAGCGCATCCTCTCCCGCCCCTGCGGGAATATCGCCAATGGTGGAAAAAGGAATGCCGCTTGTCTGATACAGCAGTTGTCCAATTGTAACACTGGCCGCCTCGGTGCCGGGCTTGGCCCCAGCACCTTTGACATGGAATTGAAGCCAGGGAATATAGGCTGTTACCGGGTCCTCCAGCTTTAGCCTGCCTTCTCTGACCAGCTTGAGAACGGCCACTCCGGTATAAGCTTTGCTGGTCGAACCAAGCTCAAATACACTTGCAGCGGATACGGGCTGCCCGCGCTCGGCATCCGCATAACCAAATCCCCGTTGATATACAGTTTCAGCACCTTGCACAATCGTGACCGCAACGCCGGGAATGTGTGATTTTTCCATCTGGCTGTCAATCAGACGTTCAATTTGCGCGATGCGGCTTGCATCCGGCGGAACAGAGGGGTCCCCTGCCGCAGAGGCAGAGGCGAACGTGTGTCCATAGCTCGGCAACCCCCACAATCCCAGCATCAGAAGGCCAACAAGGATTAAGGCAAAGCCATTGTTTTTGTGTATTGCCGCTCGTTTCTTCATACTCCGCTCCCTTATGGACTTCGTGCGTTTTAGGAAAAAATGCTGTCCAATTCGGACTGTGTCAATTCGACGCTTTCGAAATCGGAAGGCGTAAACTCCGTATGTGTCTGGCGGGAGCAATATTCCGCGACTTCAAGCAGGCAGGCATGGAAATGCTCCATCAAAGCTGCCGCCAATCCTGTGACTGCTTCACCGGTCCGGCAGCTCACCTCAAACGTCAGCTTGCGGTCAAATACGCCCCCGTTGACTTCCATGGCATAAGCGCCGCTGCTCCGGGAAGCCGTCATGGCCATCGAGCCGTCGGCCAGTACAAAAGCGTCATCGTCACGGCCATTTGTGAACTCTCCCAAATAGTTAAATACGAGATCATTTGCCGGTGCTGCCGGCAGTGATTTTCGCAAATAACGGAGCACTCCGTAACCGATCCCTCCTCCCGGTATCTGCCGCAGATGCTCTTTGACCTGCTTAATCAAGCTGCCCCACTCCGTATGCAGTGACTGGATGGAGATCGGATACAGACTTGTAAACCAGCCCACCGTGCTGGAGATATCCACCTCGGAGTCCATCTGCTCTCGCCCATGTCCTTCCAGATCAAGGCTAACGTTGCGCTGCCCTGTTACGGAACGAATGGCGGCCAGCAGACCGGCAAGCATCAATTCCACAGGCCGGGTGTTGTAAGCCCGATTGGCTGTGGTCAGCAACTGCTGCGTAACGTCCGTTGGCAGTGCAAAATGTAAATGCTCCGTCCCCTGCCGTGATTCTCTATCTTCCGGGGTATTATCCTGTGATTCAAGGATCGGAGCAAGCCCGCCAAGAATCGTTTCCCAATAGGACTGCTCCTTCTCATACAGGAGATTACTATGGCGATGCAGGCTTTGCGCCCAGTCCAGATAGGAGGCGGTTTTGTTCGGAAGACATACGTCTTCACCCCTCAATCTCTGGCTTGCTGCCCGGTTCAAATCCTCAAGCACGATTCTCCAGGAAAGCCCGTCGATAATCACATGATGTGCTGTAAGCAGAAGATACGATGGGGTCCCGCTCTGATAAAAGATAAAGGCTTGCAGCAGCGGGTCTGCGGCCAGATTCAGCTTGCGCTCTGCTTCGTGTGCCACACGCTGCATTTCGGCATACGCTTCCTCATGGAGACCCGATATCCCACCCAATTCATGTACCGAACAACGCAGCGAGCGATGGTTTTCATTGTAAAAAAAGCGCTGTCCGGCCCCTTCCTGATTGATGCGGAGGGTATCGTGATGATGGATGAGCCGTTCCAGCAGCACGCTGATATCCTCACCGGACAAGGGCCGCCGAATCTCAAGCAAGAGACGCTGATGATATCGCTGCGGCTGATCAAGCGACAGATTTTTGAACCAGACGTGCATAGGCGTATCAGGCAGTGAGCCTGTACAGCGGTGATCCAGGGTGCCTGCACGTTTCTTCTCGCGAAGCAACGCCTCCATGTCACCAACCAGCGGATTGGATAAAATGTCATTTGCCGCTATCACATATCCTCTTTCCTGCAGCAGGGAGACCGCCTGAATGGCTTTAATCGAATCTCCGCCCAAGTGATAGAAATGAGCGTCCGATCCGACGGCATCCTGCTCCAAAACTTGCGCAAGCACCTCGTGCAAAGCCGCTGCGGCTGCACTTACAGGCTCCGAAGCACCGCTGCGGCTGCCTTGCCCGGCAGGCTCGGCCAGCGCCGGTTCCGGCAGCCGTGCTCTGTCCAGTTTGCCGTTGCGTGTCATTGGCATATCGCCAAGGAATACGTAATGCTGCGGAATCATGTATGCAGGCAAGCGCCGGGTCAGAAACGAACGGAGCGCCTCCCTTTCTTCCCTGCTGTTCATCACCAGATATGCACATAACTGCGGGGAGCTTCCGTTTACGGTTACCGCTGTCACTGCGGCTTCACTGACGGAGGGATGGGCAAGCAGCGCATTTTCAACCTCACCCGGTTCAATGCGGTACCCCCGCACGCTGAGCTGGGCATCGGCCCGGTTTTTGTACTCCAGTTGGCCGTCCGGGCGGAATCGGCCCAGATCCCCTGTTTTGTAAATGCGTTTGCCGGGTGCAAAAGGGTGTGGCAAGAAATGGGCCGCTGTCGCTTCAGGCCGGTTCAAATACCCTTCCGCCAATCCGTCTCCGGCAATATAGATTTCCCCCACCGTTCCCGGAGGCCGCAGCCGGAGATGCTCATCCAGCACATAGATTTGCACATGGTCAGCCGGAATGCCGATCGGCAACGAGCCAGCCTGATCTTTATGCCTGTCATACGTATAGATCATGCAGCCTACTGTAGCTTCCGTAGGGCCATATTCATTCATGATTTCAATATTTCCTCCCCAGGCCCGGTCGATGGCTGCGGCAAGGGCTGATTTGAAATCTTCTCCCCCTACAATGAGCCGCCGAATGGAAGACCCGCGAAGATCCATGCCTTTAAGCAGAGACAGGTGGGACGGGGTCAGCTTGAGAATAGTGACCTGATTGTCCCTCACAATGCGGTATATCGCATGCTCCTCCCCGTTATCGGGATATACCGCTATCGTCCCTCCGCTAACTAACGGCGTGAAGATCGAGGTGACGGTCAAATCGAAGGCAAGTGAAGAATACAAGGCGAATATCTCGGACTCTTCGCGCACATAGGTTTTGGCAGCCCACTCGATATAATTGACCAGAGCCCGATGGCGGATCAGGGTCCCTTTGGGCTGGCCTGTCGAGCCGGAAGTATAAATGATATAAGCCAAATCATCAGGGTGCCGCTCCACACTCCACTCCGGTACGGCATCCGCGCTCATATACTCGTCCTTCTCAAGCTGAGCAGCGGCCATAATCCACTCGCCGGGAAAAGAAAACGTGGCTTCACGGTTGGTCACGATCATTTGCACACCGGCATCACGGGTCATAAAAGCAAGCCTCTCCGCCGGCAATGAAGCATCCAGCGGAAGATACGCCGAACCGGATTTAAGTACAGCCAGAATGGCGATGACCGTCTCTATGGAATGGTTCATGTATAGACCGATCACCTGCCCCTTGCCCGCTCCCTTTGCAATCAGGTGATTCGCAAGCATGTTCGCCCGTGTGTCCAATTCCTGATAGGTTAGCTGGTGCGGACCATCGGTCACGGCCGTCCGATACGGCGTGCTGCGCACTTGCTGTTCGATCCGTTCAGTGATGGTTCGTTTTGCGGGATCATTGCGGGTCGTGTCATTGAATACATGTAGCTGCCAGTGCTCTTCTGCGGGCGAAAGCAGGTTCAGCATGTGAACGGGGACCTCCGGATCTTGGGCAACCTGTTCCAGAATGCGGCACACCAGCTCATACATCTGTTCGATTTCTTCGTCACTGTACACCCCAGTCTGATAGTCCATATCCAGGGACAAGCACGAGTCGGCCGACCAATCCCTGACAATCCATTGCAGCGCATACCACTGCTCGCCACTGTAAAACTCGGTGTTGCTCACGGACAGCTCCTGCGTTTCCGTCACATGGCGCGTATTATAGTAGTTGATAGATGTAGCAAAAAGCGATTTTTGCTGAAACCCGCTGGCATGCAAATCTTGCAGCAGCAAATCGTAAGGATAGCGATGATGCTTGTAACACAGCTTCATTTCGTCCTGGATGCGGGATAAGAGCTCCGTAAAGCTCCATTCATCACATATCGTAAACCGAAAGGGCATCGTGCCTGTAAACATGCCAAACGTTTGTTTTTGCCGTGCTCCGTTCCGGTTCAGTACGGGGGTGCCAATAACGGCCTGCTTTTCCCCTTCCATACGGTTCACGTAAATGTAATAAAGAGCGATAAACAACAGATTCAAGGAGGAGGCAGTTCTGCCGACCAGCTTCCTTGCCACAGCAGACAAAGCTTCGGAAAGCTGGAAGGACTGCCGCTTGCCTCTTAAATCCGCAGCAGAGCGCAGTTGAGCTTCAGGCATCTCGTCGAACTTTTCCAGCCAGAAGCGGCGATCCTGTTCGAACCTGCGCGAAGTTTTGTAATTATTTTCCTGTGTTATGGCATCTTGCAAATTCGAGCCCTGTATCCCTCCTGGAGCGGGGGGCGGGACCAACGATTCCATACTTTCCTTATCGGTCTGCAGACTGTCGTAAATAGCCCATAACTGATCGGTCAGCAGCGCAACCGACCACCCGTCTGCGATGACGTGGTGCAGCTTGATCAGTATGGCGCTGCTTCTTTCCCGAATGGCGCATAATGCGAATGTGTACAAAGGCCCCTCAGTCAGACGGAACGGAATGGCCGCCTGCTGGCAGACCCATTCTTCAAAGCGTTCTTCGGGACTCATTTCCCCGCTAAAATCCAAAAAGGCTGCGATCCGTTGCTCCGGATGAGGCACATCAGCAACCACAAGCTGCAGATCGGAGCCTTGCTGCACCAACTGCCCCCGTATGCCTTCATGTATGCTGACAAACAAGCGAATAGCCTTATCCATCCGTTCCGGATCAAAGAGGCCTTTTACCCGGACGACACCGCCAATATTGTGGAGAGGGGAGCCGGGAAACAAAGCTTCAACCGCACAGATCCGTTTTTGCGGGTGTGTCAGGGGCAGGGCTGTGAGGCCGGCGGACACGCAGTTATCGTTCATGGACAAATTCCCTTCTTTCTGTGAAGTCAGTTTGTCTTACACCATCTGACCGTGCTTTTCGCCTGACAGGATATCCGACACCCGGTTATGGTCATCCACCAATATGACCTGGGGAACATGCCCTGCCACTTCCTCGGAGCTTATTAAGGCATAGGTCATAATAATGACCACATCTCCCACCTGAACCAGCCGGGCTGCCGCCCCGTTCAGGCAGATGACACCCGAGCCGGGCGCTCCCGGAATCACGTACGTTTCCAGTCTTGCTCCGTTATTGTTGTTAACAACCTGCACCCTCTCGTTCTCCAATATGTCGGCCGCTTCCATCAAATCACGGTCAATGGTAATGCTGCCTACATAATTGAGGTTGGCTTCCGTCACCGTAGCCTTGTGAATTTTGGATTTCATCATCGTTCGGAACAGTTAAATGACCCCCTTCAAATGCTGAATGACTGCTGCGATAACCCGCTCCTGATCCTCATATATAAAATAATGGCCGCCTTGAAAAGTGAGCGTATGACAAGGAGCGTTAACCAGCTCGTACCACTCCTGCTGCTCTCCCTGAACACTTTCATCTTCCGCTCCATTCATCACGACAACGGGGCCTGTATACCTGCCTCTCCCTTCAATATAGCGGTAGGAGTCGCATACATGCAGGTCTGCCCGCAGAATGGGCAGGTACATGTCGCGAATCTGCTCGCCATACTGGTGGTCGTCCCAGGGGGTCTGGCTTCCTTCCAGCAGGATGGACCACAGCTCTTCATCGGACAGACCGGCATAACGCGGGCCAAGGGCAAAGCGGTGAGGGGGTCTTTGACCCCCGAGAAAAAGCAGCGCCGGCGGTTGGCCTTCTTCCTCCTGCAGCCTCATCGCAAGCTCATAGGCAAGCAGGCTCCCCATACTGTGTCCCAAAAGGGCATACGGCTGCTTCAGCTTCTGCTTTATCAGCTCACTGTAAAGATCGTTAAGAGCCGCCTGAAAATCGGGATATAAAGCATCATTGAATCTCCGGCCCCTTCCTGCAAGCTCCAGCGGTACAAGCTGAATGTGACTCGGCAAGCTTTCTTTCCAGGAGCCGAACATGCTGGCCGAGCCTGCAGCATGGGGGACGCAGAATAGTTGAATGTTTTCGTTAGGAACGGTTTGCGTCATGCTGTTTGTCACCTTCCATAAACAGGGTTAATTCTTCAATGGTCTGGTATTGATATAAATGCCGCAAAGACAAGGCGATTCCCAGTTCCTGCGTGATGTCGAAGAGCATCCGGGCGGCTTTTAATGACTGTCCGCCAAGCTCGAAGAAATTATGCCGAATTCCGATGCCCTCTGCCTTGAGATGCTTTTCCCACAGCGCAATTAGCTTCGACTGCAGCTCGGTTTGGGGCGGAACATATGCGTTTTCTTCAAAGAGAGACGTGTCCATTCGCTCCAGCTTCTTGATATCCAGCTTTCCATTCACGGTGACAGGCAGCTGGTCCAGACGGACAAAGAATGAAGGCACCATGTACACTGGCAGAGAGCCTGCCAGGAAGCTTTTGAGTTCAGACGATGAGACAGGTGCGGCTTCCACGACAAATGCGCATAAAAAGCGCTCCTGCTGTGCATTCGTGCTGACGATGACGGCAGCATCCCGAATCGCCTGGTGCTGCAGCAGCCTCAGTTCAATCTCCCCTGTCTCAATACGGTATCCCCGTAGTTTGACCTGATTGTCTATCCGGCCCGCATATTCAATGTTGCCGTCCGGAAGCCAGCGGCCCCTGTCCCCTGTTTTGTACATCATCGTGCCAGGTTCGAAAGGATTGTCCACAAACTTCTCGCGGGTTGCTTCAGGAAGTCCCAGGTACCCCTTGGCCAGACCTGCACCTGCGATGCAAATCTCACCCTCGACACCAATCGGCTGCAGCCTCCCGCTATCGCTCAGAATATAAATCCGGCTATGCGCAACAGGCTTCCCGATTGGAATGTTAGCCGGTATTGGCCGTGTTGGGTCAGGTATCCACAAGGTCGCCAGAATGGTTGTCTCGGTAGGCCCATACAAATTGGCAAAGCCAAACCGATGCCAGCGTTCGTATTCATAGGCCGAAATGGCTTCACCAGCCGAGGCCACCAGCCGAACGGTTTGCAGCTCCTCCGGGTTCAGATAGGCAAGGTGTGATGGTGTCATCGCCACAAAGGTAATGCCGCTGCTGTTCAACAAATCAGTGAGCGCAACCGGGTCAGCCGAAGTTGGTCGCGGAACCAGATGCAGCTCCGCGCCGGTCGTCAGAGCAGCAAAAATTTCAAATGTAGCCAGGTCAAACGCGATGCTGGCAATTTGGGCAACCCGATCATCAGGTGTCAGGCCCAGTTCTTTTTTGTACAAAGCAATCAAATAAGTCAAGCCGCGGTGGGGGATCATGACCCCTTTCGGTTGTCCCGTTGATCCCGAAGTGTAGATTACGTAGGCCGGATGCCCGGCATGCACCACTGCATTCGGATTGCCGGCGGCGGCAATCTCACCCGGAGACCGCTCCGTATGGCTATAGATCAGTACAGGCGTCTTGTCCACCATTGCCCCATATTCGGCATCGGTGATGACACAGCAGGAACCACTGCTCTCAAGCATGAACTGTACCCGGTCCGGCGGATATTCCGGGTCAATCGGCAAATAAGCGGCGCCTGCTTTTAAGATGGCGAGGATGGCAATGAGCGTGTCCAGCGACTTGTTCATATAGACAGCGACCACAGCGTTGGCCCCCGCTTCTTGCGCGAGCAACGTATGAGCCAGTTCATTCGCATAGGCATTCAGCTCACCATAGAGCAAGCTTTGTCCCTTCCAGACAGCAGCGATGGCTTCCGGTTGCGATGCAGCCATTCGTTCAAAGGCACGATGAATCCATTCATTGGTGTTGACGGCGGGCAGCTCCGGACTGAACTCATTCAGGATCAGTGCCTGCTCTTCTTGTGGAACCATGTTCAACTCCCCGATGGCTGCCTCCTCGCAGGAGACAATAGCCTGAAGCAGCTCCCGGTACTGATTCATCATTCGGTCTGCCGTCTCTTTCCTGAACAGGGAGGTTGCATATTCAACGGTGCAGAGCATATGATCTTCACGTTCGGCAAGAGATACCGAGAAATCAAACTTGGAGCTTACGTGACTGCTGTCCCAACTGCTGATCGTCATTCCGTCGAGGTGCAATTCGGGAACACTCATGTTCTGCATGTCAAACGTGACCGTAAACAACGGATTGCGGCTCGGGTCAGGCTGCAGCTCAAGCAGATCGATCATGTGTTCCAACGGATAATCCTGATGTTCAAAGGCTTCCAGCAGTTGGTCCTTCACTTCATGCAAATACCGGATAAATGGCTTGCTTCGTTCAGGCCTGCTCCGAAACGGCAGCGTGTTCACAAACATGCCGACGACACCGGCCACATCCTCGTGGGTTCTCCCTGCCACAGGCACACCAACAATGATGTCTTCTGCTCCGGAATATTTGTGCAGAAAAACCTGAAAGGCTGACAGCATAATCATGTACAGTGTTGTTCCGGTTCTCTGGGCCAGATGGCGCAAGGGCTGCAGTAAGTCCTGATCAAGCCGCATAAAGGTTAGTTCACCCTCAAACCGTTGCTGCGCAGGTCTGGGAAAATCCGTGGGAAGCTGGAGAACAGGCAGCTCGCCAGACAGATGATGCATCCAGAACGTTTCTTTGCGCACCGCCCCGACCGATTGGAGCTGCTGTTGCTGCCAAACCGCAAAATCCTTGTATGTGACCGGCACAGGCAGAAGCTCCGCTCCCTGATAAAGACCGATAAAGTCCTGAACGAGAATGCCGATGGAGGTTCCGTCGGATACAATATGATGCATGTCCATCAGCAGCAGATGTTTGCTGCTTTCCAGCTGAATGACGCCAATCCGCAGCAGCGGCGCTTCACGAAGCTGAAAGGGACGGATAAAAGATTCCGCAAGCTGTTGAACCGCTGCTTCCTGCATTCCTCCGGCATCCCGAAACCAGAGCTCGGCAGGCGAAGGCTCGGCCACCATTTGCACAGGCTCGTCACCCTCCATATGAAAAGTTGTCCGCAGGCTCTCGTGACGCTCCAACAAAGCGTTATACACGCTATGAACCCGTTCCAGATCAAGCATTCCTTCCACCAGAAGCGCGGAAGACAGGTGATAAGCCGTGCTAATGCCCTCATATTGATCCAGGATGTACAAGCGCTTCTGTGCCGAGGACAGGGGATACTTGTGCACAGCATGTGCAGGAGCGATGATGGACGGGCTGTCTGTCGGCATATCCATATGACTTATATGCTCCGCCAGCGCCTGCACGGTCGGATATAAGAAGATATCACGGAGCGTCACAGCGGCGTTCAGCTCCTTGCGGAGTTTAGCCACCAGTCTCATAGCCTTGAGCGAATGCCCTCCGTGCTCGAAAAAATCGAAATCCCTTCCGATCTCGGCTTTTTCCAAAATGCTCCGGAACATCTGGCCGATTCGCTGTTCCAGCTCCGTTTCAGGCAAATGCAGCACGCCGGGGATTCGGGTGGAATGTGCCGGAGCGCTCGCTGCCAGTACCCGATAATCTACCTTTCCGTTGGCGGTATACGGCATTTCCTCAACGGGGATCAGGTATGGCGGCACCATATAGGAAGGCAGGCGTCCGGCCAGATAATTTTGCACCTCCACAGCTTCGATTCCGTCAGCCGAGGTATAAAATGCGTACAATTCCTTGGTCCCGTCCTGCTGTATCCGCACCGTTGTTGCCGCCTGGCTGATTCGTTCGTGCTGCAGCATCACCGCAGTAATCTCGCCCGGCTCTATTCGGTACCCACGGATCTTTACTTGCTGATCGGCCCGTCCCAGCAGCTCTATTTCTCCACTGGACAGCAGCCTTGCCAAATCGCCTGTCCGGTACATCACGGTATCTTGCTTGAACGGGTTGGGCAAAAATTTGGCCGCAGTCAGCTCCGGTTGATTCACATATCCTAGCCCTACGGATGCCCCGGCAATATAAAGTTCGCCGCTTACCCCCACGGGAACGATGCGCTGATTGTGATCCAGAATGTAACATTCGGTATTGCTGATCGGTTTGCCAATAGGCGGCCGCTCACGCAGATGAGTGTGCTTGTCCAACAGCGTGGTTGTGACTACATGCGTCTCCGATGGGCCATAGTGGTTATGCAGTTGAACCGGACTCTGACTGTATACCTTCATGAATGGCGGAGTAAGCACAAGCGCCTCTCCAGCCACAACGATATGCTTAAGTGTCCCGCCCAGCAATCGGTTAACATAATCCTCCTCGCTAATCAGGAAGTTAAAATAGGCTGTTGGCAGAAACATCGTTTCTACTTCATGCTGCCCAAGCAGGTCCAGCAGGAGATCCGGCGTTTTTTTGATGTGATCGGATACAATGACCAGTTCCCCACCTGACAAGAGGGTGACCAGCATCTCCTGATAACACACGTCAAATCCGATGGATGACGAATGAAGCACCCTGCCGTTCATCTGGATTCCGGATTGCTGCCGATGATGGAGCACCAGATTCATGAAATTTCGATGTGACAACTGAACGCCTTTGGGCGTGCCTGTCGTTCCGGACGTATAGATGGTATAGAGCGCATCAGTGGCTGCCACTGGAATGCCCGGATTGCCGGGATCATCTGTCAGCATGGTGTAATCCAGTTGAAGTGTCGGCATGCCGGGAAGCTTGATGGATGGTTCTGTGCAGTTAATCAGCAGTCTGGCTCCGGAATCGCTAACCATATGCATAATCCTTTCCTGCGGTAATGCCGCATCGATAGGCACAAAAGTTCCGCCAGCCTTGAGAATCGCCAGCACACCCGTTATGTACGAAATGGAGCGCTCACCGCAAATCGCCACCGGGGTACCAGGGACAATCCCTGCTCCCTGAAGGACCCTGGCAAACTGGTTGGCATAGGCATTCAGTTCCCTGTAACTCAACATGCCCCCTTCATCCCGGATTGCGGTCCGGTCAGGTGTGTGGCTTACCTGTTCTTCAAAACCGAGACAAACATGATCTGCCCCCGAGAAATCCAGCCGCTCCCCTGTCAGTTGCCTGTGCAGCCTCATTTTCTCCACATCTGTCATCGTCTCCAGCTCCCCGATGCGCAGGTCCGGATTCAGGATGGCTTGCTCCAGAATTAACAGCAGACTGGCAGACAAACGTTCAATCGTGGACTGGTGAAATAGCGATGTCGCATATTCAAAAATGAGCGCCAGATCACCCGCCTCCTGCTCCGCCTGCAGCAGCAGGTCGAATTTCGCGGACTTCCAGTCATAGTCACAGGCTTCAAACTGCAGATCGGCAATGCGAAGAACCGTCCTTTCCATGTTTTGCAAGGCAAACATGGTATCAAATATGGGATTGCGGCTCGAATCCCGTTTGACCTGCAGCTCCTGAACCAGCTCTTCGAACGGATAGTCGGCATGTTCAAAGGCTTCCAGGGACGTCTTTTTTACCTCCTGCAAAAAAGAGCCGAATGTCCGGTCTGATTGGGGCCTGCACCGGATGGCCAGTGTGTTGACAAACATACCGATCACCGGCTCAAGATCCGCATGCCCTCTGCCAGCAACCGGCGTGCCTACAATAATATCCTCCTGACCTGTATATCTGTGCAGCAGCACCTGATATGCCGCCAGCAGCAGCATATACAACGTCACCCCATGCTCACGGCAGCTATCCTCCAGCTTCCCGGCCAGCCTGTGTCCAAGCCGGACCGTAAACTGATTGCCCCTGAAATCCTGGGCGGATGGCCTGGGCTCATCACACGGGAGCTGCAGCACGGGCAGTTCCCCGGCAAGCTGGCTATGCCAATAGTTTCGCAGGTTGTCCATCACCACAAGACCCTGCTGCTCATGCTGCCATACCGCATAGTCGATATACTGAATATCCAGCGGCTTCAGCGTATCTCCTTGATATAAGGACATGAATTCATGGAACCAGATATTCAGGGAGGTGCCGTCGGATATGATGTGATGCATGTCAAGCATAAACAGGTATTGTTCCGGCTGCATACGAATCAACGTAATTCGTATAAGCGGAGCATGCTCCAGGACAAACGGACGGATAAATTCATCAATCCGCGCACGCACGATCTCTTCGCCGGCATCAGGCATATCCAGCAAGGTGATGTCTGGCGATAATGCATCCATATCCAGCACGGTTTGCACGGGTTCATCGCCATGCATATGAAAAGCAGTTCGCAGACTGGCATGACGCTTCAGCAAATGAATGTAGGCATCCTTGACTCGTTCGGGATCAAGCGGCCCCTGCACCCGGAACACCACCGGCATATTATAGCTGGTGCCGATGTCACTGAACTGTTCCAGGATGAACAATCTTTTCTGCGCTGAAGTCAGCGGATAAGAAGCTCTGGCCGCCGCTGGGCGGATTTTCTCAAATGGACGGGTGGAGCGTTGTCCCTGAATATGCAAGGCCAGTTCATGCACGGAAGGGAAACGGAAAATATCCCTCAAGCTCAGCTCACATTCAAAGTGCTTGTAAATGCGGGATACCAGTCTGGTTGCTTTCAGGGAATGGCCGCCCATTTCAAAAAAGCTGTCGTGGCGTCCCACCTGCCCGATCCCGAGAATATCTTCGAAAATATGGGCAAGCTCCTGTTCCAGCGGCCCTTCGGGCTTCGTTAACACCTGCTCCTTGTAAAATCCTTGCCGGGGATCGGGGAGCTTGCGCCGGTCCACCTTCCCGTTGGGCGTCAGTGGCATGCTGTCCAGTTGAACCACGTAAGAAGGGATCATGAATCCGGGTAGCCTTTTGCCGATAAATTCTCTCAGTTCTTTGGCATTTAACGGCTGTGCCGCCACATAATACGCACACGAATCCTTGCTTCCGTCTTCCGCACGAATCAGATGAACCACCGCTTGCTTAACGCCGGGATGGTCCAGCAGCACGGATGTAATTTCCCCGATTTCCATCCGGTAACCCCGAATCTTGACCTGCTCATCCATTCGCCCCATATACTCCAGCGAGCCGTCCGGATTCCAGCGTGCCATATCTCCGGAGCGGTACACCCTGCCGCTGTGCTCCAGCGGTATGGACATAAATCTTTGCCGGGTCAATTCGTCCAGGTTAAGATATTCACGTGCCACACCGCTGCCGCCTACATACATTTCTCCCGGAACACCCATAGGTACAACCCGCTGCCAAGGGTCCAGCACATACACCTGATAGGAAGGCAAAGCCTTTCCGATATCGGAGCGGTTGCGCCGGATGTCTTCCGATGTCAGCTCTTTATACGTGACATGGACCGTTGTTTCAGTGATTCCGTACATATTGATAAGACGGACCCCGGGATACTGCTCATTCCATTCCTTGAGCATGCCAGGCTGCAGAGCTTCGCCGCCAAAGACGACCTTGTTCAGTGCAGGCAGCTTAATGCCGCTCTGCACTGCTTCACGTGCGAATTGGTAAAATGCCGATGGAGTCTGGCTCAATATGCTGATCCGTTTCTCCTGCACAAGCCGCACAAAGGAGCGGGTGTCCGCCGCGATCTCTCTTGGCACGATAACAAGCTTGCCTCCGTATAGTAGAGCCCCGAAAATCTCCCAGACCGAAAAATCAAATGAGGCGGAATGAAAGAGAGACCATACATCCCGGCTTTCAAAGGCAAATAAAGATGAAGTTGTCTGCAGCAGCCGCACCACATTCTGATGTTCGATTACGACCCCTTTGGGCGTACCTGTAGAGCCAGATGTATAAAGAACATAAGCTGCCTGCCGCGAGGATACATGGACGGGCGGGCCATCGCTGCCTTGACGTTGTATCCATTTCAGATCATGCTGGTGCTTAAGCTTGCCCTGCTTGTATTCGGCTTCTGCTCCGGTCCGGTCCACTTCCATGATGACATCATATCTGTACAAGGTGAGCTCGTTCGGGATCGTATATATTTTGTCAGAGAAATGCACGCCCCCGATTTCCCGGTACTCTGCCTGCATATCCTGGAAAAAGGCCCGGGAAAGGAATAATTCATTGTCAAATTCGGTCTTGGTGCTGACCTCCGGGTGCGCAGCATCATAATCCCGCAAATCCTGCAAAAACGCTTCTTTGCAATCAAGATCCATGACATCGCCAATGAACAAAATACCTCGGTCCGACAGCAGCTCCAGGGCGGAGCGTAGTACTTTTCGCAAATAATGGTGTCCCTTGAAGACCTGCACAACGCTATTCAGGATGATGATGTCAAAAGGCTCCTCATGCAGCCGGCCGATCTGGTCGGCAGGCAGACAGTCCAGTTTGATGTGCCGCAATCCCTCACGCTCCACCCTTTCCCGGCAATTGCGGATCATGCTTGAAGACAAATCGGTACCATAATAAAATCCGACATGTGGTGCCAAGGTAAACATGCTTATGCCTGAAGCGCAGCCGATTTCAAGAACACGGGAGGTTGAATTCAGATAAGGCAGCAGCTTCTGCCTGATATTATCAGCATATTCGTCCATTTCCCCCCTGGACAAGTCCTGACGGTTGTAGCTGCTGACCCAGGCACCGCCTGAAATATCATCGGTCGCCTGGTCAGCTACAAAATTCCAGACATTGGAGTCCATAAACTCATTCTCAAGCTCTTCGGCCTCTTCCAATTGATCGGTATCCAGACACATATAGGCTGCAAATTGCGGAAGCTCCCACTGCAAACGGTTAAGCTGCCGCAGATACGGTTGAAGCGAGAGCACGGTGCGGATGTGGGCATCCTCCATCATTTTTTGCATCCGCGCATACGGGAGTGCCGGGTCCAGCGGAACATAAGCCCCGCCCGCTTTTAATACGCCCAGCATCCCGATAATGGAATACACGGAATTATGCATCATGAGGCCGACATGCTCTTCATGCTGCAGCCCGCGCTCCTGCTGCAAATAGTTAGCCACCCGATTGGCCATATCGTTAAGCTCCCTGTAAGTGTACACGCCGGATTCTGCCGCAACAGCCACCTTGTCAGGATGAAGGGCGGTCTGCGCTTCGAACAGTGCGGGAATGCTCGCAACCTCCCCGGCATGCACGGAAAGAGCACTTGGCACAAATGGTTGCAGCTCCTCTTCACCCGGCAGATTGCAGGCATCCATTTCGTGATCAGGATAGAACAAGATCTGCTCCAATGCCTTCTCGTAATGCATGAAAAGCTGGCTGACAAACCATTCAGCGTAGGCTGTCGTCTGATAGGTTACTTGCAGCGCAAGGTGGTCTGAACGGCGCTGGAACTCGAAGCGGCAATCATAACCGATGTCTGCGACCGCAGCCGGGTCATATAGCCCTTCCATCGTGGCAATAATGCTGCAATAAGCCTCCTCTCCCGTGTCAACGCCAAGCAAGTCCAGCAGCAGTGTAAACGGAAAATTTGAGTGCTGATCCGCTTCAACCATCCGCTGTTTGGTATGTGCAATAAAGTCTCGTCCACGATCTCCGGGTTGAATTTGGGTCTGGAGCAGAACGAGCGGATTCAAGGACTTGGAGTTATCCGCCATATCCGACATGACGGGAACCCCGATGGTAATTGCGGTTTCCCCGGTGTACCGGTGCAGCACATAGTTGAGACCGGCCAGCAGCAGAATAAACAAGGCATGGTCTGAACCTCTGCTGACGGCATTCAATCGCTGGCTCAGGGACTCATTGAACAAATAACGTTTAACTTCAACCCGTCCCTCTCCGGAGGAAGATGAAGTGAATGCTATACGTGTCATTTCCGTGAAATCGGAAAACTGCCCAAGCCAATACTGTTTTTCTTTTTCAAGTCTTGCATCCGACAATAATACATGTTTTTCGAGCGTATCCATTCCCTCTCCCCTTCCTGTACACCTCATGTTAGAAATCAAAAGTAATGCTCTCCAGCCAGTCCTGCCGTTCCCGAATGGTATAACCATGCTCCAGCTCGATCCGGTCCAGCTCCACTCCGGTGTTGCGAACAATCTGCTGCAGGATGTGCATGTAATTCCGGGTCATATGGCGAATGGTGGATGCCTTGAACAGGCTGGTGCAATAATCCATCGTAAATTGCAAGCCCTCGTGAGCCTCGGTCACCTCAAAGCGGATATCAAACATGGTGCTGTTCCGTTCATAATCCCGCGCCTGGAATTGCGTATCAGGAATAATCGCCGGCGGCGACTCCATATTCTGCATGACCAGCACGGTATCAAACAGCGGATTGCGGCTGAGGTCACGACGGTAATCCAGTTGTTCGACAAGATCATCAAACGGATAATCCTGATTGGCGTAGCCAGCCAGAGTGCGTTGTCTTACCCCCTGCAGCAGGTCTTCAAACCTGCAGTCTCCGTGAATCCGCATGCGCAAGGGCAAGGTGTTCACAAACATACCCAGCAAACGTTCCACCTGTTCATGCTGTCTGCCTGCAATGGGACAGCCGATCACGATATCCCGCTGCCCCGAATAGCGGTACAGCAAGGCGTAGTAGGCTGCAAGCAGCAGCATGTATAACGTTGTGTCTGTTCTCAAGGCAAGCTGCTTTAATTGTTCATTTAACTCCGCGCCTGCTTCAAAAGAGATGGAGCTTCCGCTGAAGCTTTGCAGCTTTGGACGTTCATAGTCATATGGAAGCTTCAGAGCGGGAACTTCATCTTCAAATTGGGCCAGCCAGTAGTTCTTTTGTGTTTGCATCTGCGGACTGGACAGCATCTCGTTTTGCCATACCGCAAAGTCTTTATATTGCACTTGTAAGGCCGGCAGTTCTTTTCCCATATAAATGTCCATAAATTCCGCAATCAAAATAGAAAGTGACACACCGTCGGATATGATGTGATGGATATCGAAAACCAATACCGCCTGATGTTCGCCGGTGTGGATCAGACAGACCCGCAGCTGGGTGGGCTGGTCCAGGCGGAAAGGCCGGATATGCTCCTGAATGATGGCATCCACTTCGTCCTGCTGGGCCTCGATTTCAATCCATTCCGCTGTTCCCCGATCATGAATGTTCTGAACAGGCATGCCATCAATGAAATGGAAGGAGGTTCGCAAAATTTCATGTCTGCCGATCAATTGTGCCAGCGCTGCCCGGCAGCGCTTCTCGTCCAGCTTGCCTGCAACCTCCAGCACCATCGGCATGTTGTAGCTGGTGCTCGTTTCATCCGCCGCATGTAATAACAGCATGCGTTTTTGCGCGGAGGATAACGGATAATGGTCAGCCTGCTGGGCCGGCACGATGTCGTCCAGTTGCGCAACCGCCAGGCTTGATTTCAGAAAATCAGCCATTTCTGCGATGGTCTGATACTGGAATACGTGCTGGAGATTGAAGTCCAGCCGGAACTCATGCCGAATCTTTACCGCCAGGCTTGTAGCCTTGAGCGAGTGGCCTCCATGTTCAAAAAAGTTGTCCTGCACGCCCAACTCGTGCACATTCAGAACCTCTTTCCATATGTGATGCAACCGGGCCTCCACAGGATTAGACGGCTCCACCGCTCTGGCTTCCTGTGCCGCTGCCTGTATATGTTCATGCTCCTGCTCCAGTTTGTGCCTGTCCACTTTTCCGTTGTGGGTCAAAGGCAAATGGTCCAGCACGATGAACTGGCCGGGGATCATATATTCCGGCAGATCCAGCAGCAGGCGCTCCCGGATCTGCCCCGGATATTGCTGAATATCGGACACCAGGAAGGCCTGCAGCCGCTGAAAGTGATGCTGGTCCGCTCTGGCCAGTACGACCGCTTCCTTTACCCCGGGGATTTGCAGCAAAGCCGTTTCGATCTCTTGCAGCTCCACACGGTATCCGCGAATTTTCACCTGCTGATCCAACCGTCCCAGAAAATGCAGATTTCCTTGCTCATCCCATTTGGCCAGATCACCAGTGCGATACATGCGTCCAGTCCCGTGTGGATCGGGGATGAACCTCTCCGCCGTCAGGTCCTCCCTGCCCAGATAACCTTGGGTTACTCCGGCCCCGGCAATACAGAGCTCTCCCGGAATGCCCGGAGGCTGAAGCTTGCCGCTCCGGTTCAGAATATAAATCCGGCAGCCCGGAATCGGTTTCCCGATGGGCATGCTATCGCTATCACTGTCCTGGCAGCGATGGTAGGCTGCACATACTGTCGTTTCCGTAGGGCCATAAGAGTTGTACACCTCGGCGTTCTGCATCAGTCTGGAAACATGCTGCTTCTTCAGCACATCTCCTCCGGCTATGAACAGACGGACCCGATGATTCCGCAGATGCCGGTCCAACTCACTCAGCATCACCGGAGAAGCGGAGATGACCGTTACGGAACGCTCTTCAATCAGCGCTGCCAGGCTCTCTATATGACGCGCCTTATCCTTCGCAGCAATATGCACGGAACCTCCAGTAACCAGCGCCGGATAGATTTCTTCAATGGATGTGTCAAATGAAATGGATGAATGATGCAGCACCCGGTCATCCGGCTCCAGATGGAAGGTTTCGCTAAAAGTTGTCACATAATGAGCCAGATTCCGGTGTGAAAGCTGGACCCCTTTGGGCTGCCCTGTTGTTCCTGATGTATACAGCACATAAGCAATGGACCCCGGCTGACTGCGATCAGGCAGCCATGCGGGAGCATCCCCCGGTGTTCCCGTTTCAGGCCATGTGTTAGACACGCCGCCGCGCGGATCGCCTTGCTCCAGGCTGGACCTGACAGCTTCAGAGCCGCTCATCCGCAAGGTTGGTCCCGTCCAGGCGAGAGGAACGCCGGTTTCGGTGCCGGTGATCAACAGGACAGCATTTGCATCCTGCAGCATGAATGTGATTCGTTTCTCGGGATATTCCGGGTCAATCGGCAAACATATGGCCCCCATGCGCTGAATGGCCAGCAAGGAGACAATCATGGCGGACGAATTGGACATCAAAATGGCGACAGTCCTTCCTTCAGTCACACCCAGCCCTGTCAGGTGACGGGCCAGCATATCTCCTTTTTGCATAAGCTCCCGATAGGTCAGCCGCTCCTCTCCGTGATGAACAGCGAGACGATTTGGTGTTTGTGCAGCCTGGCGCTCAACAAGATTCGGTATGGTCGGGGCAGGCTGTTCTCTGTCGATTGCTGCCGGGTTGAATTGATGTAAAATCAGCTGCTTTTCCTCATTCGTCAGCATGTCCGCTGCGGATAAGAGAGCCTCGGGCTGTGTAACCATGAATTGCAGAATATTGCAATAGTGACACATCAGCCTGTGAATCGTATCCTCCCGGAACAGACGGGTGCTGTACTCCATAAACAGTTCGAGCCGATCCTGCTGCTCATGAATCTGGAGTGACAGATCGAAGGCGGATTGGTTCGTTTCAAAGCCATACGGCTCACAGGAAAGCCCCGGAAGTTGCAGCGTGCGGGTCGGAGCATTCTGCAAGGAAAACATCGTATCAAATACCGGGCTGCGGCTTGTATCTCTGGGCACGTTTAATGCCTGCACCAGCTCCTCGAACGGGTAATCTGCATGCTCGAATGCATGCAGCGTGATGTGCTTGATTTCCTGTAAAAAATCAGCAGCCGTTTTCCCGGCCTCAGGCTGGCAGCGGATGGCAAGCGTGTTGGCAAACATGCCGACCACACCGAACAAATCTGCATGGTTCCTTCCCGCAACCGGAGTGCCGATGACAAGATCATCCTGATCCGTATATTGATGGAGCAGAACACCGTATGCCGCCAGGGTCAGCATGTACAGCGTAACTCCATGCTCCCGGCTGCAGGACCTGAGCTTGTCGGTTAGCTCTTGTCCAAGCGTGAAGCTGTATTGACGGCCGGCATAATTGCGAACAGCAGGGCGCACACAATCAGTTGGCATTTGCAGCACAGGCAAAGGACCTGCCAGCTGATTCAGCCAAAACGCTTTTTGCCGTTCCAATATCCCCGAATGCAGTTGCTGCTGCTGCCAGACGGCATAATCGGGATATTGCAGTTGCGACGCTTCCAGAGCATCGTTTGTATACAGCCGGATGAATTCATCCACCCAGATGTCCATGGAGACCCCGTCCGAAATCAGGTGATGCATGTCCACCATCAGCAGATGCCGGCGAGCTTGCAGCCGTACAATGCCTACCCGAACGAGAGGAGCCTCATCCAGAGCAAAAGGCCGGACAAATTGTTGAATCAGGTCATGAACAGCTTGCCGGTCTTCCGGTTCACTTGAGTATAGCGTTACCTCTGCTTGGAGCGACTCTACCGGGGCTACTCTTTGCACCGGTCCACGATCTGCGGTCAAATGAAATGACGTGCGCAAGGCGGCATGCCGCTCAAGCATGCTTGTATAAACGAATTTCACCTGCTCAATATTCAGCTCTCCTTCAAGCCGCAGCACAAAAGGCATATTGTAGCTTGTTCCGATATCCTGAAACTGCTCCAATATAAATAATCGCTGCTGGGCGGACGAGAGCGGGTAATCCTCTTGCTGCACAACAGACTGAATAGCTTGCGCCCAGGGAAGCGGCTCTTGCTCTTCCGTTACATGTTCCGCTCGCTCTTCCAGCTGCAAAGCCAGCTCCTGCAGCACAGGATACCGGAACAGATCCTTCAGCTTCATCTCCAGGTTGAACTCCTGCTGCACCCGGCTGACAAGCTGCATAGCCTTGAGCGAATGTCCGCCCCAATCAAAGAAATTGCAGTCCCTGCCCACCGTATCCAGCCCCAGCACAGCGGCGAAAATGGCCGCCAGCCGCCGTTCCATGGCCGTTACCGGTTCGGTCAGCAGCGCAGCGGAGTCCTGCAATTGTGTCCACGGGTCCGGCAATGCGCGCTGATCCAGTTTTCCGTTGGAGGTTAAGGGCAGCACGTCCAGACGGATCACAAAAGCAGGGACCATATAACGCGGCAGTCTTGCGGCAAGAAAGTTCCGGACCTGATCTTGAGCCAATTCCGTCTGTCCGGCGGTATAATATGCGCAGATCTCCTTCTCACGCCCGGCTTCACGATCAAGCACAATGACGGCCGCCCCTGTAATATCCGGGTGTTCCAGCATACAGGCACGGATTTCGTCAAGCTCGATACGGTAGCCCCTGATCTTGACCTGATCGTCCATCCGGCCGCTGAACTGCAAGCTTCCTTCCGGCAGCCACTTGGCGAAGTCCCCGGTCCGGTACATAAGCTTGCCTGGATCAAATGGATTGGGCACAAATTTACGGGCGGTCAGCTCCGGTTGTTTCCAGTACCCTCTGCCAACACCCTGCCCGGCAACGCATAGCTCTCCTTCCACTCCGGGAGGCTGCAGTTGGTCTATCTGTTCCGGATGCACGACATAGGCCTGGGACAGATAGAGCGGCACTCCGATTGGAACGGGTGCCTTCGTCCCCCGCTTGACGGTATGCAAGGTGGAAAATGTCGTATTTTCCGTCGGACCGTAGCCGTTGATTAACACTGTAGCGGGGCAAGCCTGGTGCAGTAATTGCGCATGATGCGCAGACGCGGCTTCGCCTCCGATAATCACAGTCTTTAGCGCTGCAAACGACGACGGCTGCTGCATCACCAAATAATGAAACAGCGAAGTCGTCAGGAACAGGTCTGTGATGCCGTAATCGGACAACGCAGTGCTGAATGTACGGGCATCCTGAATGATGTGCTCATTCAGCATCACGAGCGTATCCCCGTTGGTGAGCGTTCCCCACAGCTCCAGCGTAAAGGCATCAAACATCATGGATGCCGTCTGCAGAACCCGGCCTCCTTGGATGAGCAGACGATAATTTTCCGGCAGTACCAGCCTGGCAATGTTCCGGTTTTCAATCATCACCGCCTTGGGCTTGCCTGTAGTGCCCGATGTGTACATTACATAAGCAAGCCGGTCCGGCGACACGTCCGGCGCAGGATTTTCCATACAGGCGGCCAAGTCATCGTTCCCCATGAGCAGCAGCTCCGGTCCATAACCCTTCAGCCTGCCGGCATGCTCCGGTGTGGTGATAATCCTTGCCGCTTCGCTGTCTTTTAACATATAAGCAATGCGTTCCTCCGGCAGATCGGGCTGAATGAGCAAGTATGCAGCCCCGGCTTTCACCGTGCCGAGAATGGCGGATACAAGCTGTTCCGAACGTTCCATTACAATGGCCACAATGGCTTCCTGCTGCGGCAGATTCGACATCAGCGTATGCGCGACCCGGTTTGCCTGCTCATTCAAGGCTCGATAGGTATAGCTGCTATCCTCCAGCACAAGCGCGATACGATCCGGATACCGCTCCGCCATAGCTTCAAACCGGCTCTGAACCGTCTGCCCGGTCGATTCACACAGATAGGGATGCGTGTACTGCAATAAACGAACCTCTTCTTCCGAAGTCATCAGCCGCAGCTGACGCAGCTCCAGTTCCGGATCAGCCAGACACTGCTGCACCAAATGCTGAAAATGCCGGCCCATCTGCTGCACATAAGCACGGTCAAAGCATTGAACGCGGTAATGGAACAAGCAGAGGATTTCTCCGTTCATTTCTTTGGCCTCAAGCATAAGGTCGTACTTGGAAGAGGTGCTCGGCAGGTCATAGCCCGCAAATGTCAAAGAGCCGGATTGCGCATGAAAATCAATATTTTGAAATACAAACATCGTTTCCATCAGCGGCTGTCTGTCAGGGCTCCGTTCCAGATCAAGCTGCTGCAGCAGCTCCTCAAACGGATATTCCTGATGATCAAACGATTGCAGCACATTAGATTTGACTTCCTCCAGAAAATCCGTAAAACGTTTGCTGCCTGCCGGAAAATTGCGCAGCGGAAGCGTATTGACAAACATGCCTACAATATTGTCAGCGTGTTCGTACTGCCTGCCTGCGGAGGCCGTTCCGATGACGATGTCCTGCTGGTTGGTATACTTGGACAGAAATACATAGTATAACGTCAGCAGCGTCATGAACATCGTCGATCTGTGCCGGGAAGACAAGGCTTGCAGTTTTCGGACTGTATCTTGATCCAATATAAACGGAAGCTTGTCTGCGTCTGTTTTCCCGCCTTGGCCAGACTCCATCAGGACAGGGAGACGCAAGGCGGGCAGCCCCCCCTGGTACCGGTTGAGCCAGAATTGCTGCTGCCGCTCCCTGACTGCCGGTGAGATTCCCTGTAACCAACGCACATAATCCTTATATTGATGGGTCGGTGCTTCCAATGCTTTTCCATCATAAAGCTCAACAAACTGCTTCATAATAATGCCGGTTGACACGCCGTCCGAAATGATATGATGCATATCCATAAAAAGCAGATGCCGATTCTCTTCCAGGCGGATCAATTGTGCCCGCAGCAGCGGTGCCTGTCCCAGATCAAAAGGCTGTATCAGTTCGTGAGCTCTTGCTTCGATCTGCTCCAATGCTGCCTCGCTGTAAGCAAGGTCAAACCGGATTTCCGAGGCCGGATGGATGCGCTGAACAGGCTCGTCTTCACGCATTTCAAAGCTGGTGCGCAAACTATCATGTCTGCGAATCAAGGTGTGGATGGTCTGCTCCACCCTTTCCTTGTCCAGCGGCCCGGCAATGGTTACAGCAGAAGGAATGTTATAATTGGTATCTTGCTCGTAATATCTGCTCATGAAATACATGCGGGTCTGTGCAGGCGACAGCGGGTACAGGCCCGCCAGCTCCGATTCCGATTCTCCTTGGGCAACGGTCGGGGCTATCGCGGATTCCCCGGTCCATATTTCCGCCAGCTCGCGAATGGTGGAATGCTGGAACAGCTCGCTGAGCGGGAGCGCAAGCCCCTGTTTTTGCAGACCGGCAATCAGCGTTGCGCCTTTGAGTGAATCTCCGCCAAGCTCGAAGAAATCATCGTTTATACCGATCTGCTCAATGCCGAAGAAATTTTCCCAATAATCCGTTAACTGACGCTGCAGTTCGTTCTGCGGTTCACTGTAAGGCACAGCAAGCGGCGGACGCGGAAGCTTCTTGATATTGCTGCGCACAGGCGCTGCCTGTTCCCTTTCCACCCGCAGCCCGGTAACCCAACGACTCCTGCGCTGCTCCAGATTTGCCACAGAGACGATGAAATGCCCGGCTTCCTTCGTCAGAAGCACCCGTTCCAATACTTCAATCCCTTCATCAATCTCCATCAAAAAAGGATCATTCGTTGCGGAGTCCGTACCATGCTCTCCTCCGACATTCCAGCCGTCCCAGCCCAGGCTGATCCACCGTCCTTGCCGAAAGGACGGGCTGTATACACAAGCATCCAGAAAACTGTTCGCGGCGGCATAAGCGCCGAAGGTAATTCCGCCAAGCACCGCTGACAACGAAGAAAACAGAACGCAAAAATCTGGGTTCAAATCTGCAACAGCTCGTTCCAGGGCCAGCACGCCGTACACTTTGGACCTGAACTGTTCCTCCAGCAGCTCTTCATCCAGACGGGAGACCGCTTCAAATGTCGCTCCATCCGTCAGGCCGGCTGCGTGAATGATGCCGTTGACGGGTCCCCAATGCTCACCAACACGGGCGAATGCTTCCCGCAGGCTGTCTTCGCACGCAGCATCCGCCGTCAGGAGCATGATCTCTGCTCCACTCTGCTCAAGCGTTTGCGCCCAGCCGATCAGGCTCCCTACCCGTTCTTCGGCAACGTGCATTTGCCCGGCAGCAATGTCCTTCCATGTACGCTTGTCCGGAATGGCTGTTCTCCCCAGCAAAGCGACCCGTGCCCCGTATCGCAAGGCAAAATGCTCTGCAAGTGCGCGGCCGATCTTTCCGAACCCGCCGGTTATACAATAGATGCCGCCAGGGCGCAGCTCGCTTTGCCCGTTCGGCCGGGCCGGCAACGGAGCAGGCGCATAGTTTGCAATCCAGCGATACTGCTGGCGGTAAGCGACAAATGGCTCAGGGCTCGACTCTATATGAACGGCCTCGTTGAGAAGGGCACAGGCATAAGCATGCGCGGCTTCTGCAGACAGCTCATCATCAAGATCCACCACCGTGCAGCGAATATTCGGATTTTCTTGCGGAATGACCAGCGCCAGACCCTTGAGCGTGGAATGCGCAGCCTGAATCCGCTCCGTGCCCGTCACCTCCTGCATCCCGTTGGTCACCGCGATAAGATCTGCCGCAACGGTACCCTTGACCTTATGGACATTCCGAACATGGTCAAGCAGACGGTAGGCGCCGTTTTGCTGCAAAACCTGAAATCGTGCCTGGTCGAGCGCTGGATGCATTTCAGGGGTGAGGCTCGCCAGATGCAGGATTTTCAGAGATTTGGTATTGCTGTCCGGCAATGTCCATGCTGCGTCCGGGCCTGTGACCAATACCTCTGCGTTATGCTCCTCAAGCAGCTTCAGCATATGCCCGCTAATTCCGCAAGCATCGGGAGCAATCACCCACACGCTCTCCTTGAGCCGTTCTAGGGTGCGCTTGTCGAGCGTATGGCTGACCCTGGATGTCCTGGACCAACCGGGCACATACAGCCACTTGGTGAGGTCCGCGTTTTTCTGCGGCCGGGCTTCCCGTTCAATGCCTTCATAATTCCCTGCACGGGCGGATAGGCCGCCTGCCGCCATAAGCTGCTTGTACTGTTCAAGCTGGCGGTTAAACTGTACTTTCGCAAACGGATAGGTCGGCAAATGCAGCATACTTCCGGCAAAAAGGTGCGGATAATGCCTGCGGATGCTGTCACCGGCCAGCCAGCGTTCACGAACTTCCTCCATGAAGCCGGCTGCCGGGAACGATGTACCGGACTCTTTAAAGGCGTACAGTTGTTCAATCGCCTCCAGGCGGCTGTGACAAATAAACGCAGCGCGATGCTTCCATTCCGCTCTGGCATGAACGAGCGTGTGTGCCACATCTTCCAGAGAGGCGTGCGGATTCTCCGCCAGGTAGCGGGCCAGATTTTCGGCGGTCTGTTTCAGGGCCGCAGGCGTCTTGGCCGATATGGGAAGAAGCACCGGCGACGTCTCCGCTTGTGTGTCCATGGACTTACCGCGATGCTGACGACTAGTGATCTCTGTCGGTAGCGGGGCTTGCTCCAAAATCACATGGGCATTCGTACCTCCGATTCCAAAAGAGCTGACACCGGCACGCAGGGGATGCCCCTTGACGCTTGTCCATGGCCGCTCCTGTGTGTTGACATAAAACGGGCTCGTATTCCAGTCAAACTGCGGATTCGGACGGGTTACATGCAATGTCGGCGGAAGTGTGCGATGCTTCAACGCCAGCACCGTTTTGATGAACCCGGCTACTCCGGCGGCACAGTCCAGATGGCCGATATTGGATTTGACCGAGCCGATGGCACAGGATGCGGGAATCACACCGTCAAACGCCAGGCGCAGCCCTTCAAGCTCCACGGGGTCTCCGATATAAGTGCCTGTACCATGCGCCTCCACATAACTGATGCTGTCCGGCTCCACCTCTGCGGCCAGCATGGCTGAGCGGATGACACGGCTTTGCTCCTCTATGCTGGGAGCGGAAAAGGCCGCCTTGCCCGCCCCGTCGTTATTGATGGCTGATCCTTTAATCAGGGCATGAATGGGGTCCCCATCCGCCAGCGCATCTTCCAATCTTTTTAACAGCACAACTCCTGCTCCGCTCCCGCCCACCGTTCCGGCAGCTTGGTGGTCAAAAGCCCGGCAGTGCCCGTCCGGAGACAGAATCATGCCTTCCTGGAACAGATAACCGCCTTCCTGCGGAAGTGAGACCGTCACTCCTCCGGCCAGTGCCATGCGGCATTCTCCACTAAGCAAACCTTGACAGGCCATATGGATGGCCACCAGGGACGTGGAACAGGCAGTATAGATACTTACACTGGGACCTTTCAGATTGAGGGCATAGGACACCCGTGTCGAGAGAAAATCTTTATCCGTCAGCTGGCTGTCGGCAAATTGTTTGGATTCGGGAGCAAGCTCTGCCAGCGAGGCGGTTGCCTCCCACAGCAGATTGGACGATGCCCCGGCGTACACACCTACAGACAGATCAGAATCGGGCAATGCGTAGCCCCCTTCCTCCAAGGCCTCCCATGCGCATTCATGAAAGAGGCGAATCTGGGGGTCCAGCAACTCGGCATCGGCAGGAACATAGTCGAAAAACGATGCATCAAAGCAGTCATAATCCTGCAGCAGCCCTTTGGCCTTGACGTAATCGGGATTCTGCAGCATATTCCTGGATACGCCGGCAGCCTCAAGCTGCTTATCTGTAAAAAAAGTGATAGATTCAACACCATGCTTCAGATTATGCCAAAATTGCTCCAAATTGGCGGCCCCAGGGAATCTTCCGGACATGCCGATAATAGCAATTTCCAATCCCGTAAATTGACTATTTTCCTTTTCCATACTGAATGCTCCTTCTCAAGCTACTCGGCCCCGTCTCAAATCGCTGAAAATTACATAATTCGCCATCATATAACTCTTCTTTTTCCGAGAAATGAATCCCGTTAAGGTCATACACCTTTTTCCAGAAGGAAATCGCCTGCGCGTTGCCTGCCAATTGAAAAATCAAGTATTTGCCCGGATATTGCCGCAATACTTGCTGAACGGCAGCCCGGGCAATCCCCTTGTGCCTGCAGCCTTTCAGAATGAACAGCTCGTTCACGCAGTAATCGACATCCTGGGCCGTATAGGGAGGCTGATTCAGCAGCAGAAAACCTGCGACCCGGGATTCGTGGTAAATCAAAAAGGCTTTCAGCCGTTCATCCTGCCCATACAGATGCAATCCTTCATATTCAAATATCCCCTGCTCATTCGGCCTAAGCTCTTGTGAATATGCCGATAAATCGTGAAGATACAGAGGGACAAGATTGCGCAATATTTCCAGCTCAGAGGATTCGCTGATCGGAACAAGCTGCGTTTCACCTTGATTCATAGGTCAACCTCCAAACGAGTTCGGGTTAGCGGTCCCGTCTTCGATTCAGCATTTCTCGCTTGCGCTGGTTTCCGTCCTGGATCATGGCTGCTTGCTGGTGATGGGCAGTTCGGCTGGCGATAGCCATCTCTTTCTTCCCGTCACCCGGATTCAGTTGGGCGATAAACGAGCGAATAGTAGCGTACCTGAACAACGTGGCTACACTGAATTCAAGCGCCAGCTCCTCACGAATCCTTGTATTGATCTCCAGTATGGACATGGAATTTCCACCAAGATCAAAAAAATTGTCATCCAGCCCAACCTGCTCGCACGCCAGAACATCCTGCCAGATCGCCGCAAGCTTGCGCTCGATGTCTGTCTCAGGGCGGTCTCCCCCGCCACTGCGGAGAGCAGGGCCCGTTGCGGGAGCCGGGAAAGACTTGACATCAATTTTCCCGTTGCTGCTGACCGGCATTTGCTCCAGCCTCATCCAATGGGACGGGATCATGAATTCCGGAAGTGAGGCGGTCAATGTATTCCTCAATTCCTGTGAATCAATGCTGTTCGCAGCCGTATAATAGGCGCATAAGTACAATTCTTTGCCATCATCCTGCCGGGCAATGACCACCGCCTCAGAGATCAGAGGATGCCGGCGCAGCGCACTTTCAATTTCCCCCGTCTCGATCCGCAGCCCGCGGATTTTGACTTGCGCGTCGCCCCTGCCGAGAAACTCCACGGTTCCATTCGGGAGCCATCTTGCATAATCTCCGGTCCGGTAGACCCTGCCTCCTGCAACGAACGGGTCGTTCAAAAAACGGTTGTGTGTAAGCTCGGGATTGTTATGATACCCATTGCCTACACCGATGCCGCCTATATACAATTCTCCGATAACGCCAATCGGCACCAGCTGGGCGCGTTTGTCCAAAATATAAAATCGTACATTGGGCAGGGGCCTTCCGATGGGCACCCTCGTTTCCGGCAAACTCCAGCCGGGCTTGCATTCATAATAGCTTGAATCTACCGTCGCTTCGGTGAGCCCATAACTGTTCACAATGCGCATGGCTCCGCCGAATCGGGCGTACAGGCGCCGGAAATCCTCCACTCTGCACACATCCGAGCCGATAATCAGCAGCTTCAGGAAGGATATGTCCAGATTCCGCTCACTCACATAGTTCATAAACGGGACAATCAGAGCGGAGGTCGATTCAAACAGGGTAATGCGGTGCTCCGCCATGAGACCGTATAACCGCCGAAAATCATACTTCTCTTCCTCCGAGCTGATGACCAGCTTGCCGCCATGCAGAAGCGTTCTGCCCAAATCACCGGTGAACACATCAAAGGAAATGCTCGCCAATTGCAGCAGACTGAAGTCCGGACGTGTCAGCTGATATTCCTCCCGCCAGATACGGCACATGGCGATAAACTGCCTGTGTCCGATCATGACACCTTTGGGCCTGCCGGTAGAGCCCGAGGTATAAATGATATACATCAAATCCTCGCTGTTGACGGCTGTACGGCTCACCTGCTCCGGCTTTTGCGACCAGTCCACCTGCTCAATCGGGATACAGCATATGGAAGACGACACGGACCGTGTGCTGTCTGCATGGCAGATCAGCCACTCCGCCCCGCTGTCGCTCAACATATGCGCCACCCGTTCCTCCGGATAGGCCGGATCTATCGGAACATAAGCTGCGCCTGTCCGCAATACCGCCAGGATGGCAACTATACCCTCCATGGATCGCTCCAGTAGCACACCCACCTTGCTGCCTCGCCCTGCTCCCCTGGATTGCAGAACACAGGCAAGCACGGCGGCACGCCGCTCCAGCTCAGCGTAAGTAAGAGACCGTCCCTCGTATACCAGCGCCGTTTGAAGAGCATATTGCTGTGCCGTATGTTCAAACAGCGTATAAAAGTCCTCACCGTTGGCGGAAGGTTCGACAAGCAACGGTTCGGCAAGCAGACGGTGAAATCCGGACAGCAGCCTTCTCTTCTCTTCCAACGGCAGAAATTCAATCTCTCCGAGCAACTGGTCCGGCCCTTCCGTAAAGGCCAGTAATATTTGAATGTAATAATCCATATAACGATGCACCGTCTCTGCCATAAACAGCTCTGCGCTGTATTCCAGCTCAAGCAGCATGTCCTCAGAGGTTTCTATAACATTCAGGGACAAGTCAAACTTGGATACCGGAAATGAAACCATATACGGCTCAACACGCAGCTCCGGCCACTGAGGTAATGGCAATGGCTTGGACTGGTAGCTGAACATCGTATCAAATAGCGGATTGCGGCTCATATCGCGCGGCAGATTCAGCTTCTCGATCAGATGCTCGAAAGGCAGCTCCTGATGCTCTTGAGCGAGCAATAGCAGGTCCGCTACTTCATGCACATACTGTCTTACCGTTTTGTCCGCCACAGGGCAGGAACGAAGGGCGACCGTATTGACAAACATGCCGATCACTTCCCGGATATCCGCCTGTTGACGATTGGCAAAGGGCGATCCCACAATGATATCCTCCTGGCCGGTGATGCGGAACAGCAGCGTATAATATGCTGTGAGCAGCAAGGTATTTAAAGTCACGCCATGGTTTGCCGCAGTACGGTTAAGCTTGTGGCGAAGCTCGGGCAGCACACTGGTTTTGACGGTTCCGCCGTCATATCCTTTAACTGGCGGTCTTGGCCGGTCAATCGGCAGGTTCAGAATCGGCAGCTCTCCCCCCAGTGCATCCAGCCAGAATTTTTCCTGGGTCCGGTACAGATCGGTGTGTACCAGCTGGCTTTGCCACAGACTGTAATCCTTGTAATCCACTGTTGGGGGCTGGACAAGCTCTTGTCCCTGATACAGTGCAAGCATATCCCGCACGAAAATGTCGGTACTGATTCCATCTGCAATAATATGGTGCATATCAAGCATCAATACGCTTTCTTCCTCTGCAGTGGCAGCGATGCATAGCCGCACGAGCGGAGCTTTATCCAGCGCAAAAGGCTGAATAAATTCCGAAACCATATCCTGAAGCTCCGTGCCTGTAGCTGCTTGCCGATACGACACCGGAATTTGCGCATCAGGCACGATGCGTTGAACCGGTCTCCCGTTTACCGTTTCAAAGCGGGTACGCAAGGATGCATGACGCCGGGTCATCTCATCCAGAGCCCTGGAAAGCCGTTCGTGATCCAGCCTGCCTTTGATCTTGACCATCAGCGGCATGTTATAGGAAATGCCCTCACCTTCCAGCTCGTACAGGAAATACATTCGTCTTTGGGCCGAGGATAACGGATAGCTGTCTGCGGCAGTCGCTGCTGGAATGGCCATGATTTTGCTTTTGGACGAAGATTCGGCCAATGCGCTCAATGCCCTGACTGTAGGCTGTTGGAAAAACTGGCGCAAGGATATCTCCGCACCCATGCGTTCATGAATCATCAGCAGAATGGAACTGGCCTGCAGCGAGTTGCCTCCCAGTTCAAAAAAAGAGTCTGTCGGGCTGAACGGCCCGGTCAGTTCAAGCACTTCGGACCAGATCGCGGCCATTTGCCGCTCCCCGTCCGTTGCCGCCTCCGTGTTCTCCCGTTCCTCCTCCTGATCCTGAATCATCTCTGCTGTCTGCAGCTTCTTGCGGTCAAGCTTGCCGTTCGGTGTCAGCGGGAATGAAGCAATTTGCACCAATCGTCCGGGAATCATATAAGCCGGGAGCAAATCCATTAAATGCTGCCTGACCTGCCTTGGTGAACATGCCCTTACAGCCGTGTAATAACCGACCAGTCTGCCTCCGTTCTCCTGGCTGGACTCCGCCGCCACAAGTGCCTGGGCAACGCCTTCACACGACATCATGCTTTCCTGCACTTCTTCCGTATCGATGCGGTATCCCCGTATTTTGACCTGGTGGTCCAGCCTTCCCAAATACATCAAACAACCGTCATCCAGCCACCGGACCCGATCTCCGGTTCGATACATCGTCCCCTCGCCTGTAAACGGGTTGGGTATAAATCGTTCATTCGTCAGGAGCTCGTTTCCGAAATAACCCTTTGCTACACCCTTGCCTCCGATATACAGCTCTCCCGGAATACCCGGAGGTACGAGCTGTCCTTGTGAATCCAATACATAAAGCCCTGTGTTGGCCAGAGGCCTGCCTATGTCATTACGGGTGGAGGCAGTCAATTCCTGTACCGTAGACCAGATGGTGGTCTCTGTCGGACCATACATATTGTAAATTCTGGCCATCGTGCAATTCTGAAGTCCGGCAAGCAGCTTCAGCGGAAAATGTTCGCCCCCGACGAGAATCTGCTTTGCCTGGCGAAGCAGTTCCACCCCATGGCGGTGATTCAGCAGCATAGACAAGCGGGACGGCGTCAACTGTAGTGTATGCACAGGCTTGTCCCGTACCAGACGGGCCAGCAGCTCCGGGTCCTGCTGCATGGCTTCATCGGTCATGATAACCTTCATTCCTTTAAACAAGGGCAGCAGCATTTCAACAAAAAAAATGTCAAAGGATACCGTCGTCAACGCCAGTACGCCGGAGCCTGCAGGCCATTCGATCTGTTCACTCATGGCATGGATGAAATTGAAAAGATTGTCATGGGTAATAACCACCCCTTTGGGTGACCCGGTGGAGCCGGAAGTGTACAGGACATAAGCCATATCCCCAGGTTCGTTGATCGGCTCAGGGTTAGCACTCTCTCCATCATATGCGGTCTGCTCATCGTGAAGCAGCAGCACTTCACCGATGTTGCTCTCTCCCCAACCGTTCAACCCATCCAGATGATCCGACAGCACAAGCTTGACCCGGCTGTTTTGCAGCATATGGCGTATGCGCTCCTCCGGAAAGCCGGGATCGATGGGCAGGTAAGCGCCGCCTGCCTTCAGCACGGCCATGATCGCAACCAGCAAGTGGTGGCTGCGGCCAAGGAGGATCCCGACCAGTGTATTCCGGCCTACTCCTTTGCTTCTGAGCCGCTGCGCCAACGTATTGGCCATTCCGTTCAGTTCCTCGTAGGTCAGGCTCGTTAGTGGTGTCTCAAGTGCAATCTGTCCGCCCACAGCGGCGGCCATTTGTTCAAACAGCACATGAATACCGGCCTCGACCGGATAATGGGACGGGTCAGGATTCCATGTCCGGATGATTTGATCATGCTGCGCTTCCGACAACAGTGTGATGTTCTGCAATGGACGCGAAGCGTGCATGCCCAACTCTCTCAGCAGAATGACAAAATGATGCGACATCTGCCGAATCGTTTCAGCGCGGAACAAACCGGTTCTGTATTCCCACATGAGATCAAATGTATGATTGCTATGGATCACAGCGTACAGGCTGAGGTCGAATTTGGATATTCCGGATGCAAGAGCAGCAGCCTTGATCCGTAATGCTCCGCAACGCTTGGGCTCGGTGGATGATTGCAGGGCGAACCAGACATCAAATAGCGGATTGTGGTTCAGATCCCGCGATGCTCCCACTTTAGATACAAGCTGCTCGAACGGATAGGCCTGATGTTCCAGAGCCGCTATGACGGTGCTTTTGACTTCCTCCAGCAATTGCACGAATGTTTTGCTTCCTGAAGGCTGGCTTCGTAAAGCCAGCGAGTTGACGAATACGCCGGCAAGCTGCTTCAGCTCGACATGTTCACGCCCTTCGGCCGGTGTACCCACCACGATGTCCTCCTGGCTGGTATACTTGTGCAGCAGAACATAAAAGGCGGTCAGCATAACCGTGAACAGTGTGGTATGGTGCTGCCGGGCCAGTTCCTGCAACGGCTCCAGCATGTCCGGTGCACATGAGGATATAAGCACATCCCCCTGTACGTCAGGATAGCTCCTTTTCGGATAATCCGTCGGCAAGGCCAGCAGCGGAACCTCATCCCGGAACTGCTCCAGCCAGTAGGCTTGATGCACAGTCATATCCGCACTCATCAGCTCTTTTTTCTGCCAGGCAGCATAGTCCCTGTATTCCACCATCAGCGGTTCCAGTGCTTGTCCTTCATACAGGAGCAGCAGATCCCGCAGCAAAATATCCAGTGTCGCCCCATCCGCAATCATATGATGAAGATCAAACAAGAGCATGCAGCGGGTCTCGGACAGCTTCAGCAGCTTCACTCTGAACAGCGGAGCAGCCAGGAGATCGAACGGTTGGACAAAATGGCGCAGATAACCTTCAAGCTCTGCCTCATCCAGCGGCACTACTTCCAAATATTGCTCCTGGCGCAGAGTGGGCGCCGTGCACATGCACGGATAACCTTGCACGATGTGTAAATAAGTACGCAACACAGAGTGTCTTGCCACAAGCGCTTGCAAGGCCTTTTCCAGTTGCGCTTCATGAAGCGGACCATGAATGTCCAGCCTGACCGGCATGTTATATAGCGTTGAATCCTCGGCTGCAGCTTGATGAAAATAGATACGCTCCTGAGCGGAAGAACAGATGTAATGCTCTTGTTCCCCAATGGACGGAATCGGGGTGTACGCATGGTCAACATATTGCCGCATTTCACGGCACAGAGCTTCAACCGTTGAATGCTCGAAAATAGTTCGTAACGTAAGATTGCATCCGAAATCGCGATTTAGCTCATTCACAATCAGGGAAGCGGTCAGGGAATGTCCTCCAATGTGGAACAGAGAGTCATGAATGCCAAAATCCACATCCTGAGGCACGTATTTTTTCCAGATCTCGTATACGGTCTGTTCAACATCATTTCTTGGAAGCATATAAACGGTATTGCTTTGCAGCCTGCGGCGAACAGACAGCAGCTTTTTCTGATCCAGCTTGCCGTTGAGGGTCAGAGGCATGGATTCTGTCTCGTAGAAATGGGACGGGATCATATATGCAGGCAAGCGGTTCTCCAGATGTGAGCGAATTTCCTCATCAGTAACTGTGCCACGGCATACCAGATAGGCGGCAAGCTCCGAGTTTCCCATGCTATCCTTCTGCGTTATTACGACCGCGTCGGCGATATGTGGATACTGCAGAAGCTGCTCTACAATTTCTCCAATCTCGATGCGATACCCGCGAATTTTGACCTGCTGATCCATTCTGCCCAAATACTCGAATTCACCGTTTGCAAGCTGCCTCACCAGGTCTCCTGAACGGTAGAACCGTGTTTCGCCCATCAAGGGGTGTCTGACAAACCGGGCATTTGTCAGTTCCGGTTTGCCAAGATAACCCTCGGCTACACCCAGCCCGGCAATCCACAGTTCTCCCGGTACGCCGCAAGGGACCGGATGCAGGTCACGATCCACCACCATGCCCCGCAAATGCGGTAAAAGATGACCTATGTTGCTGGCGGAGGAGCGCAGGTCTGCGGGCAGCAGCTTTTTATAGGTCGCATGAATGGTGGTCTCCGTAATGCCGTACATATTAATCAGTTCAGAATTTGGATGACGCTCTGCCCATGCCGCAATCTTGCCGGGCGTCAGCGCTTCGCCGCCAAAAATCACATAACGCGGACTCCATTCCTGTATAGCTTCTTCCTGGATGAGCCGATAAAATGCCGAAGGCGTCTGATTCAGCACCGTCACATTCTCTGCGGCCAGCAGATCAGCGAAACGCCGGGTATCCTTTACAATGGATTCCGGCACAATGATAAGTGTTGCCCCTGTCACAAGCGCCCCGAACATTTCCCATACCGAGAAATCAAAGCTGAAGGAATGGAACAGGGTCCACCGATCCTTGGCAGATAACGAAAACAGCGGCAGCGTATGCTGAAGAAGACTTGTAATTTCGCCATGCCGAATCACGGTTCCTTTCGGTTGGCCCGACGTTCCCGAAGTGTAAATAATGTATGCCGGGTCTGCGGAAGACACATCGTCCCCGAAGCACGTCTCCCCGCGCGGAACCCATTCCTCTGCAGAGTTCCACACCATTTCATCCAAATGAATGTTCGTTCCGCTTCCCCATGCTGCGGGAGCTTCAAGGCTGCTGACCGTCACCAAAAAGGCCGTTCCCGAGTCCTCAAGCATATAGCGGAATCTTTCCGCAGGAAGTCCGGGCTCAATCGGCAGATACGTTCCTCCTGCGCTCAAAATACCCAGGATTCCCGCCACCATGTCAAATGATCGTTCAACCCGGATGGCAACGATGGTGCCACGCTTCACACCTGCCTTTTGCAGGGCAGAGGCAATGCAGTCAGCACGGTGCTTAAGCTCTCCATATGTCAGTTTCTCGCTGCCACATACAAGTGCAGTATGGTTCGGTACACTGCAAGCTGTGCTGGCGAACATTTCATGCAGCAAGGACGGCTCAGGCATTGCAAAATCTACGCTCATTTCCTGTGCAAGCAAGGACAGCGAGTCAGTATCCATCATGGAAATGCCGACAATGGGCTGATCCGGCTGAAGCAGGACATTCTGAAGCAGCACCATATATTGATCCATAACCCGCCAGGCCGAGGATTCCGCGTACCGGCCCGGATCATAGTACAGCTTGATTTGAACGGAATCGGCATGAACATTCAGGGAAAAGGCAAAGGCCGCACCTATATCGTCCATCCATGCCAGACCATGAACCGTTTCGAGCATCACGGCAATTTCAAAGAATGGATTATCTGTACCTTCCCAGGGCATTCCCAGCTCACCGGCCAACACTTCAAGCGGATAACGGGCATATTCCTGTGACTGGCTCAAACCCTTCCTGATTTTCAGCAAAAGCTCCTTGAATGTATCGTCCTGCCTTACGTTTACGGGGATAAAGACAGCCGGAATGCCCAGCAGAAAATAATCCGCCCCGCAATACTTGTAGACCAGCACGGAAGCTGCCGCCGCGGCCAGCGCGTGCAGATTGGCGTTCGAGCCATTGCTTATGCGGATAAGCTCCTGGGCGGAGAATTCGGGAAGCCAGGCCGTAACGACATGTCTGGATAACTCTGACCGGACTGGAGCCAACGACGGTTGCGACAAACGGTCATAAGGTACAACCGGCTTGGGCAATTCCTCAGATACAAGCCGGATCAGCGTTTCTTTCTGATCGCGCATACTCGCTGCAAGCAAAGCCTTTTCACTATACAGTTGGTTGGACACACCCATATGCTCCTTCGCCGTTAAAATTGAAAGTCCACTTCTTCATACCGTTCGGGAACCGGTCCCGGCTCCTCATGAACCTTGATTTCAGAAAGCACCAGCTCCGGCTGCGCAGCCACCTGCTCCAGAACATGCATGTACCGTTCCGCCCATTTATGTACACTGTCTGCCGCGAACAGATGGTGTGCATATTCAATCATGAGCTTGACGGGCACCTGATCTGTTGCCAGTACCGTTACGGTAAGATCAAACTTGCTTTGCCCATGATGCAGCGGCTTCATGATCATTTCCACGCCCGGCACATCCAGGCGCTCCTCATTAGACAGCATCGTAAATACGGTGCGGAAGAACGGTTGCAGCCCGGGAGAAGCTTGCCTCTGTTTTTGAACCAGGTCAGCAAGCGGATAAAATTGATATTGCATGGCCCGCAGCATGGATTGTCTGACCTGGGAGAGCAGCCTGGAAAAAGAGATATCAGCAACAGGTGCATTGCGCAGCGGCAGCGTATTGACAAACATTCCGCTTACGGCATCCATATCCGGCTGCCAGCGCCCCGATAATGGAATCCCTACGGTCACATCCTCCTGACCGGTATACTTGTGCATTAGAATGTAATGGGCTGTCAGCAACACTGTAAATATTGACGTTTTGTGCAGCCGGGCGAGCGAGACCAGCTTATCGGCCAGTTCTGCGGGAAACGGCCACGCAAGCTGGCTTCCGCCTTTGTTGTGAAGGGAATGGGCAACATCGGGCGGCAGCGCCGCCGGAGCCGGTGCATCATGAACGACCGACAGCCAATATTGCTCGGCCTCGGCATATACCTCTGTCTTGCGAACCGCACTCTCCCAAAGAGCGTAATCCTTGTATTGCAACTGCACAGGGGCGCAGTTTTGCTGCTGATACAGTGTGATAAACTCCTGCATGAGCTGACGAACAGAATGATGGTCGGTAATGATGTGATGCAGGTCTCCCAGCAGCACATAAGAGCTTTCGTCGAGGCGAAGCAGCTTTACCCGGAACAAAGGTGCCTGTTGCAGATCAAAAGGATGGATAAAACCGGTGAGCTGACGCTTCAGTCCTTCTGCATCAACCTCTGCATATTCCAGCTCAAACGGGAGCTGACGATGTACGATTTGCCGGATTTCCCCGCCCACAGCATGAAAGCTGGTGCGCAGCGATTCATGGCGCTGAATCAAGGTACGGAACGCTTCTTCAACTCTGTAGTGATCGACTGAGCCCTTCATTTCAATCCTAAATGGCAGGTTGTAGGAGGTAAGCTCGTCCTCCCACTGGGTGCTTATATACATGGCAAGCTGCGCGCTGGACAATGGATAGTCCTGCGCTTCGGCTGCCGGGACGATGGCTGGAAGACGAAACTTCCCGTCAACGGCTGCGGCCAGCAATGCGGCAAGCTCTCCAAGGGTCGGATACCGAAAAATTTCCTGTACGGTAATTTCAATTCCCAGCTCCTTCTGAATACCCATAACCAGATACATGGCCTGCAGCGAATGTCCGCCAAGGTCCATAAAATGTGTGTTTGACGAAACATTGCCCTGTAGCGAAAGTGTTTCTTGCCATAAATGCAGGAGGATATGCTCCAGTTCACTTCGTGGCGCAAATAGATGACTGTCCTTACCGGGCCGTGCTGCTTCCTGAACCGGAAGAGGCAGGGCTTTGATATCCAGCTTGCCATTCTGGTTCTGGGGCAGCTTCTCAACAGGAACAAAATAGCTGGGCACCATGTAATCCGGCAGCTTGGACTGCATATGCTCCCTTAGCTGTGTGGACGAGAATTCCCCTGCTTCTCCCACAACATAAGCGCATAAATAAGGCTCGGTGCCCTCTTGTTCCCTCACAATAACAGCAGCCGCAGCCACGGAGGGAGCAGATAACAAATGCGATTCGACATCAGCCAGTTCAATCCGATACCCCCTGATCTTGACCTGACGATCCATCCGTCCAAGGAAATCAAGCTGTCCCTCGGAGGTCCAGCGGCCCAAATCTCCCGTACGGTACATCCATGCTCCGGGAGCAAACGGGTCGGGAACGAACCGCTCACGGGTCAGCTCCGGGTTGTTCCAGTAGCCGCGGCCAACGCCTTTTCCGCCAATGCATATTTCGCCGGGAACCCCGCACGGTTTGATTCGTCCGGCCTCGTCCATAACATAAATGTTCACATCCTCAATCGCCGTTCCAATGCAGATGGTGTCCGGTTCGTCGAAACGGTTCACGGTAGACCAAACCGTCGTTTCCGTTGGCCCATACAGATTGTAAATATCAGCAGGCAGCTTCTCCCGCAGAGAACGGACAAGCTGCTTCGGCAGCGCCTCTCCTCCAAGCAGTACATCCGTTACCCCCTGCAGCCGCTTGACATTGCCGGAATGGCTGAGCAGCGTTTTCAGCCTTGTAGGAGTTAATTGAATAATATGAATGCCAGAGCGTTCAATCAGTTCGCATAAGCGAATCGGGTCCTTTTGTTGGATCGCATCTGCCATTACGATCTTCATTCCCTTCAGCAGGGGGAGCAGCATTTCCACAATAAAAATATCGAATGAAAAGGTGGACAGTCCCAGCATGACTTTGCTCCGAGACCACTGGAGCTTGCGGTCAAATGATTGAATAAAATGAACCAGGTTGCGATTCTCAATCATGACACCTTTGGGCTTGCCGGATGTTCCCGATGTATAGAGCACATAGGCCAGATCGCGGGCAGAGCGGCTTGCCTTTACGTTTGCATAAGTCCGGTGTCCTTCTTCCAGCTCCGAAACATTCACGATGTTGCTTTCCAAACTGAATTGGTTAAGAAGCTCCCGGGTGTGATGATCCACCAGGATGAACGGTGAACGAGTATCCTCCAGGATGTCCATGATGCGGTCTGCAGGAAGCTCCGGGTCTATCGGCACGAAAGCCCCCCCTGCCTTGAGAATGGCGAGCACGGAGACAAACAGGTCAACCGATCTCTCCATAAAAAGATTTACCGGCACCTCGGGTCCGACCCCGATTTCCTGCAGCTTGAGCGCAAGCTGATTCGCCCGGTTATTGATCCGGCTATACGTCCAGTTGTCTTCTCCAAATATCACCGCCACCTGATCAGGACTCTGACTGACCTGATTTTCGAACAGCACCGGATAAAGCTGGTCCGAAGGCCAGCTGCTGTTGCAGGGTTCACTCCCCTGATCGTCCGTATGGGGAACGTCAGACCGCCGCTGCCTCAGCCATAATTCCCCTTGATGCAAGTCCAGAAGGTGGTTAACTGTTCTTTCTTTCAGATCATGCAAATGGTTGAGGAAGAAAGCAAAGTCCACAATCATGCCCTGGATAAACTGGCTCTCAAACTGATCGGTCCGATAAGACACGGAAATCCGGATGTCCGCAAACGTCTGAATGCCTACCGTTATCGGATAATGGGAATGTTCTCTTATCGAATGAGACGAAATCGCTAACTCTTCGCCGCCAAGCGCTTCAAACTGGAACAAGGGATAATTCTGAACGACAAACAGCGTGTCGAATTCGCCGTTCTGTCCCTTCCCGGCCAGCTCCTTCATGATGCTTGTCAAGGGGTAAAAGCTGTACCGTTCGCAATCCAGCAGAGATTGATGAACTTGTCCGAGAAGCTGTGAGCCGGCCGCAGCATAATCCAGCTTCACTCGAAAAGGTACGGTCTGGACGAATAATCCAACCATATCCGTTATACCCTCAAAAGGGATATTCCGGCCGGAAAGCGTGGTGCCGAAGAGCACATCCCTGCGGCCTGTATACATTTGTAAAACCAATGCCCAAGCGGTATAACACAAGCCGGCTATCGTCATTTGATTCTCCATTGCAAATCGCTTTAACCGCAGAGTCTGCTCCGGAGACATTACATGTGTTTCTTGCAGCATTTCTTTTTTCCATTTATGTTTGCTTTTCACAGAGGGTGTAATCGAAGCATGTCCGGCATGAGTCAAAGTCTTGCTCCAATAAGCCGTTTCTTCGACAAAATTCAGGTTATGTATACATTTGAGGTAGTCCAGCTTCTTTCTTTTGGGAGGCACAATAGGCTCCTGGCCCTGGCGCAGTTTGTGGTAGGCATGCCAGAATTCCTTCAGAAGAATGCCCGTGCTCCAGCCGTCAAACAAAATATGATGACTGCTGATGAGCATCTGATATTGATTGGCTTCTACTTGAATGAGCCTGATTCGGAAAGGTACTTCTTCCTGCAGCCGGAACCCGCGTTCCATATCATCAGCCATAATGCGCTGCAATTCTTCTCTTGCATCCAGCGGATCTTTCCCTGCCAGCACATCCATCCGAATTTCGGGTATGCTATTTTTCAAAATAATTTGCACCGGCTGCCTCAGACCCGACCAGCGAAATTGGGAGCGAAGAGATTCGTTGGCACGTACCACGATGTTCCAGGCTTCCTGAAAATCAGCGATCCGGATGCTTCCGGTCAAGGAGATGTTTAATTGCTCAAAGTAGTTTGGGCTGCCTTGTTCATGAATGCAATGAAATAAAATTCCTTCCTGATTGGGCGATAAAGCAACGATGTTTTCTACATTCTCTCTTTTCAACCATTCCATCTCCTTGAAATATAAAAGAATAAATTGAAAAAAATTATAGAATTGATGATCTGATGAAATTATAAAATAATATTCCTGTCGAAATCTTCAAAAGTTTGTCGTTAGAAACATATTTTTTTTGAAGGACGTCGATAGACGTTTTTTTGTGACGGCTTTACATGAAAAAAGCCTTGGTGCATGTAACACCAAGGCGGGTCTCAAGCAGGATTATGCGCTTTCGCATAGGCCTGCCCAATAGTTGACATATTTATAGTTATGTGCTCTTTTATTGTTTACAGAGTGGCCATGTCAATCACGTACCGGTAACGCACATCGTTGTTCAGAACTCGCTCATACGCTTCATCCACTTGATCGGCACGGATGATCTCAATCTTGGGAGCAATACCATGCTCTGCAGCAAAATCGAGCATCTCCTGTGTTTCTCTCATGCCACCAACATTTGAAGCCGTAATGCTGCGACGTCCAGCGTACAGGGAGAAAATATTGTACTGTTCCGGTTTACTTGGCAGCCCAACAGTTACAAGTGATCCATCTACTTCCAGCAGGGATAGATACGCATCAACATCAATATTTGCCGACACGGTGTTGATGATGATGTCAAAGTGACCAGCCAATTCCTTGAATGTCGCGGGGTCACTGGTAGTATAGAAATGATCTGCGCCAAAACTCACAGCTTCATCTTTTTTATTCGCACTTGTACTCAAGACAGTGACTTCAGCACCGATGGCATGGGCAAATTGAACGGCCAAATGACCGAGACCGCCCATCCCCAGAACAGCGACCTTCTTCCCAGGACCTGCGTTCCAGTGTTTTAACGGGGAGTACGTGGTGATACCGGCGCATAATAGCGGGCTTGCTGCAGCCAGATCCAGGCTGTCCGGGATACGAACAACAAAATGTTCTTTTACCACAATGTGTTGGCTGTATCCGCCATATGTAAGATTCCCGTCGTAGTCTGTAGAATTAAATGAAATAACTACGCCTTTAGTACAAAATTGCTCCTCACCTCGCAGGCAGAATTTGCATTCTCCGCAAGAGTTGACAAAGCAACCGACACCAACACGATCTCCCACAGCGAATTTTGTCACAGCTGATCCTACAGCGGATACGACCCCTGCAATTTCATGACCTGGGACCATGGGATAAACCGCGTTGCCAAAATCATTGTGGGCAATGTGAATATCCGAGTGACAAATCCCGCAATACTTAATATCGATCAAAATGTCGTCAGGCCGTAACTCTCTCCGCTCGATGGTTGTCTTTTCAAAAGGTGCTTTTGCGCTTGGAACGCTTAGAACATGGGTTGTACACATAGGTTTCCTCTGCTCCTTTGCCCTTGAAATAATGAGACAGCTGGTTAAGGATAAACGCACATGGATCGATTTCTCTCTTGTCCAACTGCCTGTATTCATTATATTACCAATTGTTAAAAGAATTCAATCGGAGAATTTAATAGCAAAGAGATTTATATCCGGAAATAATAAAATTAATCACCTGTGTGCAACCTTTTTAAATCTCTAGCCGTTTAGTGTAACGAGAACTTGCTTCTCAACACTATATGATGAGGTGAATGCAGTGAAAATAGTATATAAAATGATGACAGTATCTGCAGCGGCGGCTTTAATTTCTTCGGCTTTAATGGGACAAAGCTTTGCTGCTTCAAGCTCCTTTACAGATTTGAACAGCATCTCTGCAAAGGACAAAATTATCAGCCTGCAACAAAGAGGTATCGTATCCGGGGTCACATCTGAGTTGTTTGCTCCACAGACTACCCTCTCTGCTGCACAAAGCGTTCAACTTATTGTGAATGCGTTTGGACTCAATTTGGATGGCATCAGATTCCTGGTTGAACCTAAAGCGACGAATTATTTTTCAAAAGCCGATAATCATGCCTGGTATGCAAATGCGCTGATTACTGCCGGAGCTAACGGGGTTCCGCTCGATAAGGACCTGGATCCCCGTGCCCAAATGACACGTGAGGCGTTCACGGCCGAGCTTATTCTGGCGATGGAGGCACATGGGAAACTGCCATTGATCAAACCGGTTGTTGTGGAGATTCAGGATCAGGATCAACTGAATGTCGAATATTCTGGCGCCATTCAACGCGGACTTGCCTATGGTATCATCAAGCTGGATGCAGACGGCTCGTTCCATCCGCAAAAGAACATTACACGGGCGGAAGCCGCTGAAGAAATTTACAATGCAATAGAATATTTGAAAGCTCACCCGGCTCCTGTCGTTAATAATGAATCTCTCTCCACTACGGAAGGTGTTCAACTGATTAAGGATGCGTTTGCGAGCGTATATGCGCCAACTGATGTCAATATTGATCCTAACACGAAGCTGACTCGTGAATCGTTTACCTATTTACTGGTTCACACGCTGCAAACAAACGGCAAATTGCCAATGATCAAATTAGTACCGGTTGAAATCAAAGATAATGATCAAATCGATCTTTCCTATTCAGGTATGATTCAAACTGCAATTGCGTTAGAGATTGTTAAATTGGATGAGGAAGGCAAATTCAATCCAAAAGTTGAACTTACCCGCACTGATGCTAGTGACATGATCAGTAAAGCACTTGAAGCTGTTAAAGAATAACCGAATAATTAATGAAATAGAGAATAACCAAAAAGAGCAGCCCCAGGAAGATTTCCTTGGATTGCTCTTTTTTTAGATAAATATTTCAAGGTAATTACAACAGATGATATATAATACTACACTGAATCTAGACAGTCAGGATCAGTATAAACGGGAAAGGCCGAGGCAGAGACAACATTAACTCACATTTCGCACCCTGCTAAGGTGAACTTGGATTGATTTTCCTCGTGTTTTGGGATAGCCATCAGCGAACAGCACAAATCAAACCTGACCGAACAAGCAGTAATTAAATTGAGAATCGGGAGTTCTTCTCAGCTACCGAAGCGACTTCGATTTTCATCCCCTTACACGTATAGCGACTCGTCCCATCCGAACATAGCAAGCAATCTTCTCTCCTCGGAGCCAAGCG
>NZ_JBHIRY010000101.1:0-426 GCF_042138635.1 Paenibacillus medicaginis | reverse complement strand
GACCCTGCCCAAGAGTCTGGCAGGACAAGCGATTGCCTACAGCTTGAACCAGTGGGAGAAGCTAACGGCGTTTTTGGCAGACGGTCGATTGGAGCTGGACAACAATCGCAGCGAACGCTCAATCAAGCCGTTTGTGATCGGGCGTAAAAATTGGCTGTTCGCGAATACGCCACGCGGTGCGACAGCCAGCGCAACGATTTACAGCGTGATCGAGACCGCGAAGGAGAACGGGCTGCATCCGTATCACTATTTGAAGTATCTCTTCGAGCAGTTGCCGCAGCTTCACGGCCCGCTGGATACCAACACGCTGGAACCGTTTCTGCCTTGGTCAGCTTCGCTTCCGGCGGACTGCCGGATGAACAAGATTCCACAATAATATAGTCCAAGTCGGCTCTCACCGATAGGTGGGGGCTATTTGACGTTCAC
>NZ_JBHIRY010000100.1:0-446 GCF_042138635.1 Paenibacillus medicaginis | reverse complement strand
TAACGTCTTTTCGGTTTCATTGGTGTTTCACCACCTTTACCGCTACTCACCAAGCTGGTCTTGTTTCCGCTACAGATTTCGATTCCTTTCTTGTTCCATCCCGGCAACTGCGTGTTAGAAAAAAAAATTCAATCGCTCCTGCTGACTTGGATGTACTCAGGTCGCCCGTTTGCCTGTATCCCCAAGCGTTCTTTCGCTCTCGGCGGGACGCACCCTCTTGGTCAAACGCTCACGGGTTACGGCGCTTACGATCTCCACTCACGAACACTCACAGTCTTTGACGAAGCACGTTCCCTTGGCCTCTATCTCTCCTCTTTTGGAGTGAGAGCAGGGTATACGACACTGTTTTCTTTCTGGCTGATGGCCTTCAAAAAAAATCCCCAAGACGCATACTCATCCGGGTTTTCTCCTCCAGTCTGTTGCCAGCCTTCATCGGCCCGGATTTA
>NZ_JBHIRY010000099.1:0-449 GCF_042138635.1 Paenibacillus medicaginis | reverse complement strand
GCGGATTTTACCTATTATGAGGTCGAAACGGAGAAGTGGCTGAACCTGGGGGACAAGGTGAACTTCCGGGGCAAGGAGCTGGCGGTGGCCGCAGCGGTATCTGCCCTGAAGGACGGCACTCTCGTACATACTTATACGCTGCGTCTGGAGTCCGGCATCCGGCAGCCGTTCTACCTGAATGACCGGATAACGGGCGTTTCGCTGGACGGGAAAATCATCGACGTGCAAAAGGATCGGGTACGCGTGCATCTGGATATCGACGAAATCCAGGATAAAAGCCTGGCGGTATGGCTTCCTTTTGAGTCGCCCTATACGGCGGAAGGCAGCAGCGGGCTGTATGTCATGCCGCAGTTGGGTGACGCGGTGCAGGTGTATTTTCAAAGCGCGAGGGAAGAGGAAGCGATGGTGCGGGGCTCGGTCCGCAAAAGCGGACAGCCTTCCCCCAAGCT
>NZ_JBHIRY010000098.1:0-451 GCF_042138635.1 Paenibacillus medicaginis | reverse complement strand
GCCTCCTCGCTAAATGATGTTGGTTTGAAAAGATAGAACTATGCCGATGCTAGGAATAAACTATGAAAATTCCGATGCGGGGGTAAGAATTATAATGGAAAAAACGCAAGAAGAACTGGATCTGTTCCAAGCAGCTCTAAGTATGGAGGAGCCTTGGTTTGTCAGTTACCGCGAGTTGGACAAGAAAGAATTGCTGCTCCATGTGGGTCTGAATTTTAGACGAGGTGCAGCATTTGCTTGCCCGGATTGTGGGAAGCCATGCAAAGTATTTGACATCGTAGACGAGGACCGTACCTGGAGGCATTTGAACTTTTGGCAGTACCAAACGGTACTACACGCCCGTTTGCCACGAGTCAAATGCTTGACGTGCAGGAAAATCTTAACCGTAAAAGTCGGTTGGGCTCGACCACATGCTGGGTTAACATGGTTATTCGAAAGTTTTGTGATGGAA
>NZ_JBHIRY010000097.1:0-458 GCF_042138635.1 Paenibacillus medicaginis | reverse complement strand
TTGAAAGGGTACACCCTCCGAGACGGATCCCGAGTAGTGCGGGGCACGTGAAACCCCGTATGAATCCGGCAGGACCATCTGCCAAGGCTAAATACTCTCTGGCGACCGATAGTGAAGCAGTACCGTGAGGGAAAGGTGAAAAGCACCCCGGAAGGGGAGTGAAATAGAACCTGAAACCGTGTGCTTACAAGAAGTCAGAGCCCTATCTATGGGTGATGGCGTGCCTTTTGTAGAATGAACCGGCGAGTTACGCTCCCGTGCAAGGTTAAGGTGAGAAGCCGCAGCCGCAGCGAAAGCGAGTCTGAATAGGGCGAATAAGTACGTGGGCGTAGACCCGAAACCGGGTGATCTACCCCTGTCCAGGGTGAAGGTGCGGTAACACGCACTGGAGGCCCGAACCCACGCACGTTGAAAAGTGCGGGGATGAGGTGGGGGTAGCGGAGAAATTCCAATCGAAC
>NZ_JBHIRY010000096.1:0-461 GCF_042138635.1 Paenibacillus medicaginis | reverse complement strand
CATCGGAATTTTCATAGTTTATTCCTAGCATCGGCATAGTTCTATCTTTTCAAACCAACATCATTTAGCGAGGAGGCGGGAAAACTCCAATGAACTCACAAGAGGTGACTGTGCGACAAAAGGGGCAATTGATAACCCGAAATTTGGAATAAGCATTGCTGATTGCTGTAAGAAATACCGACAATGATGCTCATAACTTTTCCAAAGCTGATAATGGAAGCCTTCAGATGCAGTCATTGTTATTTGGAAAACGGGTGTACAATATTTGGGATCGATATGGAGTTCGTCTCTTTCATTTTCAGCAAGATATTTTTATTCGTTCTAATCTCTTCATGCTGGAACAAGGATAGGGTTTCCTCTATCCTTGTTCCTAAGGCTTTAATCGTGAACGTCAAATAGCCCCCACCTATCGGTGAGAGCCGATTTGGACTATATTATTGAGGAATCTTGTTCACCCGGCA
>NZ_JBHIRY010000095.1:0-465 GCF_042138635.1 Paenibacillus medicaginis | reverse complement strand
ACCGACACATACCGATGGCGAACACATACTTTTTCCGTAGCGGAACGAACACCTTTTAAATTTTCGATCACAAACAAAGTCCCTTTCGGATACGTTTCAACGAGTGCCTTGGTTACTTGATGATTGACATCGGTAACATAACGGTTTTCTCTTGAACCGATTTCCTTGAGTCGTTTTCGAGCGGATGGCGTTTGTCTCATCTGAAGTTGTTTGCGTAGCACCTTATACTGGCCCCGTTTCTGTTTCATCGTTCGACCAGGATAAAACCTCGTCTGGCTTTGGTTGTCGTAGGTGGTGGCCAGAAAGTTGATTCCCAGGTCAATTCCTACCATGTGATTGACCTTTGTAAGATCCAATTCAGGGTACTCCTTGGTCATGGAAATATGCAAAAACCACTTCTTGTGTTTGTACACGAGCTTGGCCGTGCCCCATTTCCATGTCCCGTCAAAGAAATGCTGCATGCCT
>NZ_JBHIRY010000094.1:0-490 GCF_042138635.1 Paenibacillus medicaginis | reverse complement strand
TTGTTTGTGATCGAAAATTTAAAAGGTGTTCGTTCCGCTACGGAAAAAGTATGTGTTCGCCATCGGTATGTGTCGGTTTCCTGGGCATTTCACCAGTTCCGTGAGATGTTGGAGTACAAGGCTCGACTGAACGGACAGGGCGTCATCGCAGTAGATCCCAAATATACTTCCCAAACCTGCCCGAAATGCGGACATGTTGAACGAGCCAATCGAAACAAAAAGATGCACACCTTTGAATGCCAAAGCTGTCACTATCGCTCTAACGATGACCGAATTGGTGCTATGAATCTGTACCGCAAAGGAATCGAGTACATCGGTACAGGTACAGCAGGAGTATAACTCTTATTGTAGGGGCGAGGTCAACCGTCCTGATGTTCCAACACGCTAAGGTAGGAGCACCACGAGGTGCGTTTGCACTACCGGTTAGGAATAAGTCTAAAAGGCTTGTGCGAAGCGCAAGCACTGTCTACGAAGTAGGCAGAGACAAGCT
>NZ_JBHIRY010000093.1:0-517 GCF_042138635.1 Paenibacillus medicaginis | reverse complement strand
ATTTTCATCCCCTTACACGTATAGCGACTCGTCCCATCCGAACATAGCAAGCAATCTTCTCTCCTCGGAGCCAAGCGGCTGTCCCATCTGCCGATGACGACTGCCGTCCGGCATGCGAAATACGATGACCTGTATGTATTCCAGCAGCCGAAAAATCTCCCGTGTCGTAGGCTGCTCCAGCTTTCGTTTCGTCGTCGCGATGAGCGGATTGCGTGTGCTCGTTTGGCTGCGAACCTTGCTCTGAATAGCATGGTATACGAGCAGGGCGATCAGAAACAGATAGCCTAACACTTCCACACGATGCGGCTTCTTCAAATACATTTCATCGACAAAATAGGGATCCTTCAAGATCGAAAAGTTACATTCGACTTGAATTTGTCCCTTGTAGGTCTGGAGGATCGCGGCTGCGTCCATCGTTCTTCCCTGAAACGCTTCCGGCACCGTCGAGACGAGCACAAATCGGGAGGCTTTGCGGCGAGTGGCCGCAATCGCCTCCTCATCACGAATCAGCGGCTCG